>NZ_CP083564.1:0-300000 GCF_025143985.1 Sulfitobacter sp. W027
ATGACACAAGATCAATGGGGCGAGATCAAACAGCGGCTTCTAAAGACCGTGGGGCAAAACAACTACACCACCTGGATTGAGCCGCTTGTGCCTGGCGATGTTGAAGACGGTATCGTGACACTCAAAGTGCCTACGAACTTTTTCGGCAACTACGTCAGTCAGAATTTCTCGGACCTGATTTTGCATGAGATCAACGCGGCTGGCACCGATGCCACGCGGCTGAACTTCGCGCTGAACCTGCAGCCCGCCAACGCCGCCGACAAGCCCGCCCCGGCTGCGCGACAAACCACGGCTGCCGTGAAGCCCTCCGCCAATACACAGCTTAGCACCGCCCCGCTCGACCCGCGCTTCAGCTTTGACAATTTCGTCGTTGGCAAGCCCAACGAACTGGCCCATGCCGCCGCGCGCCGTGTCGCCGAAGGTGGCCCGGTCACTTTTAACCCGCTGTTCCTCTATGGCGGCGTCGGTTTGGGTAAAACGCATCTCATGCACGCCATTGCGCGCGAACTGCACGAGCGCCGCCCGGATATGAATGTGCTGTACCTTTCTGCCGAGCAATTCATGTACCGCTTCGTGCAAGCTCTGCGCGACCGCAAGATGATGGATTTCAAAGAGATCTTCCGTTCGGTCGACGTTCTGATGGTTGATGACGTCCAGTTCATCGCGGGCAAGGATTCCACCCAAGAAGAGTTCTTCCATACGTTCAACGCGCTGGTAGACCAGCACAAGCAGATCATCATCTCTGCCGACCGCGCACCGGGTGAGATCAAAGACCTCGAAGACCGCGTGAAATCACGCCTGCAATGCGGCTTGATCGTGGACCTACACCCGACGGACTATGAGCTTCGGCTCGGCATTCTGCAAAGCAAGGTCGAAGTGCAGCGCAAGACCTACCCTGACCTCGAAGTCGCCGATGGCGTTTTGGAATTCCTCGCTCATCGCATCACCTCGAACGTCCGCGTCCTCGAAGGTGCGCTGACCCGTCTGTTCGCTTTCGCCTCGCTCGTGGGCCGCGAGATCGACATGGGGCTGACGCAGGACTGTCTGGCCGACGTGCTGCGCGCCTCAGAGCGCAAAATTTCGGTCGAGGAAATCCAGCGGAAAGTGTCGGATCACTACAACATTCGTCTGAGCGATATGATCGGCCCCAAGCGCCTGCGCAGCTATGCCCGCCCGCGTCAGGTGGCGATGTATCTGTGCAAGCAAATGACCAGCCGCTCCCTGCCCGAGATTGGCCGTCGCTTTGGCGGGCGCGATCATACCACCGTCATGCACGGTGTGCGCCGGATCGAAGAACTGAAGGTTTCTGACGGTCAGATTGCCGAGGATCTGGAACTGCTGCGCCGGGCGCTCGAATCCTAAGCACTGCTGCTTGAGGGGTTGTCCTCAAGACACGGTTAAACAGCGATCAGGGGCGCAGCCTGCGCCCCTCTTGCATTCACCTCAACAAAGCCACAAAAGTTCTTGTGTAAGCGTGGGAACCGGGTAGTTTGCCTCTCCCGGCAATCGGTATTGGGAGAAGGCATATGAAATTCAGCATCGAACGCGCGGCACTGCTCAAGGCCGTTTCGCAAGCCCAATCCGTGGTCGAGCGCCGCAACACCATCCCGATTCTCGCCAACGTGCTGATCGAAGCCGAAGGCAGCGATGTCTCCTTCCGCGCCACCGATCTGGATATCGAAGTGGTCGATAAGGTCGCCGCGCAGGTGGAACGCGCCGGGGCCACCACCGTCTCAGCCACGTTGCTGCATGAGATCGTGCGCAAGCTGCCCGATGGGGCGCTGATCAACCTCACCGCTGACACTGCCGCAGGTCGCCTGACCGTCGAAGCCGGACGTTCGAACTTCTCGCTCGCAACCCTGCCGCGCGAGGATTTCCCGGTTATGGCCTCGTCGGAATATGCCTCGAACTTCTCGGCCCCTGCCCCGGTGCTGCGCCGCTTGTTCGATAAGTCGAAATTCGCCATTTCCACCGAAGAGACGCGCTATTACCTCAACGGCGTCTACCTGCACATCGCAGACGCCGAAAGCGGCAAGGCACTGCGCTGCGTGGCGACCGATGGCCACCGCCTCGCCCGGATCGACGCCGCCATGCCTGAGGGCGCGGCTGAAATGCCCGGCGTGATCGTGCCACGCAAGACCGTCGGCGAATTGCGCAAACTGCTGGATGACGACGAGATGGAGATCGCGGTTTCCGTATCAGAGACCAAGATCCGTTTCGCCACGCCCGGCATCACCCTGACCTCCAAGGTTATCGACGGCACCTTCCCCGATTACACCCGCGTGATCCCGCAGGGAAACACCCGCAAGATGGAGGTCGATGCTGCCGACTTCGCCCGTGCGGTGGACCGTGTGGCAACGGTATCCTCTGAGCGTTCGCGCGCCGTGAAACTGCAACTCGACGAAGACCGTCTGGTGCTGTCGGTCAACGCGCCTGACAGCGGTGCAGCGGAAGAAGAGCTTGCCGTTGCCTATGCTGACGAGCGGCTGGAGATCGGCTTCAATGCGAAATACCTGCTGGAAATTGCCAGCCAGGTGGACCGCGAGAACGCTGTCTTCCTGTTCAACTCGTCCGGCGACCCGACCCTGATGCGCGAAGGCAATGACACCTCGGCGGTCTATGTCGTCATGCCGATGCGCGTGTGACGCCGCCGGGAATTTTTGAAATTCCCGGACCGTTTTCTTTTAAAGAAAACGGATTTCCATGACGCAGTTGTATCTGTCCAACCTAAGCCTGTCGCACTTCCGCTCGCACCGCCGCGCGGTGATCGATATGGATGCGCGACCCGTAGCGCTCTACGGGCCGAACGGCGCGGGCAAGACCAACATCATCGAAGCAATCTCTCTGCTCTCTCCGGGGCGCGGGTTGCGGCGGACCAGTGCGCAGGACATGGCGCGGCGGCCCGAAGCTTTGGGCTGGAAGGTGACCGGGCTGTTGCACGGCCCCACCGTTCTGCATGAGATCGACATCTGGTCCGAAGCAGGTGCTGCGCGGCAGACCAAGATCGATGGCAAGGCTGCGGCGCAGACCGGGCTGGGGCGCATTGCGCGGGTGCTTTGGCTGATCCCGGCAATGGACAGGCTTTGGATCGAAGGGGCCGAGGGGCGGCGGCGGTTTCTAGATCGCGTGACGCTGTCGATGTTGCCGGATCATGCCGAACTGTCACTTAGTTATGAAAAGGCCATGCGCGAACGCAACCGGCTGCTCAAGGACATGGTGCGCGAGCCTGCGTGGTACACCGCACTTGAGGCCCGCATGGCCGAGACCGGAGCGCAGATTCACGCCAACCGCTTGCAGGCTTTGGCCGCCCTTGAGGCCGCACAGGAAGAGGCGCAGACCGCTTTCCCCATCGCAACGCTCGCGCTGCTGAACGACATGCCCGAAAGCGCCGAGGCCCTACGCCGAGCGCTGTCAGACAACCGGATGCGCGATCTTGCCGCTGGGCGCACGCTGATCGGCCCACACCGCGCCGATCTTGAGGGCACCTATGCCGCCAAGGGCATCGCCGCGCGGGATTGTTCCACCGGAGAGCAGAAAGCGCTGCTGGTGTCACTCATCCTCGCCAATGCCCGCGCCATCGCTGCCGATTTCGGCGCCCCGCCTCTGCTGCTGCTGGACGAAGTGGCCGCCCATCTCGACGCCACCCGCCGCGCAGCGCTTTATGATGAGATTTGCGCCTTGGGTGCGCAGGCGTGGATGACCGGCACAGGGCCTGAACTGTTCGAAAGCCTCGGCGACCGAGCGCAATATGTCGAAGTCACCGAGGAAGACGGTCTATCGAAGGTGGAGGTCATGCCGTGACCCTCACCCCGAGCGATCTGCTGCTCTACTGCGGTGCGCTGCTGATCCTTTTCTTGACCCCCGGCCCGGTTTGGCTGGCCCTGATGGCGCGGGCACTCTCTGGTGGGTTTCAGGCGGCATGGCCGCTCGCCCTTGGCGTGGCGATTGGCGATATTCTTTGGCCGCTTGTGGCGGTGCTGGGCATCACGTGGGTTCTCTCGGTCTTTGATACGATGATGGAGGTGCTACGCTGGATCGCAAGCGGGGTGTTCATTCTGATGGGCGTGGCGCTGATCCGGCAGGCGGGCGACAAGATCACCACCGACAGCCGCCTCACCCGCCCCGGCATGTGGTCCGGCTTCATCGCGGGCATCGTCGCGATCCTCGGCAATCCGAAAGCTGTGCTGTTCTACATCGGCGTGCTGCCGGGGTTCTTTGATCTGCGCAGCGTCACCGCCCCGGACATTGCCGCAATCCTTGCCGTGTCGGTCCTCATCCCCATGATCGGCAACCTGTCCATCGCGCTTTTGGTCGGCCATGTGCGTGGTTTTCTGACCGCGCCGCGCACCCTGCGGCGGATCAATCTCATCTCCGGCGCCATGCTGGTTTTCGTAGGCCTTGTGATCCCCTTCGCCTGACACAAAATCTTGTGTCATTCGCGTGACAATGCCGGGTTAAAACACTATAAATCGGGCAAACGAGAAGGGTTATTTCCGCATGTCCGATACCGCGCAGACACCACAGGAATACGGCGCCGATTCCATCAAGGTTCTCAAAGGGTTGGAGGCTGTCCGCAAACGCCCCGGCATGTATATCGGGGACACCGATGACGGCTCCGGCCTGCACCACATGGTCTATGAGGTCGTGGACAACGGGATTGACGAAGCACTGGCCGGTCATGCCGATGCGGTGACGGTCACGATCCACGAAGATTCCAGCGTTTCCGTCAGCGATAATGGCCGTGGGATTCCGGTTGGCATCCACGAGGAAGAGGGCGTTTCCGCCGCCGAGGTCATCATGACCCAGCTACACGCAGGCGGTAAGTTCGACAGCAACTCCTACAAAGTCTCGGGCGGTCTGCACGGGGTCGGCGTCTCGGTCGTGAACGCGCTGTCTGACTGGCTGGAACTGCGCATCTGGCGCGAGGGCAAGGAGCATATCGCCCGCTTTGAAGGCGGCTTCACTGCCAAGCACCTCGAAGTTGTAGGCGAGACCGACCGCACTGGCACCGAAGTCCGTTTCATGGCCTCGACCGACACGTTCTCGAACCTCGAATACAGCTTCGAGACACTGGAAAAGCGCCTGCGTGAATTGGCCTTCCTGAACTCCGGTGTGCGCATCATCCTTAATGATGAACGCCCTGTCGAGCCGCTGCGGACGGAGCTGTTCTACGAAGGCGGGGTGAAGGAATTCGTTAAATACCTCGACCGGCACAAGTCTTCGGTCATGCCCGAGCCAATCTTCATCACCGGTGAGCGTGACGACATCGGCATCGAAGTGGCGATGTGGTGGAACGACAGCTACCATGAGAACGTGCTGCCCTTCACCAACAACATTCCACAGCGCGATGGCGGCACGCATATGGCGGGCTTTCGCGGCGCGCTGACGCGGACGATCAACAGCTACGCCCAGACCAGCGGCATCGCCAAGCGCGAGAAGATCAACTTCACCGGTGACGACGCCCGCGAGGGCCTCACCTGTGTGCTCTCGGTCAAGGTGCCGGACCCGAAGTTCTCCTCTCAGACGAAAGACAAGCTGGTCTCGTCCGAAGTCCGTCCTGCGGTCGAAGGTCTGGTGAACGAAAAGCTGGCGGAATGGTTCGAAGAGAACCCTACTGAGGCCAAGCAGATCGTTGGTAAGATCGTCGAAGCTGCACAGGCCCGCGAGGCAGCCCGCAAGGCACGCGAACTAACGCGCCGCAAATCGGCGATGGACGTGAACTTCCTTGCCGGGAAGCTCAAAGATTGCTCGGAAAAAGACCCGTCGAAAACCGAAGTCTTCCTCGTTGAGGGTGACAGCGCCGGTGGCTCCGCCCAGACCGGCCGCGACCGGCAGACGCAAGCGATCCTGCCGTTGAAGGGTAAGATTCTCAACGTCGAACGCGCGCGGTTCGACCGGATGCTGGGAAGCCAAGAGATCGGCAACCTCGTCATGGCGCTTGGCACCGGGATCGGGCGGGACGAGTTCAACCTATCCAAGCTGCGCTACCACAAGATCGTCATCATGACCGACGCCGACGTCGACGGCGCGCACATCCGGACGCTCTTGCTGACCTTCTTCTACCGCCAGATGCCTGAGCTGATCGAAAACGGTCACCTCTACATCGCGCAGCCGCCGCTCTACAAAGTGTCGCGTGGCAAGTCCGAAGTTTACCTCAAGGACCAAGCGGCGATGGAAGATTATCTGATCCAGCAGGGCGTCGACGGCGCAATGCTGCGTCAGGGCAACGGTGAAGAGATCAGCGGCCAAGACCTGACCCGTGTGGTCGACATGGCCCGCCAGTTGCGCCGCGTTCTGGAAGCCTTCCCGACGCATTACCCGCGCCACATTCTCGAACAGGCCGCCATCGCCGGGGCCTTCGTCGATGGCGCGGTGGACAGCGATCTGCAAGGTGTGGCTGACAAGGTGGCCGACCGTCTGAACCTGATCGCGCTGGAATATGAGCGCGGCTGGCAGGGCCGCATCACCCAAGACCACGGCATCCGCCTCGCCCGCATTCTGCGCGGCGTCGAAGAGGTGCGCACGCTGGATGGCCGCATGATGCGTTCCGGCGAGGCGAAGAAATCCGGTAGCTTCACCAAGCACCTTCAAGAGGTCTACGACCAGCCTGCCACGCTTGTGCGCAAAGACCGCAGCCAGTTGATCCACGGTCCCATGGACCTGCTCGACGCGATCCTCGCTGAGGGTGAGAAGGGCTTGTCGTTGCAGCGCTACAAAGGTCTGGGCGAGATGAACCCCGATCAGCTATGGGAGACCACTCTGGACCCCGACGCCCGCACCCTGCTGCAGGTGCGCGTGGAGGATATGGCCGAGGCCGACGATCTCTTTACCAAACTGATGGGAGATGTGGTCGAGCCGCGGCGCGAGTTCATCCAGAAGAACGCCCTGAGCGTGGAGAACCTGGATTTTTAAGGGAATGTAGGATCGCGTGTAATCATGCGCGATCCCCATAAGTTTGCGCAGTTTGCCCAATGGTTTGCGCGCAGGGAAGAGGGACCTCTATCTCGGCTTGGGCGTTGCACATAGAGGAAATTAGCGATGTTATTTGGCAGGGGTTGTCTTTTTAGATGGGCAGGAAACGCTGCTCTCCGAAATTTCTTGGTTTTTGTCTCAGCTTACAATGATTGGCTTCCCGAGTTCAAAGCGCAATTGATCAGGCTTTTTATCGAGACTGGGAATCACGAAGTGTGCGGTGTGAGCGACAGCTTCAAGAAAATCCAATACTTCATTATCGGGAATATTCCTCGTCATTAGGTGCCTTACGGAGATGGGGGCACCATCCAGGCCTTCGACCAATCCGACCCCAAGCAGGCCGGCGAAACCTGGCGGCATATCGCCGAGCAGCTCCGCACCCGTTGGCCCAAGCTGGCCGACCTGATGGACGAGAGTGAGCACGATGTTCTGGCCTATATGGGATTCCCACGCCAGCACCGCACGAAGCTGCACTCGACCAACCCGATCGAGTTTTTGAACAAGGAGGTGAAACGCCGCGCGGACGTGGTGGGGATCTTCCCGAACGAGGCCTCCATCATCCGCCTGATCGGCGCGGTGCTGTTCGAGCACAACGACGAGTGGCAGACGGTAAGCCGCTACATGTTGGTCGAGGCTTTCGCGGAAATCGACGCAGCGGAGACCGACCCCATTCTCAGCATCACAACCCAGACCGCCTGATCATGCACTCAGGCCACCCGGGAAATTACACCATCTTGACGGACGTGCCGGAATAAAAGGCGATCGCAGCTTCGAATAACGCTTGGTGCATATTCATGTCAGATATGTCCCTTCGAGCACTCGAACAATCTTCTGCGCACTCGAATTGGCTCCTGCTGACTGGAGGTTCACGAGCACATATGTCCACGTGGACAGTCTCTCATATCCAAGCGGATTAAGTTCAAACCCCTCTTCAAGAATACTGGCCTGTGGTCTGGAAACTGGACATATTGCCGCCAAATACCGCTCGTAGACAATTCTATCAGCATCAGGCAGAACTTATTCATGAAACTCGCCCAAGTTCAAAATTCTGGCAAGAGAACAATGCCAAATCCACAGCGTTGCGCCATGGTTCAACTCGGCATTCACCATGGATGACCTCCAGCGTCACTTCTACCGACTGCACTTTCGCACTGCATTTCTCGAACGGAAGGGAGCGGCCTTTGAAGATCTGTTCTCACGGATCATGGGACACGCTTATCCGGGCGATTTCGAGCCCGTTCGGCCCTATGGCAAGCTGGGCGATCTCAAATGCGACGGCTATCGAGCGAGCGACAAGACCGTCTTTCAGTGCTACGGTCCCAGCACGCCTACTCTCGACAAGCTTCTCGCCAAGATAAGGCGGGACTTCAAAGGGGCCGTCGCGCATTGGGCGGATCGCATGATGAGATGGTCCCTTGTGCACAATTCGGATAGCGGCCTTCCGGCGCCGGCGACCCAACTTCTCGCGGACTTCCGACAATCTCACCCCGATCTCTACGTCGGTGAAACAGGCTATGCCGAGTTGTTCGACACCGCGATGGGCTTGGCAGTGCCGAAGCTGGAAGACCTTTTTGGCCCCGTGCCTTCGCAACGCACGCTGGCGTCTCTCGACTTCGAGGCGCTGCGCCCTGTCGTTACCTCAATTCAACGCATGGACCCGGGCGGCGCCCCTCCACTTCTCGCCCCCTCACCCTCCAAACTCGCGGCAAACGATCTGTCCGACGACGCGGCCGGGATGCTTCGCCTGGGTCGACGGCGCGAACCGCTTGTAGAAGCGTTCCTTGACCGCTATCCCGACCCAAGCTTCGGCGAGGAGATCGCCCAAGGATTCCGCGAGCGCTATCGTGTCCTGAAAAATGAAGGTCGCAGCTCAGAGGCAATCTTCGTCGCGTTGCAGGACTTCGCGGGCGGCATGTTCGGCACAGCTGCACGACAAGCAGCGGTTTTGGCAGTGCTGTCCTATTTCTTCGAGAGGTGCGATATCTTCGAAGATCACCCAAAAGGGACTAAAGGTGCATGATCCTGCCCACGAAGCATATCCGTCCAGAGCGAGCGTTGCTGACCATCGGCGCAGAAATTCTCGCAGCTTTGCGCGGTCCGATGACGGTGTCACGGGTCTGGGACGAAGTGCGCCGTAGACGGGGTGGGTCGGTGGAGCACGCGCCGATCGCTTACGATTGGTTCGTCCTTGCGCTTGACCTGCTCTTCGCGATGAAGGCTGTGGAATTCGAGGGCGGACTACTCCGGAAAGGCACTGAATGATCCACGCTGTCACAAGCGACTTACCGAGCTTTAAGTCGCTCACATTCCGGCCGGGGCTGAATGTGCTCATCGCCGAGAAAAGCGCCGGTGCCAATGACCGTCAGTCCCGCAACGGCGCGGGCAAGACGAGCTTCGTGGAGCTGATACACTTCCTCTTCGGAGGTAGGGCTAAACCCGAAAGCATCTTCCGGTCGGACACGCTGTCCGCGGCCACGTTCGAGGCGCAAATCGACCTCGGAGGGCATACCGTCTCGGTTGCCCGGTCGGGATCGAAGCCGAGCCGCATCCGGGTGCTGGGGGCGGCGGAGCAATGGCCTATCCCGCCCGTCATCGACGACAAAACCGGTTATCTCGTTTTGTCAAACGAGAACTGGAAGACGAACCTCGGCGCACTCTTGTTCGGGCTGCCCCTTGATCCCGATCCGCAACGGCGGTTTGCCCCGGCGTTTCGGTCCCTGTTCTCTTACTTTGCAAGGAGGCAGGGCAGCGGCGGTTTCGCGCGGCATACACAGCATTCGGGGCAGCAGCAGACTTGGGATCAGCAGGTGGCGGTGTCCTACCTTCTCGGGCTTGAAGCCGGCATCGCGCAGGAATTTCAGGAGACCCGAGCCCAGGAGAAGGCAATGGGCGAATTACGGAAGGCTGCTAAGCAGGGCGATCTGGGGCGGTTCTACGGCAATGCCGCCGACTTCCGCACCCGTCTCGCTGTGGCGCAGACACGGGCCCGGCGACTCCGGGGACAGATAGAAGCCTTCAACGTGGTTCCAGAGTTCGCGGAGATGGAGCGGGAGGCGACCGAGATCACGCTGGCGATAACTGCTCTGAACAATGACAACTTGATCGACCGGGAGCTAATCGACCAACTTACGGCGGCGCTCGATGACGAGCGGCCGCCCGCAACGGACGACGTCGGGCGACTCTATGCAGAGGCCGGGGTTGTGCTGCCTGGCACTGTAGGACGTCGTTTCGAGGAGGTCGCACAGTTCCACGCAGCGATCGTCCGCAACAGGCGAGCGCATTTATCGAGCGAGATCGATGCTGCCGAGGCACGGATAATCGTGCGCGACGGCGAGCGCGCCGAACTGGACCGCCGCCGCGGACAACTGATGGGCATCTTGCAGTCCGGCGGCGCTCTCGAGCATTACAACAGGCTCCAGGAGGAAGTCGGGCGAGCGGAGGCAAACGTCGAAACCCTTCGCCAGCAACTCGACATAGCCGAGCGAATCGAGAGCACAAAAGTGCAGTTAGAGATCGAGCGCGCCCGACTACTTCAGGCGCTACAGAACGACTTTCATGAGCGGGATTCGGTAGTCGAGGAGGCGATCGTGCTGTTCGAAGAGTTGTCGAACGCGCTCTACGAGCAAGCGGGAAGCCTGACGATTGCGCCTACTGCGAATGGACCAACCTTTGACGTGAAGATCGACTCCCAGCGAAGCAAAGGCATCAGCAACATGCAGATTTTCTGCTTCGACATGATGCTCGCCACGCTCGCCACTCGCCGCGGCCTTGGGCCGGGGTTCCTGATTCATGATAGTCACCTTTTTGATGGCGTAGATACACGCCAGGTTGCGAAAGCGTTACAGCTCGGAGCCGACCAAGCTGAGGCGCAAGGGTTCCAGTATCTCGTGACTATGAACTCCGACGCCTTGCCTAAAGAAGGATTCCGCGAAGGGTTTGACATTCATGCGTTCGTAAACCCGACTGTCCTAACCGACGAGCTGAGAACTGGCGGGCTGTTTGGGGTTCATTTCGAGTAGCCAATCGCATTTGGATGGGAGAAGACGATGAGCTGGGAACTACGGCAAAGGTCATAATTATCCACTTTTTTGAACCTCTTTTTATCTGGTAACCTGCACTCGAGACGGCCGCTACCGCACGCAGCACGAACGACAGTTTTAACCGTCCGTGACGCCGCGAGATTGAGCGAAACGCGGTTGTTCGCCGCTGATGCGCAGAAGCCCCCCACCGCCTCGAAGAAGCGTGCACTCAACCGGAAATCCGGATCGTGGTCAGCTTGGTCATCACACAGCCAAGATCTACAGCTCTTGTTGAGGGGGCCTAATGCACGATTTTACCGACGGCAAAGTCTGGGAAAAACATGGTTCACTTATGCCAAAGTCTTAAATGAACGTAAACTCATAGGTCAAGCTCGGCTGCTGGTTGCTTGTCCTTGAATCTTTTTGTCAAGTCATCCTTAATTGCCTCAGGCAGGGAAATCCAGTTTCCTTGAAAGCAGCTGAGGTTGATGTCACTAATGTGTTCAGCTGCATCTTGGAACACATTCACGGCTGCCCGAACGGTAGTTATATCTTCAACCAGTTCCTCGGGGGCAGTGGCGGATGTGATTGAGTGAATTGCGGTCCCATGGGCAACGCCAGACAGAACGGCGTAGCAGTCTTCATTCCTACGATTTCTGTGGGCAACCAGAGTTTTGAATCTTTTTTCGAACTCAGGATAGAAATCTTTGAGGTATTTCTTATTAACCCCAGGAAGATTTGGCTGATTTCTAAAATCAGTCACTCCGCGCCATTCCACAGGATGATCTTTGTAATAAAGAAATTGTAGGCTTAATTCATAATGTGCACGAAGAGATAAAATTGCTGGCCGAACCAAGCCAATCGCTAAAAGGGACACCGCTTCAACAGCCGTGCCATATGCACCTTTCAGCAATAGATCGCAGTGCTGACTATCACTGTCCGCAAGATGCAATGCAGCCCATGTAAGGGACAAAGTCATATGATGCTTGCATTTGTTAGCCGAAGGGGTATTCGCTTTAACTTGTCCGGAAACCATTGCAGCAAAAGACTCATATTGCTTTTGTGTCATCGCAGTTTCCAATCGGAGCCTTTTCCCTCGTAACGCTCATGGCGGATCTTCATAGTGGCATGGTAAATTTCGGCTTCAGAAAAGCGCTTTACCATTCTTTTTAGCCAGACCCGCAGACCCCTCCGAGAATCAAAGCTCGGCACATCAGATAGTTCTCGCGGGCTGTTCCTGGAAATACTTGCTGCGAGCGCGTCCGCAAACTGCTGGACAGACAGCCGAAGTTCTCCTTTCCTGATGCGATCAAGTTCCATATAGAAATCCTCGGAACTAATGTCATAACTGGACCGCTCACGCGAATTCTCCATTATCAATGAAATGGAGTTTACCACCTCATCCTCGATATCTCGGACTATCTCTAAGAACGTAGTCGGATCGGTATCCCTTACTAAGTCGTGGAATGACTTTAAGTCTTTCTCGCTGAGACGAGCCAGCGCAATGGCTGAAAGCGCTCTATCGACACCCCTTTGTGTCATTCTAAATTCCCCAAACTCTGCCTGAGATTTCCGATACAATCTTTCCGATTTCCGTTTTTAGGACCCCCGAATAGGGACCACCTCGATCCGTAGCAAAGCCAGTGTAGCTCGGGTCAGCTAAGAGGTGTTTGCTTTGAACCAGGCGGTTCACGAGAACCTTGGGACCAAATTTCGCGTGTGCTCTTAGCTCAACTTCGACTGGGCATGCTGGATCGTAACGCTGCACGCCATTTATCAGGATCATGTGATCTGGCGACAATCCAAGGTGATTAAATAGCTGATCCACCAAGCCAACCCCAAGAACCGAGAATTTGTCCAACCTTACTGGGGACAGGACACTTGTTGAGTTTTCAAGTGCGCATTTCGTTACGAACGAGCTGCTCGGGTTGCAATCGAGAACTATCAGGTCGTAGTCCGTCCGAGCTTGGGAAATGAATCGCTTAAAGTAATTTCCTGCACTCTTCAGCTGGCTGGCGCTATCGATCATTGAGTATTTTACCAGCTCGAATGAGCCAGCCAGCAAATCGATTCGTGCCTTCTTCCCATTCCCAATTTTTCGCAGCAGGGTAGCAACATCTTCGGCCTTCGGAGGCGGCTGATCAGACTTTTTTACCTTAAAGAAGTCTTGCGACGGCAAAGGCTCGAAGCACGACATAACAGTTTTGCCCTCTTCGATTACCATGTCATACTTTGACTGTGTAATTACTGTCTGTGTTAGGTTGTATTGAGCGTCCAAATCAATCAGAAGAACCTTCTTCTGTAGTCTCTGATACAGAACGCGCATTACATGTGCAGACGTGGTAGTCTTACCAACACCACCCTTCATGTTCAAAATTGATATTACCGGAGCCGACATCAGCAAGAACCTTTATTACCTTGTTATCAACATACATCCATCCCAGATCGATTGAACACCAGAAACTCACGGGCGCGGCCCGAGACCTTGCCTTTGGTGCTCTGCGGCACCCGAGTTAGTTGACTGGAAGTGCGCAGAGCTACCGCTGCAACGGCTTGCTGGCGCAGCGAAGACCATGCGCACACCGGTTCGCGAGTTGGCGGGCAGAAGGTCTGCTCGGAAAATTTTCATTTGGGCGAGTGCCTGACGAGATGGCCGATTGCGAACGACTGCATTAAGCCGAGTGGGACTTGCCCCCGATCTCTCATGCGTCGGTCGAGGAATTGCGAGGCGGCTGGCGGTCTTCGATACCGAGATCGAGATCCCTTGGGATGCGTCCCCTCGCCTTCGCAAATGCATCTCTGAATGCATCTTCGCTATCGATCTCCTTGTCAGAGATAAGCAGTGCCAGATGACCCCCGCATGCATCAATGTAGCGCTCGATCGACTGAAGGCTCGGCACTGACCCAGACAAAGCTTCCAGCCTTGCAATCATCGACTGCGTCATTCCAGCGGCCGCAGCCACTTCGTCCTGTGTTAGTCCTCTTGCATCTCGCAGCGCGCGTAGCCTGACAGCGATCCCGCGCTTGAGGGCGTTCTTGGCTTGGTGCCCCGCGAGATCTGGGTGCGCGCGGCGGAGCTCGGTTTGAAGAGACCTGTAATTTCCGGCCATGATCAACACCTCCACAATGGACGCTTATTATAGCACATTTGCTATATTCATCACAGAGGTTTCGCAGTGGTCCGCTCAATAGTTTTGACCAGTGCCGCCTAAACTGGGACAGCCAATCTGGAAGGAGTCCTCTTTTACGGTGTCTCTGCGCGCATAATCTCCGGAAGATTCTGTCGAATAATTTACCTCTGAACCGAATCATACCCGTTTCTTCTATCAACGCGCTTTTTCTCGAATAGACCTATAGGGCTAATTTCTGTGTTCAAATTTGGGCAGCCTCGGAACGGAAACCTCCTGAGATCGCTGCATCAGCTTCGCCGGACAGAGAAAAGATTCAATTCAAAACAGCTACTTGTGATTTTTTCAGATGGTATCCGGCTGGCAGATTTTTCGATGCCACGAGGTCGCCCCACTATTCTCGCAGGAAATAATGGCCCCAGAAAAGGTCCAAACGATGCAGTTTGAAGACATCATTGATAATGACCCCGCTCGCACGATCTACAAGCGGGGATTGCAGAAGAAGGAGAACCGTCAGGCCTCTCGCAAGGCGACGGGCATCGTCGTCACAGAGAGCCTTGGTGAGTCCATCATAGTCGTGGCAGCGGAGGTCGACCCGAGGGTTCGCCGGATCTTTCCCCAGCCCATGACCTTTGACTTGCACACTGGCGAAGCCTACCCGACGAAGACCGCTCTGACCGAGGCGGTGCACGGGACGCGATACAAGCCTTGGGTCTACACGCCTGATTTTCTGTTCGAGCTTGTGAATGGACAGACCGTCTTTGTCGAGGGAAAGCATAGCCGCTGGCTCCGTGGCAACCCAGAGTTCAGCCGCGTGGCCGTGGCCATGGAGCAACTCGGTCATCGGCTTACTCTGGTCACGGAAACAATGTTCACTCGTGCGCACCATCGGAATCTCCGTATTCTCCGAGCCCTCCCGGACCGCTGTCTTGAGCCTACGAAACGTGAATTGATCGAGACGCAGTTCTCGCGCAGCGTATCATTTGGCCAGGCTCAATGGTCGTTCGGCCTTACGCGGGCGGAAGCCTATGCGGCCCTTTTCGACGGGCTCCTCGCTACCGACCTCTCAGTTGCCCCTTTCAGCGACCGGACGAAGCTCGTGCGCGTCCACGGGAATGTATCGCACCTCGAGGTTCTGCCGCTATGAACCAGCTACAGGCATATGATGGTCGCCATCTTCGAAACGGAGAGACCCTTTACCGTGTGATCGGACGAGTTCAAGGAAAGCCATCCGTAGTTCTCGATCTCAATGGGATGAAGACCGAGATCACCCTCGAGGAATTTCATCGGCAAATTGCGCTTGGAAATGTCTCCGAGGGCCAAGCACCGGTATTCTGCGACCGTATCATGAGCGACGACGAGTTGTCGGAGGCAGCTTTCCGGAAGCGCATTCTTGAGCTCGCTGACCGCTACCAGGAGTTGGGGCTCAAGTGGGACGAGGTAATGGACGCGATCCGTATCAAATTGCAAAATGATCCGCATTTTGCTTCACGCGCGTCCAAGCTCCCTGCTGTCCGCACAATCCAAAAGTATCGGAAAGACTACTGCACAATGGGTCAGCTTGGCTTGGTTGACAAGCGAAACCAATCTGGAAATTACACTGTTCGCTACGATGAAATCTTCCGCGAGGTTGTCCTCGATCTTCTTGAAAGCTCTTACCTCACCTCAGACCGCATGAACATGACAGAACTGGTTCGCGAGTCGAGGCGCCAATATCTGAAGCGTTTTTCCGAACAGCGATCGAAAGGAAAACCGGGAAATCACGGCGAAAAAGCTGTGAAGTCGATAATCGATAGCTACATCCCTCATTCTGACGTCATCAAGCGGCGGCAGGGAAAGAAGGCCGCGCGAAAAGCGCTGCTCCAAGCTGGCAGCTTTCAGATGATCGAACATGCTTACGATCGGCTTGAAACCGATTCCACGCAGGCGGACATCTACGTTATCTATGATGGCAAACTGATCAGGCCTTGGGTCACGATCGTGATAGATGCTGCAACCGGCTTCATCGTAGGGCTTGTGGTTTCTTTGGAGAACCCCACCGGGCTGACCACCGCAACCGCGCTCTACGAGGCCATGACAGGCAACGACGAAGAATTCTTCGATCGCTTCGGCATTGTAAACCGGGTGAGTGTGGCCGGCCATCCACTGACAGTAGTTGCAGATCAAGGCTCTGAGAACTCCGGCAGCATACTTAATCGCCTGCTATCAATGACCGCCATCGAGCTGCAAAAGAACATCCCCGGGCATCCAGAGAAGAAACCGTTTGTCGAGCGCGCCATGTCGACCTTCAAAAACTTCGTAACGAGGCTCGACGGCGCGACGCAGACCCGCGAGTTGTCCCCTAAAGAACGTTATGAGCGGGCAAAAGCAGAGGCATGCTGGACTTTTGATGAGTTCGTTCAAAAGGTGCAGGTGTGGCGCTACGACGTGTATGGCGTCATTCCGCGTCGGCGTGTGCAGTCGCCGCTAAAGCGCCGCGAGAGCCCTATTGAGAGCTGGCGTCGCCTAACCACGGAATACTACGTGCCGGAGCCGCCCCGCAAACAACAGCTCACCCAGATGTTCTTTCATCATGCGGAGAAAAGAACCGTCCACAAATATGGAATCGAGGTGGGATACGTTCAGTATTCTTCTGAAGAGCTTCGGATGCTGGAAAAAGACGCGAAAAGTAAACTGGTGGTTGAGGTCCGCATTAACCCGGCCGACATCCGGGAGATAATCGTTTCTCACCCGAAATCTGGTAAAGCATTCTACGCGTCCTGCAAAGATCCCGACATGCCGGCGATTTCTGTCGCGGAACGGGATCGCATCATCGCCCTCAATCGGCGTGATCCCGACGACTACCTCTCTGCTACTGAGGTTCTCGCGGCCTTAGTGGCAGGCAAGCACCACAAGCCCTCCAAGGCAACGACCAAGGGGCGCAAGGAACAACATGCTGCCCGGCGCAAGCGGCGCGATGACGAAATCATGAACCGCAGCAATGCATCCAATGGTCCAGCGCCTACTGGCAATCCCTCCTACCCCACGATGCCGGTCCTCGCCCCGAAACGGCGTAACCGGATCTCCGCACGAGGAAAATCAACGTGAACGAGCTTTCCCTAAAGGGCTTGCGGATTTCGCATTCCCGTTACGACATTGCGCTGAACCAGATGCTTGAGGCAATCGAGTTGGCTGGCTCGGATGGGGTATGCATTCCCTTTCTTGGCCCGTCCCGCGTCGGTAAATCCGACCTCATGTTAGCGGTCGAAAGCAAGGTAGCCAAGATTCGGTCCGGTCCAGGATACATGATCCCATCGCCGGACTTTCTATCCGGGGAAATCTCTCCCAAGCCGAACGATTCAGAGATTTACGCATCAATCATACGAACGATGGGGCGGGTTGGGGCAAATCCCAAGCTCGCACTGCTGAAAGATCGGATGTTTGATCTGCTGGAACAACGCGATGTTCGGATTGTGGCTCTCGATGAGTGCAGCCATTGCGCCGAACCCGGCGCGAACCTCACTCGCCGTGCAGCTGCGGACCATTTCAAGACCTTCGTCGATCGATCGGGTGTCATACTCATCCTTATGGGGTTGCCGAAGTTCCAACGCTTGATTGACGAGAACGAGCAATTCGCGGCGCGATCCATGGCCACGATCGAGCTCCAACCTTATCGCTGGACGAACCCGGACGACCGGAACGAATTCACAACAGTAATCTACAGTATCTTCGAATACTTGGAGGAGCGCGGTTTCTCGCTTGAATTCGATTGGATAGACATGACCCGGCGCCTCTTCGCTGCTTCTGGCGGTCGCATCGGCATGGTGATCGAGCTTCTCGAGGTCGCTGTCCGAAAGTCTGCGCATACCAAAGCCCTGGCCTTGTCGGATATGGGGAAGGCCGCTCAAATAAGGCTTCAAGGGCTTTCTCGCATTGCTCCGATCTTCGACCCCGAACCACCACAGGATGACGTTCTTCTGCGGTCCTACGCGAAGGTCATGAGGGACGCAGGATTACAGCTCCCCGATCCGAATTCTTCGCTTGAACTCGAGGCTTTCCGGACTCCGAACGATAAGGCATTGGCAGCATGATCCCCGGCATGAATGAAAGCCTCCTCGGTTACATCAAGCGGCGCTCTGATGCGGAAGGTTTTCCCGAGGCCAGGGGCTTCCTGACGACGCTCGGGCAGACCTACGGGCGCGCTACAGTCGAGGAGCCAGAGCGGCTGGCTTTGGAACTCGATCTCGACTTGGCCACGATAGAGCAGATCCTACCTGGCAAGCAGCCATCGGACGCCGCCCTCGACTGGTCGTTCCATCGGATGCACCGCGACCCGGTTTGCCCTGCATGTATTGCCGCGCGCCAGCCCCGACGGAAAGAATGGCGACACGCCTTGGTCACGGCATGTGCCGAGCATGAATGTCAGCTAATCGATCAGTGTCCCGGTTGCGGTGACGATCTCACCCTGCTCGGTGACGGGTATGCGGGCTGCCTTTGCGGCAGTTCCTACGTCGATGCGAATGCCGTGCCTGCCAGCGTTTTCGAGGCTGAGTTCGCAAAGTTAATCGCGGGACACTCGGCACACATGGGCGGCATCGACCTCGGTTCCGAGGAAGGCCTGCAAACGGCTCGCACCGTTTGGTTTCTCTGTGCGAACATGGTTCGAGCGCGGACCGGAAAAGAAGGCAAGGCGACTTATCCTAAGACCGTCGAAGAGGCCCGCGCTCGACTTGCGCGCATCGAACCGCTCCTACTTGATTGGCCGACTGCGTTCGACAATCATGTCGTGCAACGTTGGTATGCTCCAGATGCAGAAGGACTGACCGCAGCTTCACGCCTGGGCGTTTGGTATCGCGGTCTGCTCAGTCAGAAAGGCGCACTGGCTGAGGCGCTGCTGTCCAGGTGCCTCACTGTCGCCGGCACCGTGTGTGGTGACGCATACAAAACTCGCCGACGCCAGGATGGCGCAGAATGGGTAAGCGCGGCCCACGCTGGAGAAATTCTGGGCATACGCAGTGAGAGGATCGTCGAGGCAGTCCGAACTGGTGCGATGATGGGCTCACAGGGCCGATCGGGGACGGGCCACCTCCATACGATCGTCAGAACCCAAGACGTTGAAGCGGTCCGCAAGCTACGGGCACGATCCGCGACCAAGCAAAAGGTCCGGGACACCCTTGGTGTTTCAAAGAAACAGTTTGAGCTCATGGAAGAAGCAAGGTTCTTCGGTGCTGAGTGCAGGGTGTCGTCTCACCCCTGCGTAGATGGGAATTTCGACCTCAAGAACATCTGCACTGCGGTAGATGGAATCCGGCAAGTGGCTCGGGTTAAAAGTGCCGAAGCCGATGGGATGCTGGCCTTTCGCAAGATCAACCTGCGCAGGACGACGGATCGGACCGCGATTCTGAAGATGTATCGCCTCATAGCGGACAAAAAGCTTCGAGCGGTCAAGTTCGCTGAGGGTGATAGCCTCGGAGATGTGCTCTTTGACGCGGCGGAGATCGACCGCCTTCTTCAAGATCATGGCGGCGCCCGATCGTGGACCGCTGGAGACGTTGCCGAGTTCTCGGGGTGGAAACCTGAATGTGTAACCGGATGGTGCGAGCAGGGCTTGCTTCAGGCGACCAAAGGGAAGCGAGGCTCGTTCCACGTCTGGCAGATTACTGAGGAAGCGCTTTCGCGGTTCCGTCGTGAATTCCATGTGGTCTCGGATCTGGCGAAGGAAGGCAAGACTACCTCGCGAAAGCTGCTCACATCCCTCGCAGATCGCGGGATCTCCTCGGTTGGGTCGCAGCGGGCAGGGACATCATCTCGTGGACATCTGATCCGAACCCGTGACATTGCCCGAATGATCGCGTTTCACCCCTCCTAACCGACACGCCTCCTCGCGCACTATGTGTATGCCGTCAAGGAATGCCTTGGCGGCTTTCGGCGTTTCTGGATGCTGGACTGCCGTCCGGATTCGTCGTATCAAAATGTCAGTCGGTCGCTGACGTTGAACGGCCTGAGTGAAGCGCAATATTGTGGGCAAAACGCGCAAGGCTTTGGGCGGATTGTGCGCAAACTAATGGGCTTGAACCGACGATTTTCTTCAATGATCTAAGGCAGAGTGCGCACGGTTACGCGGTGTCCTACAGGGAATTGTAGGTGAGCGCAAAGAACCGCTTTCCCCCACACCAAAGCTCGAAACAGATATCCGCCGCGTCGCTCAAACAGCTACGCGGCGGATTTTTTTATATCAGGCCGACTGCCCGATGATGCCGTTCAGTGTCTCGGAGGGGCGCATCACACGGGCGGTTTTCTCTGCGTCTGTGTGATAGTAGCCACCGAGATCGACAGCCGAACCTTGGGCCGCAGCAAGCTCGGACAGGATGTCGGCTTCCTTGGCGGCCAAGTCTTTAGCGAGAGGCGCGAACTCTGCGGCAAGCTCCGCGTCGTCACCCTGCGCAGCCACCGCTTCGGCCCAGTACCGCGCGAACCAGTAGTGGCTGTCGCGGTTGTCGGGCTCACCCACCTTGCGCGAAGGAGAACGGCCGTGGTCGAGGATGCCCTGCGTTGCGGTCTCGACCGCTTTGCCCAACACGCGGGCCTTTTCGTTGCCACGCGCATCGGCGAGGAACATCAGGCTCTCGCCAAGCGCGCAGAACTCGCCAAGGCTGTCCCACCGCAGGTGATTTTCTTCGACCAACTGCTGCACGTGTTTCGGGGCCGAACCACCCGCGCCCGTCTCAAACAGACCGCCGCCGTTCATCAGCTTCACGATCGATAGCATCTTGGCAGAGGTCGCCAATTCCAAGATCGGGAAGAGGTCGGTCAGGTAATCGCGCAGCACGTTGCCGGTGATGGCAATCGTGTTCTCGCCTTTGGTGATCGTCTCAAGCGAGGCACGGGTGGCTTCGCGGGGGGCCATGATCTCGAACTTGTCGGCGACACCTTGGGCCTCAAGGATCGGCTTCACGTAGGAGATCAGTTCGGCATCATGGGCGCGGCTTTCGTCCAGCCAGAAGATCGCCCGGCAGCCTTCGGCCTTTTGACGCGAGATGGCAAGGTTCACCCAATCCTCAATCGGCGCCTTGCGCGCGGAGGAAGAGCGCCAGATGTCACCGGCCTCGACCTTGTGCTGGTGCAGCACGGTGCCGTCGTCGAGGATCATTTTCACGGTGCCGGCCTCAGCCAGTTCAAAGGTGGTCGGGTGCGAGCCATATTCCTCGGCCTTTTGGGCCATCAGACCGATGTTCTGCACGGTGCCTGCGGTCGCCGGGTTCAGCTTGCCATTTTCTTTGAAGAAATTGATCGCTTCGTCATAGACCGGGGCATAGGAATTATCGGGGATCACGCAGTTCGCGTCATGCTCTTTGCCGTCCGGACCCCAACCCTTGCCGCCAGCGCGGATCAGCGCGGGCATAGAGGCGTCGATGATCACATCAGAGGAGACATGCAAGTTGGTGATGCCCTTGTCGGAATCGACCATATACATCGGCGGGCGGTCTTCCATGCAGGCGTCGATATCGGCCATGATCTCGCTCTCGCCCTTCACGCGCTCCAGCAGATCACCGAGGCCGGAGTTGGGGTTCACGCCCAGTTCCTTCAGCTTTGCGCCATGCTTTTCAAACACCGGCGCAAGGTAGGCTTTAACCGCGTGGCCAAAGAGGATCGGGTCAGAGACCTTCATCATCGTCGCCTTGAGGTGCAGCGAGAAGAGAATGCCCTCTTCCTTGGTCTTTTCGATCTGGGTGTTGAGGAAATCCTTCAGCGCCGCAGCGCTCATGAAGGTCGCGTCAACCACGGTGCCAGCGGGGTAATCGAGACCGTCCTTCAGAACCGTCTCGCCATTCGCGGTTTCCAGAACGATCTTCGCGCCGGAGGCTTTGTCGAGCGTGGCGGAGACTTCGTTGGAGAAGAAATCATTGCCGGACATGGAGGAAACATGCGTCTTGCTGTCCGACGCCCAGTCTCCCATGCGGTGCGGGTTGGATTGGGCAAAGCTTTTCACCGCTTTGGCGGCGCGGCGGTCAGAGTTGCCTTCGCGCAGGACCGGGTTCACGGCGGACCCTTTAATGCCGTCATATTTCGCGCGCACGGCTTTTTCTTCGTCTGTGCTCGGCTCTTCGGGGTAGTCGGGCAGCGCGTAGCCTTGGGCCTGAAGCTCTTTGATTGCGGCAACAAGCTGCGGCACGGAGGCTGAGATGTTGGGCAGCTTGATGACATTGGCCTCGGCAGTTTTTACCAAACGGCCCAGTTCGGCCAGATCGTCGGACTGACGCTGTTCCTCGGTCAGATGCTCGGGGAAGGTCGCAAGGATGCGGCCTGCAAGGCTGATGTCTTTCGTGCCGACGCTCACACCGGCGGCTTCGGCGAATTTCTTGATGATCGGCAACAGCGACGCAGAGGCCAGCTCCGGCGCTTCGTCAACTTTGGTGTAGATGATATCGGACATGATTGCTCCAAATTGCTGCATTTGCTGCCCTGATAGCGGAAGAGGCGGCGAAGGTCGACGGTATACCGCAGTATGCGGTAGGGTCGTTTCAGGAAAAAGCGGATTCCAGCCATCGCGCGGGCCAAGCGGCTAGAAAGCGTGGCGATTACCTTAGCGGGACACGCTGCGCAGCTGTAGAATCTGCATCCCAATCGCCATGGCCGGGCCAATGCCCACCGCAAACAGCAGCGTGCCAAGGCCCAAAGTGCCTCCCAACGCCCAGCCGATCGCGACCACGGTCAACTCAATACTCATCCGGACCAGCGCGATGGGCTTGCCCGTGACCCGCTGTAGCCCTGTCATCAGCCCATCGCGCGGGCCGGGGCCGAGGTTTGCCACAAGATAAATCGCGCCACCAAAGCCGGTCACGAAGACGCCGGTCAGCGCCAGCACGACATTGGCGAGATAGCTGTCAAAGCGGGGCAGGATCGGCAACGCATATTCCAGCACCAGCGCCACGATCACCGCGTTCAGAATGGTGCCGATGCCCGGCGTCTGGCGCAGCGGAATCCAAAGCAGCAGCACCGTGGCGCTGATAAGGAACGTGGCAAGCCCAAGGCTCCAACCCGTGATATTGGTCACCCCTTCGGCAAAGACGGTCCAAGGGCTGACACCGACGCCCGCCCTGACCAAAAGCGCTTCGCCCAAGCCGAACATGACCAGCCCGAGGATCAGAAACACCATCGAGGCAAAGGGCGGCTTGAGGGTGAACGCCTTGGGCGAACTCCACCGCAGCGTGGGGACAGAGGTGACAGACAGGAAACTCACGGGCGCGACCTCTGGCGATGCATTCTAGATGCGCACTTGTTCCAGTTTACGCCAAACCCGGCAAGGTCAATCCACCGCCAGTTCACCGCCAGCGGGTGAAGCCGAAAGTCATGTAATCTTTTTGATAGGCATCCGCCGTCAGCGCCTCGATCTCATCGTCATAGATATCGGCAAGCGTGAAGGGACCGGGTTCCGCCGCCGCAGGCATGGCGGGGGTGGTCACATGGCCTTGGCCCGCGGCCAAAGCGGGCAGTTCACTGGCCAGTTCCTCTTCGCGGATGATGCGATCCGGCAGGCAGAACTCTCCGAACCCCGCGATGGCTTGGGCCTGAGAGCACCATGCCGCATCCACCCGGATCGACGTCTGACCGGCCAGATTGCCTTTAAGAAATTTCAGAAAGGCGACAAAGGCGGTGCGATGTGCATCTCGGTCATACGCTGCATCGGGGCCGTCCTTGGGCAGCGGCATCTTGTAGCGGCGCATCAGCGTGTTGCGCAATTGGCGATAGCTGCCCTCGCCCGTGGTCAGGATGTGGCGGCAAAAAGCATCATGCGCCCGTCGGGCGGGATGGCGCAGCACGGTGAAGCCACGATGCCCCGGTGTTTTGCGTTTCCACTGGCGCAGTTCTTTTTGCGACATCTTATCGCGCAGCGCCTCGCGCGGGACACCATCAAGGGCGGCGAGCCAATCCAGCACCTGATCCTGCGGCCCGGATTTGATCGGCAGATAGATCAACCCGCTGGTCGCCGCCGCCACGTAAGAAGGCACATTCGGCCCGCGCCGCGGCTCGAAATTGGGGGTTCGGGTCAGGTCGAAACGATCCAACCGCGCCAGCGCCTCTAGCATCTCGTCATAGTTGCTGACCTTGGCCGAGATCGGGCTGGGGTTCTGTTTCTTGAGGTTCTTGTCCAGCGCCTCCAACTGCTCATCCACACCGAGATAGCGCGCGAGGCCATTCATCACCTCGACGCTTTGCAGGTCTTCGTAGGCTACATAAAACGCCGTTTGCCCCGAGGTCTGCAAACGGTTCAGCAGGGTGATCTGAAAGCGCTGCAAGGCGTCCAGATGGGTGCTGAACTCATCAGCGTCAAAGACCGCCTGTGCCACCTTCTGCGCCTTCATATCGGTCAGCTTCCACTGCCCCGTCGCCTGCGCGATCTTCCAACTGACGTAGCTGTCGACCGGATTGCGGGTCAGCACGATTTTCGCGCAACGCTGGTCTTTGATAATGGTATCAAAGACGCGCGGGTCATGATCGTGGAAATACCGAAAACCGCCCAAGGCATCCTGTTGACCCCGGATGGCGGAGAGCAGCTTTTTGGGGTTTTCGTCCCGCGTGGCCTGATCGACGCCTAGGATCGGCTCGCTTTTGGGATAGCCCATGAAGAAAGGGTTAAAGGCCTCTCCATGACAAGCGATCCCCGCGAAAGCGTTTAGGTTCGCTTCCAGAAAGTTAGACCCGGTCCGCATCTCGGCGAAGACCACGAAACTGTCGAATTTGTCGTTCATGGGGTTATTTCACCAGATAGGGTTTGGGAGCGGGTTTGGCATCGCCAGTCACCCCGCGGGAGACCGGAAAATCCCCCACCAGATAGGGATGCATGCCTTGATTCTTGAGGTTCTGAAGGAATTGGTCAAAGCCATTCAGATCAACCATGCGCGGCGCCTCTGACAGGCGGCGCAGACGGGTACGGCCAATCTCGTCCAATATGCCCTGTAAAGGCTCCATCGGCGCTTCGATGAATTCAGACATCGTCCAGATCCGCACGCGCGCTTTGGCATGGGGTGAACGCAGCACATCCATATGCGTGCTTTCCGTTTTTTGCAGCTTTGCTGCAAGACGTCGAATATCAGCAAAATCAAGGTTTGAGCGGAACAGCGGCACTGCCCAAGCACCTGTGATGACCGAAATCTGTGCGTTAGGGTCTCTGGCCACGCGCCAATTGATGTCTTGGGTATCCATCGGGCCGAACTGGAAACACTGGCGTTCGCCACGGGTATTCCAGATCAGATTGGTCAAAAAGGCACTGGCATTGTGATCGCGCAGCACCGGGTTGTCCGACAAGGCACCGTTCAGCGTGGTCTGGCCTTCAGCAAAATGCACACGGTCAGGGGCAAAGAGATGCCCATGCACGCGGGCCCTGCTGGCACGGCTCAGCCAATGTTCGAAATCCTCAAAGATCTCGGTGAAACCCTGAAATACCGAGTAAGGCGCGGCGGTGACACCATTCTCCCAATCCTCATTGGGAAACCGGCTTTGCATATAGAGCCCCGCACGGCCCCGCGTCCGCCGTTCCACGGCCTTGGCAAAGATGCGGTCGATCTTGCCGGGGTTCGGCTCGGTCTTTTTCATCGCCCCTGCGGGGTCAGTCAGGAAGGCATCATAGAGCCTGTCCGCATGGGGCCAAATCTTGCGCGCGACAAAGCAGTCCGAGCGGCGCAGAAGCTGGAGGTGGTCGTCGTAAAAAATATGCGGCTTGCCCTGAAAATCGAACTTCGACAGCGTTAGCGACCGGCTTTCGATCTTGCTGGAATAGAGCCTTGCAAGGGTCTGGAAATAGCTTTCATCGGGGATCCAGACGAGGCGAAAGAACTTGTCGTAGGTCGTCCTGTCGGGGTCTTGCAGGATCGCCGACAGGGTGCGCCGGGTCAGGCACCACCATTGCGAGCCCATATGCGGCACAACCCCGTGCGGCATCCGGCGTTTCAGCCGCAATAGGCGCTGCACCTCGACCGCGCGGTCAAACAGATAGCGATTGCGCCGCCACGAAAAGGGGAACCGCAGGGTGAACCGCTCCGCATCCAGACCGCCCACGGTCCATGGCACATCCGCCGTGGTGGCACTTTCGATAAAGTCGGTCTGCGGGCGATCCTCAAGATAGTCGATCAACTCCTGCACTGGACGCAGCGGCAGGCAAGAACCGGAGGCGAGATAGACATGGGCCACCTTCGGAAAGCGCGAGAGCATCAATTCCGCCGCCCCCTGCGAGGCAGCAACGATCCCCCAAGTGCCCCATTCGCAGCGTTTGCGCGGGCTAAAGCATACATCCTTGAGGTCTGACAGCGCCCCCACGAAAGCATCATGCGCCCGCCGGGGCACGGCCTTGTCGATGTGGATCACTACCGGGCAGCCCGCAGCGGCCCAATGCCGCGCGACCTGCTCGGCCCGGTCAAAGGCGTTGTGCACCAACATGATGATCCCGACGCTCATGCCCAGTTCCCTTTTGACATGAGGCCGAGAATCTCAAGCTGACGCCAGTTGATGTACCGCTCTGACCACTTGCACCAAAGCTGCGGATCGTCCTTTAGCTGCGCGGCATAGGCTTTGTATTCGACCGAAGCGGCGTAATGCTCGTTGCGTTCCAACTCCTCCGCCGCTTTGGCACCGAAAGTGTCGAGGAACTTGGCATGCAGCAACACGCCCGAGGCTTTCTCTCCGCCCCATTCGTCATAGACCTGATTAAGCCCGCGCGGCAGCAGCATATGGGTCGAACTGACATAGGCATAGCGCCGGTCCCATTTGACCAGCGGCACCTTATTCAGCGCCGGGGCCTTTGCGGGCGCGTCGGGGAAGAACACCCGCGCCCGTGGCCCGCCCTGAATCCAAAGGTTCCCGAACCGCCGATTACGCGAAATCGTGTAGTTGCCACTGTCGAACCATGCAGCGATTTCGATAGGGTTCTGCCCCGCTTGGTAAGGTTCTTCATCCAGCCGCCCTTTGGGATACATGTCCAAAAGCATCGCCGAAAAGCTCTTGATCGAAGAGGCATCCAGCCAGTCGGTCAACGCCCGCAAGGGCCGCGTGTCGCAGAAGGGGTAGACCAGAAACTCATCCGGATCGACCGTCAGCGCCCAATGGCCATGGGCGTATTTCATCTGTAGCCAGTTCAGCCAATCGACCCCGAACCGTGAGCGCTTATAGCTGGCCTTGGCGCTCCAGACCGACACATCGGGTTGCTCTGCAAGGTATTCCAGCGAGCCATCCGTGCTGTCATTATCAACGAAGAAAAAATGCCCGACACCCATCTCGCGGTAATATTTCAGGAAATAGGGCAGCCGAATGCGTTCGTTGCGCTGCGTGCAGAACACGAGGATATCGTCGCGTTTGATTTGTGCGGTTCGGTTCGCCACGCGGGTAAGCTCCCGCCGCTTGCGGAAGGCGCGAATGCGCCAGCGCTTGCGTTGCAGTCGCAACCGATATGACTGAATTAAGCCCAAACCGCCCCTTACCTATCGAATGTGACCGCTCCTCTACCGCGCTATCACGTCGACTTTAACACGGTCTTGAAGTGTTCGGCCCATGTCGGCGCGTTAAAAGTCTTCGCAGGGCGCGGGTCTGGCGGAGATGCAGTCCATTCTTCGATTGTTCTGATCCATGAATAGGGCTCGGTTGTGGCGGCGTAAACGGCTTTGTCGCCCAAGACCTCGCGCAAGACCGGTAAATCGTTGCATAAAACACGCGATCCAAGGCTCAGCGCTTCGGCCGGGGGCAGGCCGAACCCCTCTGCATGGCTGGGAAAGAGCATCCCCGCCGCCCCTTGCACCAAAGCGGCCAAGCCGGGGTCACTGAGGCCCGAAAACTCCCGCACGGGTCCGTCAGGGGGCAGCTGATCAAGCCGATCAAAGACCGCCCTGTTGTTCCACCCCCGCGCGCCGCAAATCAGCAGCAGCGGCGCATCAGCCCCCATCTGCTGCCATAGATCCAGCAAGAAGTCATGATTCTTGCGGGGCTCGATCGTTCCGACGACGACGAAATAGGGAGATTTTGGCGTCAGGCCCGGGGGCAGTTCACCGTCATCGGGCAATGGCAGGTCGAGACCCAGATGCGCGACAACGGCGGGCGGTATCCGCCCTCGCATTTGCGCTTCGCTACGCCGCCGCGTGTCTTGCGAGTTGTAGATTATCAGATCGGCCTGCGCAGCCACCCGGTCGATTTTGGCCCGAAACGGCGCGACCGTGCCGGGGCGTTGGTAAGCGGGATATTCCAGCGGGATCACGTCATGGATCAGGACGGTAATCCGCCCCCGCGCTTTCTTCACCGCGCCCAGAACCCGGTCCGTCAGATTGCTGTGACCAACATTAAGATAGGCAAACCCCGGCGGTAGATGCCGAGCGAGCAGTGAGGGCAAACCTGAGGGAAGGCACCGCCCCCGCGCCATACGCCGTAAATCGCTTTCTGCCCGCGTTAGAGCCGCAGTGCGCCCCCGCGGCAAGCGCGACACAAGGTCGGCCCGCCCCCAAGGAACGCGGCCTTCAAGGCGATCTCGAAAGCCCTGCATCCCGGCACGGTCCAGCAAAACATAGCCCAAAGCCGTACGCGCCACTCCATAGAGCGGCGCGTCACCAGTCAGAAGATGTGCGAGATAGGCCAGTTCGACCCGATCAACCCCCGTCGCGACCCGCCCGACCCGTCGCAGACTGCGCGTCAGATCAAGAAGCCGTGCGGTGGGTTCAGCCATCGTAGTGGCCGGTTTGGTGCCATTTCCAAGCGTCAGAAATCATCTTGTCCAAGGTCGAGCGTTTGGGCGCCCAGCCCAATTCCTCCATCGCGCGGGAAGAGCCTGACACAAGTTTGGTACAATCCCCCGGACGGCGCGCGCCGATCTCATGGGGCACCGTTTGATTGGTCACAGCGCGGCTATGATCGAGCACTTCGCGCACCGAAAAACCACTGCCGGTACCAAGGTTAAACACCCGGCTGCCCTTCCCATCCTGAAGCCATTTCAGACCTAAAACATGGGCATCGACCAGATCGCAGACATGCACATAGTCACGAATGCAGGTGCCGTCGGGCGTGTCGTAGTCATCGCCAAAGACAGTCAGCGCCGCGCGCTTCCCGGCAATCGCGTCAAGCATCAGCGGGATCAGATGCGTCTCTGGCTGATGGAACTCGCCCACTTCGCCTTCGGGATCCGCACCGGCCACGTTGAAATAGCGGAAGATGACATGCTGCAGACCATGGGCGGCCTCAAAGTCGCGCAGGATGTCCTCGATCGCCCGTTTTGACGCCCCATAGGCATTGATCGGATATTGGTCACTGTTTTCATCCAGCACGACGTTATCCTGATCGCCATAGGTCGCACAGGTCGACGAAAAAACGAACTGCTTGCAGCCCGCAGCGACCGCCGCCTCAATCAATGTGAGGGAGCCGTTCACGTTGTTGCGCCAATAAAGACCAGGCTCCGCCATGCTTTCCCCAACCTGGCTGAGGGCGGCGAAGTGCATTACCGCGACGGGCTGATGTTTCGCAAAAACCTCATCCAGCCGCGCGCGGTCCAGCAAATCACCCTCCTCGAGGGGGCCAAACTTCACCGCATCGCGCCATCCGGTCACGAGATTGTCGAAAGTTACGGGCGTAAAACCAGCCGACTTTAATGCCTTACAGGCATGCGAGCCGATATAGCCCGCGCCCCCGGTTACCAGTACCTTTTCCATGTCGCTTCGCCCCGGCCCTACTGCGCCGCACGATCGATTTGGGCAATGCTTTGCAGATAGGCCGAAAGGTCGTCACGCAGTTCCTCCCGAGCAAGGCCAAAGGCCACAGTGGCCTGTAGGAAACCCGCTTTAGAGCCGCAATCAAAGCGTTGACCACGGAAACGGAAGCCATAAACCTCACGGTCTTGCTCAATCTCTTGGGCAATAGCATCTGTTAGCTGTATCTCGCCGCCGGAGCCGGATTTAAGCTTATTGAGGTTCTTCAGAACGTTCGGCGACAAAATGTAGCGCCCAATCACCGCGAGGTTCGAAGGTGCTTCATCAGCGGCGGGCTTCTCAACCATGCCTTTGACCTTCACCAGATCGCCGCGCTCTTCGCTTGTATCGAGAATGCCGTAGGAGGAGGCGCGGGATGGCTCAACCTCCATCGCGGCGACCATGCTGCCACCGGTCTCTTCATAGGCTTCAACCATCTGCTGCAAGCAGGGTTTCTCAGCCGCGATGACGTCATCGGGGAGCATTACAGCGAAGGGTTCATTGCCGATCAAACGACGCGCGCACCAGACCGCATGACCTAGGCCAAGCGCCTTGTGCTGGCGGATATAAGCAATCGCGCCGCTGTCCATATTGGTGTCTTGCAGAATCTGAAGAAGTTCCGTCTTGCCCTTCTTGCGCAGTTCCTGCTCAAGCTGCGGCGCGTGGTCAAAGTAGTCTTCCAAAGCGCCTTTGCCGCGCGAAGTCACAAAGATGAACTCTTTGATGCCAGCGGCTCGCGCTTCGTCGATCGCATATTGAACCAAAGGTCGGTCAACGAGGGTCATAATTTCCTTCGGCACCGACTTGGTGGCGGGCAGAAAGCGTGTCCCCATTCCTGCTACGGGGAAAATCGCTTTTGTTACCTTCTTACGCATTTCAATCCTTACAACTCATTCGAAATATACAGTGCGCCACGGCCCATTCAGCTGCGTCCATCTATCCTCAATGATCATCGCTGAAACCACGCTGTCTGGCAACTCGCCTGACTTCCCTTTTCAGCCGATCCAATCGCCGACTTAAGCGAAAAACCGCCTCATTCCGTGCAGATTTACCATATATTCCACCAGTTTGCAGCCAAATAGCATGGGTCGGATCAAAGGCAACGTGATGATAAAGGGCTGTCGGCGAAAGATTGATAAGGGTGACGATCTCCCCAGATTCGACGCGTTTTGCGGCCTTTGCCCGGTCACTTGCCAGTTTTATAGGCCGGGTAAACAACGCCACGCTTCGGCGCGGGCGGGCGGGAAAGGGGCGGAATGCGCTGCGGGCGTCGGGCGGCACCACGCTGTTGTTAAGCGGACGCTCCATGCCCTCGGAGTACCCCTCATCCAAACTGCGCATGAGCCGGGGTATATCGCGCGGCTCTAACCCGCCGCTTATCAGATGACGCAGCAACCGTCGACGCTCCGCTGCGCGCAAAAGCGCCCAGTGGGCGGCATGGTCTGGCGTGGGCAAATGCTTGCGATGGAACACAGCCCAGCTGGCACCGATGTCGAAAAGATCGCGCGGCACGCGGTTGGCGTTGCGCATACGGTTGGCGGCGAAACCGTGATGGACCTCGGCCAATGGCACGATCGCAGTGGCATGGCCCGCCCGCGCCAGCCGCATGTTCAGGTCAGTCTCGTCGAGATAGTAGTGAAAGGCCGGGTCAAAGCCGCCCAACTTTACTAAAACACCGCGCCGAAAAGCCATATTCGTGCCTTCGGTTTTGATTGCCCCATCGGTCGGGGGCAGCAGAATGCTGGGGGTTTCAGTATCTACATTGAGGTTTTCCGGCTCTCCCCGCGCAGTCAGTTGGCGCGCGCGATACTGGAAGGAGATGCCGTTTCGCCCCCGGACGAAACCAGTCATCGCCGCGACTTCGGGCCGTTTCGCAGGTTCGAGCAGATGACGCAGCCATTGCGGCTCTGGCACGGCATCATCGTCGATAAAGGCGACCACCTCCCCCGCGGCCTCGGCAATCCCGAGGTTGCGTGCGGCGGAGATGTTCGGCCTGTCGAACTCTACCAGTTTTAGCGCCCCGGCGAAGGGCATCTCGCGGGCCACGTCGATCCCCGCAGGGTCTGCCACAATGATGACCTCAAAGGGGTCGTATTGAAGCTGCTTCACCCCCGTCAGACAGCGCCGCAATGCCTCGGGCCGCTCCCGGCTGACGATCACGATGCTGACAGGCACGCCGCTTTCCAGCGTGGCACTGACGGGGGTGGTGGTCATTCCAGTCCCATTTTGGCCATCATGGCTTCGAGCTTCGGCACGTCTTCGGGGTTGTTTAACTCCCAGAATTCACGGCCCTTGGCCTCGACCTCTGCACAGAGCACGGCGCGGCCATTTTCGAGGAAGCGGAGCTGTTCCAGCCCCTCCAACAATTCCAAGGGCCCCACGGGCCAGCTAGGATATTGAGCCAAGGCATCAGGGCGGTAGGCATAGACGCCGACATGGTGGAACACCGGGGTCATATCCGTCTCAGAGTAGGGCTTCCCAGTGTAGGGGACGACCTCTTTCGAGAAGTAGAGCGCCTGATTGTCAGCCCCGAAAACCGCCGTCGTACCCCCGACGCGACCCGCTTTGCGGTCGGCCAGAAGACTGTTGAGCGTGGCGCCATCGCAGCGCAGTACGGGGGTGGCGATTTCGGCGTTGGGTTGATCTTTAAGACCTTGCACCAGCCCTTCGACAAACCAATGTGGCGTCAGCGGCGCGTCGCCTTGCAGGTTTACCACGATGTCAAAGCTCCCGCCCAGCGCGGCGTGCGCTTCGGCACAGCGTTCAGTCCCGTTGCCGCAGGTTTCCGAGGTCATCACCACCTCAGCGCCAAAACCTTCGGCAGCTTCGCGGATGCGGTCGTCATCGGTGGCCACCACAACGCGGTCGACGCCCGACACCGCGCAGGCGGCACGCCAGCTGCGCTCAATAAGCGACTGTTTTTTGCCCGTGGCCCCGGTCAGCGCGACAAGCGGTTTGCCGGGGTAGCGGGTCGAGGCATAGCGGGCGGGGATGACAATCAGGACAGACATCAGCCCGCTTTCAACTCAACACCCGGCGCATGGGCGATGAAAAAGGGGTTGGCGAAGTCTTCCTTGCCGTAGGTCAGGGGCATAAGGTCGTCAAAGCGCACTACCGCGCCTCCGGCACCGTTCAATACCGCATGGCCAGCAGCAGTATCCCATTCCATCGTGCGGCCCAGACGCGGGTAGAGATCGGCCTCCCCTGTCGCAACCAGACAGAATTTCAGCGACGACCCCGCCGAGGTCATGTCGCGCACGCCGTATTTGCCGATGTAGTCATCGGTCGCTTGATCGCGGTGCGATTTGGAGGCGACGACCATCAGGGCTGTATTGTCAGGGTTAGAGACTGAAATCACCTTGGTTTCTCCAACCTGATCTTTGGCAAATTCGCCTACTTCTTCCACCGATTGACCGCCAGCTTGGGTAAAGAACATCCGGGACTTGGCGGGTGCATAGACCACGCCACGCGTCGGAACGCCGCCTTCGACCAGTGCGATATTCACCGTGAAATCCCCCCGGCGGTGGACGAACTCTTTGGTGCCATCCAGCGGATCAACGATGAGAAAAGTATCGCCCTTGGCAGAATGGGTCGCCGCCTGCTCCTCGGTCACCAGCATGACTTCGGGAAACGCCGCGCGGAGCCCGTCGGAAATGATCGCATCGGCGGCTTCATCGGCGGCGGTGACGGGGCTGTCGTCAGATTTCGATTTTACCTCGAAGTCATCCTGACCGTAGATCTCCATGATCTTGTCCCCGGCTTCCAATGCCAGACGCCGCATTTCCGCGACCAGTTTCTCGTAATCCATTCTGCCTCCGGCCCTGCGGGCTGTCGTTGCTTCAATTCATCGTTTCCCTTATGCTGTGCAGCTAACGGAACAGCAAGAATTCCGTGCCAAGCTAGGGCTTCGTCAAGGACGCGTGCATGTTCCAATCTTCCAGAAAACCGAAATCGGGTATCGGATCCGCCCTCGCCATTGCGGAGCTGGTTTATCACTCCGTGGTGCGCAACGTGCGCAAGCAGCATAACAACGCCTTCATCGCCATCGCGATGAACATGTTGCAAACGGTGATGTTCGTACTGGCCTTCTATGTGATGTTCTCGATCCTCGGGATGCGCGGATCTGCGGTGCGCGGTGATTTTCTTGTTTATCTGATGTCGGGCATCTTCCTTTATCTCACCCATGTGAAGGCTCTGGGCGCGGTCGCCGGGTCAGAGGGGCCTGCAAGCCCGATGATGCAGCATGCCCCGATGAATACGATCATCGCCATCGCTTCGGCGGCGGTTGGATCGCTTTACATTCAGGTGCTGTCGCTCTTCGTGATCCTGTTTATCTACCATGTCGCAATGACCCCGATCACCATTGATCAGCCCCTCGCCGCTTTTGGGATGGTGCTCACCGCATGGTTCACCGGCTGCGCCTTGGGGCTGGTGATGCTGGCAATTAAACCGTGGTTTCCCTCTTTCGTGACGATTTTTTCAACCGTCTATCAGCGCGCCAATATGATCGCTTCGGGCAAGATGTTCCTCGCCAACTCGCTCCCCGGCTACATGCTGGCAATGTTTGACTGGAACCCACTATTCCACAGCATTGATCAAGCGCGCGGATTTGCCTTTATCAATTACAACCCGCGTTACAGCAATTGGGAGTATCCGCTCTGGGTGGGCCTTGTCCTGCTGATGATCGGGTTGATGGGCGAATTCTATACACGCCGTCATGCGTCGCTCAGTTGGAACGCCCGGCGATGAGGGTGTTGGCCGTCGTCTTGTGTCTCTGGGCGCTTCCTGCCGCCGCAACACAGGACGCATGGCCCGCCTTGTATGACGTGAGCGGCGTGGCAGAAAATGACGCGCTGAACATCCGACAAGCGCCTGATGCTGCCGCGCCGATAATCGGCAGCCTTACCCCCGACGCGGAAGGGATCGAAGTGATCCGCCCCGATGACCACCACGGCTGGGGCTTGGTAAACAGCGGCGTAGGGCGCGGCTGGGTCTCCCTTCGCTACCTCACACGACAACCGGGGCAATGGGCTGGTGCGATGCCACCCGTGGCGCGCTGTGGGGGGACAGAGCCGTTCTGGTCCTTCGACGTGACCGGCGAAACGCTGAGCTATGATGCCGTGACCGATAGCCCGCGCGATTTTCGCATCACTCAGTTCGGGGCGGCGCAGGGACGGCGTGACAGCTTTCATCTGATCGCTAAAGGGCCGCAGGGCGCGGCTATCGCCACGCTGTCAACCCGCGCCTGTAGTGACGGCATGTCGGACCGCGCCTATGGGCTTGCTGTCGACCTCCTTTTACAAGGAAATGACGGTTGGCAACATCAAACAGGTTGCTGTTCACTCAGCCGCTGAAACGACGGACTTTTCAAAAAAGTCCGTCTCCGTTTTCTTTAAAAGAAAACGTCACTCCACCACCCGAAGCGTCAGATTGATCCGCCCCCCTTTAGGCAGCAGTGTCGAGGTGCCGGGTTTAATCCGATCCACCCCGTGATAGGTCAACCGCGCGTCACCGCCCATCACCACCACATCCCCCGATTGCAGCCAGATCGATTCCGTCTTGCCGCCGCGTGTCAGGTTGCCGATCCGAAACAACCCGTCATCCCCCAATGAGACCGACACCACGGGCCATTGAAAGTCTGCCTCATCCCGATCCTGATGCAGGCCCATGCGCGCGTCCGCATCATAATAATTGATCAGACAGCATTCAGGACGCCGCTCCAACCCGGTCAGCTGATCCCAGATCGCCAAAATCGGCGCGGGGATTTCGGGCCACGGCTGCCCGTCGGGGTGTTCGGTGACGTAACGATACCCGCGCCGATCCGAGAACCAGCCATAGCGCCCCGCCGCCGTCATGCGAACCGACATGCGCCCGCCGCGCGGCACCTCAGGGCGAAAGAACGGCGCCTGCCGCACCACGCCCCGCACCGCGTCCAACACTTCTTGCTGAGCGACCCTGCCCAGAAATTCCTTGTGAATATCGAAGCCCCGCAGGCGCAAAGCAGTCATTTTTCGTTCTTCCTCACTCGTTTGGCAAAAACATCACGGAATCGCGACCATCCTGACAAGCCAATGGTTGCAGGGTGCAAATACCCTCCCTATATACGCTCCGAACCGTCGAAGGCACGTGGTCTTCGATGTCAACAGATCGGGGCAGGATGCCAAAAAGGGTCCGCGTCTCGTGTCATCGCCTTAGATTCAAAGAGGGATCGAACATGTCCAAAGTAATCGGTATTGACCTTGGCACCACCAACAGCTGTATCGCCATCATGGATGGCAGCCAGCCGCGTGTGATTGAGAACGCTGAAGGCGCGCGCACAACGCCGTCGATCGTTGCTTTCACCGACGATGAGCGCCTTGTCGGCCAGCCGGCGAAACGCCAGGCGGTCACCAACCCAGAAAACACTGTCTTCGGCGTCAAGCGCCTGATCGGCCGCCGCAATGACGATGCGGATCTGGCCAAAGACAAAAAGAATATGCCGTTCAACGTCATCGACGGCGGCAACGGCGACGCATGGGTCGAAGCCAAAGGTGAGAAATACTCCCCTAGCCAAATCTCGGCCTTCATCCTCGGTAAGATGAAAGAAACCGCAGAAAGCTATCTGGGTGAGGAAGTCTCTCAGGCGGTTATCACCGTGCCTGCATACTTCAACGACGCCCAACGTCAGGCCACCAAAGACGCCGGTAAGATCGCCGGTCTCGAAGTGCTGCGGATCATCAACGAGCCGACAGCCGCTGCGCTGGCCTACGGCCTCGACAAAGAGAACACGCAAACCATCGCGGTCTATGACCTTGGCGGCGGTACATTCGACGTGACCATCCTTGAGATCGACGACGGCCTCTTCGAAGTGAAATCCACCAACGGCGACACGTTCCTCGGTGGTGAAGACTTCGACATGCGCATTGTCAACTATCTTGCTGATGAGTTCAAAAAGGCCAACGGCGTTGACCTCACCAAAGACAAGATGGCGCTACAGCGTCTGAAAGAAGCTGCCGAGAAAGCAAAGATCGAGCTTTCCTCGTCCAGCCAGACCGAGATCAACCAGCCCTTCATCTCGATGGGTAAAGACGGCTCGCCGCTGCACATGGTGATGAAGCTGACCCGTGCCAAGCTGGAAAGCCTCGTGGGTGACCTGATCAAAGCGTCGATGAAGCCCTGCGCCGCAGCGCTGAAGGATGCCGGTCTCTCGGCCTCCGACATCGACGAAGTCGTGCTGGTCGGTGGTATGACCCGTATGCCGAAAGTCGCAGAAGAAGTGACCAAGTTCTTTGGTAAAGAGCCGCACAAGGGTGTGAACCCTGACGAGGTTGTGGCCCTTGGTGCCGCCATTCAGGCCGGTGTTCTGCAAGGCGACGTCAAAGACGTGGTTCTGCTCGACGTGACCCCACTGTCTCTGGGCATCGAAACTCTCGGTGGCGTCTTCACCCGTCTGATCGACCGCAACACCACGATCCCGACGAAGAAGTCTCAGGTTTTCTCGACCGCCGAAGACAACCAGAACGCGGTGACCATCCGGGTCTTCCAGGGTGAGCGTGAGATGGCTGCCGACAACAAGATGCTCGGTGCCTTCAACCTTGAGAACATCCCGCCTGCCCCACGCGGCATGCCGCAGATCGAAGTGACCTTCGACATCGACGCCAACGGCATCGTGTCGGTCGGCGCGCTCGATAAAGGCACCGGCAAAGAGCAGAAGATCACGATCCAAGCGTCGGGCGGTCTGTCGGATGCGGATATCGAAAAGATGGTCAAGGACGCGGAAGAGAACGCCGAGGCGGACAAGTCCCGTCGCGAGCTGATTGAAGCGAAGAACCAAGCGGAATCGCTGATCCACTCGACCGAAAAGTCGATGGAAGAGCATGCCGACAAGGTTGACCCGACCACCGTCGAAGCGATCGAACTGGCCATTGCCGCGCTGAAAGACGAACTGGAAACAGACAACGCCGACAAGATCAAATCCGGCATCCAGAACGTCACCGAAGCTGCCATGAAACTGGGTGAAGCCATCTATAAGGCTGCTCAGGATGAGGGTGGCAACGACGACACGGCGCAGCCTTCGGACGCTCAGCAATCGCAGGGTAGCGATGACGACATTCTCGACGCCGAGTTCGAAGATCTGGACGACGACAAGCGCGCGTAAGCGTGAAACGGAACCTGTGAAAGGGCCGGTCCGTCAGACGGGCCGGCCCATCACGTTCCAGCGCAGGAGCATGATAACCCATGGCAAAACGTGACTACTACGAGGTGCTTGGCGTTGCCAAAGGGGCCTCTGCCGACGAGATCAAGAAGGCCTACCGCAGCAAGGTCAAAGACCTCCACCCCGACCGCAACAAAGACAACCCCAAGGCCGAAGCCCAGTTCAAAGAAGTGGGCGAAGCCTATGACGTCCTGAAAAGTGACGATAAGAAAGCGGCATATGACCGCTACGGCCACGCCGCCTTTGAGAACGGCATGGGCGGCGGGCGTCCGGGCGGCGGCATGGGCGGCGGTCAGGGCGATTTCTCTTCGGCATTTTCCGATGTCTTTGACGATCTCTTCGGTGATTTCATGGGCCAACGCGGAGGCGGCGGCGGTGGCCGTCGCGCCGCGCGCGGCGCCGATTTGCGCTATAACCTGCGCATTTCCCTCGAAGACGCCTTCTCGGGCATGCAAAAGTCGATCACCGTTCCGGCCTCTGTCCAGTGCGATTCTTGTGACGGCAGCGGTGCCGAGGGCGGCGCAGAGCCGACAACCTGCCCCACCTGTTCTGGCATGGGGAAGGTCCGCGCACAGCAGGGTTTCTTCACTGTTGAACGCACCTGTCCAACCTGTTCCGGCATGGGCCAGATCGTCAAGAATCCCTGCAAGAAATGCCGCGGCGCGGGCCGTGTTGAGAAAGAGCGCACGCTTTCGGTCAACATTCCCGCAGGCGTCGAAACCGGCACCCGCATCCGGCTTGCCGGTGAGGGCGAAGCGGGCATGCGCGGCGGGCCGTCGGGTGACCTCTATATCTTTATCGAGGTGGCCGATCATGAACTCTTTGAACGTGACGGGCCGAACCTATTCTGCCGCGTACCGGTATCGATGAGCACCGCCGCTTTGGGTGGTAATATCGAAGTGCCCACCATCGACGGTGGCCGTGGCCGCGTGCAGATTCCCGCAGGCAGCCAATCAGGCCGTCAGATGCGTCTGCGCGGCAAGGGCATGCCGCCGCTACGTGGCGGTGGTGTGGGTGACATGATCATCGAACTGGCGGTGGAAACCCCAGTGAACCTGACCAGCCGTCAGAAAGAACTGCTGCGGGAGTTTGAGGGCGAAGCCCATAACAACAACCCCGAAAGCAGCAATTTCTTCTCTTCTGTTAAATCCTTCTGGGATTCGATGAAGGGTTAAACATTGCGGGGAAGGCGCGGTCGGCCTGCCTTCCCCAACTCCGCGCCATCAAGGTGAATGAGGTTTAAACAGCCTGTTAACCGAATCCTAACCACTTTGGCGCAAAGCTCTGGCCATGACCCGAGCCCCCAGAACCTTGGCTGATCAGCCCCTGCCCTTTTTGATGGACGAAGCGCGCAGACCGCCGTCCAACACCGGGAAACAACCATCCTATATCGCAGATCACCGTCAACGCCTGCGCTGCCGCTTTATAGAGGGGGGCGCGGCGGCGATGCCAGATTATGAAATGCTGGAACTTGTCCTCTTCCGCGCCATCCCCCGCCGCGATGTGAAACCGCTGGCCCGCGAACTGCTGGACCATTTTGGTGATTTCAACCGCGTCATCACAGCACCCGCCGCCCGTTTGCGCGATATCAAAGGCATCGGCGAGGCGGTGATCGTCGAACTTAAGATCGTCGAGGCTGCTGCCCAGCGACTGGCCCGTGCAAAGGTGCTGCAGCGGCATATCGTGTCCTCTTGGGACGCTTTGCTGGACTACTGTCACACCACCATGGCCCATCTGGAGATGGAGCAGTTCCGGGTGCTCTATCTGGACCGCAAGAACGTTCTTATCGCGGACGAAGCACAGGCCAAGGGAACCGTTGATCATGTGCCGGTCTACCCGCGCGAAGTTGCCAAACGCGCGTTAGAACTGAATGCCAGTGCGATCATCCTCGTGCACAACCACCCGTCGGGCGATCCCAGCCCCTCAAGATCGGATATTGACATGACGCGGCAGGTGGCCGCCGCCTGTGACGCTTTGGGGTTAACCCTGCATGATCACCTGATCATCGGCTAATCACGCGAGCTAAGTTTCCGGAGTGAGGGGTACCTTTAGGCACGCGCCCCTCAGCGCACCCAAACCTCAACCCGACGATTGGCCTGACGGCCCCATTCGCTGTCATCGCAGGCAATCGGCATTGCTTCGCCAAAGGCATCCACCCGCAGATCAATACGCGACAGATTGGCGGTAACCGCAGCAGCACTAACCGCACGCTGTACCGCCTCGGCACGGCGCAGCGCGATTTCACGGTTGGCTCTTGCGGCCCCCTCTCCATCGCTGAAGCCCACGAACATCAACCGCCGCGCGTCATACTGGCCCTGCTCCAACGCGCGGGCCAATTGCTGGACGTTGGACCGCGACTGCGCATCCAGCCGGATCGAGCCTGCCTCAAACCGGAACGAGGTCGTCAGCCGCGCCATCGGAACAAGCGTCGCCGTCATGCGCTGCAGCTCTTCTAGCGGGGTCTCGATCCCGGCGGTGATGATCGCATTTGCAAATCGGTTGCCCTGTTCCTCCACCGGGATTTCTTCGGGTGTTTGATCCACGAAGCCAGCGCGACGGATCACGATCTGTGCCGAGGGGCCGCGGGTGAAGGCGAGAAACTCACGCGTAATAAGCGGCAGCCGACGTGCCGGGAAATACAGGAACATCGGCGCAGTCAGCGGGTAATCTTCGGTCTTGATCGTGCGGCGTGCGGCATCCAGCGCAAAGCCGCAGTTGCCACCAAGGGTCAGCACTTCGGTCCCGCCCTGTTCGGCATAGCTGGTGATGCCAAGCGCAAAGACATCCCGCGCAACAGCCTCCGCAAGGGCATCAGGCATTGTATGACGGGTGACATCACCGCTTAGTTCCAGCCCGGCAGGGGTCAGGACCTGATCGACGATGGCTTGGCTCAACCCGCTGTCAGCGGTCGGCAGATGCAATTCAATGGGCGCATCCGGCCCGCCAAGGCGCTGCCAATTCTTGATCTCCCCGGCAAAGACCCGCGCCAAGGTCAGCGGCGAAATTTGTTTTACCGGATTGGACGGGGCCACCACAGGGACCACCGCGTCGAGAGCCAGAACCCGGCTGCGATTGGCGCCGGTCAGATCGCCCAACCCCGCCTCGCGGGCATTGATCCGCTCTTCACGACGCACTTCGCGCAGGGCCATGACGACATCGGCCTCGTCCGCCAGCAAATCAGCGAAACCCTCATTGGTGTTGGTCGCCCGGAAATCAAAACGCGCGGCCAGCTTGCCGTCGTCCTTCCGGTTAAGCAGCAGCGCGAAACGCCCGCCCTCGCCTTCTTCGCGGCTGACGGTATAGCCCTGCCGTTCGGCAAAGGCCTCGATCAGCGCGGGCATCAGCACCGCCCCCATGGTGGCGGAGCCCGAGAAGCGCACCTCGGCCACGAAATCCTCAAGGTTGGGGCAGCCCGGCCCGGTACAGGACACACCGCTGCTGTCGACGGTCAACTCGCCATAGTCGGTCTCGACCCGGTAGAATTCGCCGTCAAAACCCAGCAATGTGCCGCTGAGTTCAACGCTGCCATCGCGCGAGGTCAGCGCGATATCCTGCGCCGCGCCCGTAACCGCCGTAAAAAGCAAAAGTGCGGCGCTGATCGCCGCACGTTTCAACCCGTTCATCTAGACCTACCCGGTTGCGTCAGTTCTGCGCGACTTTCAGGTCTTGGAGCAGATTATTCAACACCAGAAAGTTGCCGACCGCATCACAGTCCGGCACGGCGAGGGTCAGGTTCTGGGTTTTCACCTGATCGCTGCCACGCAATTCCAGCGCCTGTGCTTCGATCTCAAGCCCGCAATTGGCCTCGCTGACCTCTGCCTCAACACTGAGCGCGACATCGCCCTCCTGCGCCGCTGCTGCCACGGGGAAGCTATAGACCTCTGCCATCAGAGGGTCCGAAGTGTCGGTGTCGCCATTGCGCGTCATGAAGCCACCCTCGCCAAGCACAGCCGCGGTCATATCGCGCGGCGCGCCGGACCAGACATGGCCCGCGTCCCCGTAATCGGCGCCGAACTCACGGGCGTGAAGTTCAAAACCCGCAGCGCCTTTCCATTGCAGCACGACACGGTTGAACCCTGACAATTCGGGAACCGAGGTTTGCGCCACGGCACCATCGCCATTGCCAAAGGCAAGAATGAAAACAGCCTCTTCGGCCAAGGCGGGCACGGTGACATTCAACCGCCCCTTGTCGTCCGTCACTTCAGTGAAGATCATCCCGTTGTGGTGCACGGTCAGCCGCTCATTGGGCAGGCAAGCGGCATTCAGCGTCACTTTCACCATTGCAGCGGCCACGGCCTGTGCCTCTGCGACGATATCGCAGGCGGCGGGGATTGTGGCACTATGGCTGTCTGGCGCGGGCGGCAGACTTTGAGGGGCTGCGGCTTTGATCACTTGATTGTCCGGTGTCGGCAGTGCGATGGGACTGTCGAGTGCGGCGGAGGTCAGGATGATGCCCTCAACGTCCAACAATGCGCCGTTGTCGGCCACGGGGCGCGCGGCTTCTGCCGCCCCATAGCGCTGCTGCGCCGTGTCAGAGCTTTGCATCACAAAGCCAATACCCACGGCACAGGCCAAAGTGCCGACAGCCGTCAGAATTTCTTTAGTGCGCCGCATGACAAGTCTCCTTCAACGGATTCGTTAGAGACTTTATGAGCGGGGATCAGGGCCGGGGTATGGCCCTGAAAAGCCAAGTTATGGGCGAAAAGGTGGCGGGCCTATTTGATTTCGCCGTGGCAATGTTTGAACTTTTTGCCAGAGCCACAGGGGCAGAGATCGTTCCGGCCAGGGTTGCCCCATGTGGCGGGGTCGTTCTCATCAAAGCCGGGTGCGGCGGCCTCTGCCTGTTCTGAAGCCTCATCTGCAGCCTCTGTCGCAGCGGCCTGCATGGCGGCCTGACGGGCAGCCATTTCTTGCATCATCTCGCGGCGCTGCTCTTCGCTCATCGGTTGGATTTGGCCCAGTTTCTGGGTCACGTCCTGCCGCAGACTGTCGAGCATCGTCTCGAAAAGCTGGAAGGCTTCGTTCTTATATTCGTTCAACGGATCACGTTGCGCGTAGCTGCGGAAACCCACGACCGAGCGCAGATGTTCCAGCGTCAGCAGATGGTCGCGCCATTTGGTGTCGATGGCCTGCAACAACAGTTGCTTTTCGATGTTGCGCATGTTCTCTTCGCCAAAGGCCTCGGCCTTTTTGGCCATCAGCTCATCCGTGGCTTTCATCAGACGTTCACGAATGACTTCATCATCCACGCCGTCCTCTTCACACCAAGCAATGATCGGCACGTCGACGTTCAGCTGTTCGATCACCGCGGCATAGAAACCTTGAGTGTCCCACTGATCGGCATAGGTCTTGGGCGGCATGTAGGTGTCGATCAGATCGTCGATCACCTGTTCGCGCATGTCGGTGACGATCTCATTCAGATCTTGCGCCTCCATGATGTCGCGGCGCTGGCCAAAGATCACCTTGCGCTGCTCGTTCATCACGTCGTCGAACTTCAGCAGCTGCTTGCGGATGTCGAAGTTACGGCCCTCGACCTTCGCCTGCGCACGCTCCAGCGACTTGTTGACCCAAGGGTGCACAATCGCCTCGCCTTCTTTCAGCCCTAGCGTCGTCAGCACCTTCTCCAACCGCTCAGAGCCGAAGATGCGCATCAAATCATCTTCAAGCGACAGGAAGAAGGAAGTGCGGCCCGGATCACCCTGACGGCCCGAACGGCCCCTCAATTGATTGTCGATCCGACGGCTCTCGTGACGCTCAGACGCCAGCACATAAAGGCCACCGGCCTCTAGCACCTTCTGTTTTTCCTCGGCGTGCTGCGCCTCGATCTGGGCACGGATGTTGGCAGGATCCGCTTCGGGATCAGCGTCCAGCGCATCCAACACTTTCAGCTCGACGTTACCGCCCAACTGAATGTCGGTGCCGCGGCCCGCCATGTTGGTGGCAATGGTCACGGCGCCGAGCTTGCCTGCCTCAGCAATGATCTGCGCCTCTTGCTCGTGCTGGCGGGCGTTGAGCACGTTATGCTCGATCCCGGCAGCGGTCAGCATGGCGCTGAGCTGTTCGGACTTTTCGATCGAGGTGGTGCCGACGAGGCAGGGCTGACCCTTTGCATGGGCCTCTTTCACCTTTTCGATCATCGCCTCGTATTTCTCGCGCGCGGTGCGGTAGACGGCATCGTCTTCGTCGACACGGGCAATCGGCACGTTGGTTGGCACTTCGACCACGCCAAGGCCGTAGATCTCGGCAAACTCCTCGGCTTCGGTCAGGGCCGTTCCGGTCATACCGCCCAGCTTGTCGTAAAGACGGAAGTAGTTTTGGAAGGTGACCGACGCGAGGGTCACGTTCTCAGGTTGGATATCGACGCCCTCTTTGGCCTCAATTGCTTGGTGCAGACCGTCCGAGAGGCGGCGGCCCGGCATCATGCGACCGGTGAATTCGTCGATCAACGTCACAGCGCCATCGCGGACGATGTAATCTTTGTCGCGCTGGAACAGTTTATGCGCACGCAGACCTTGGTTGACGTGGTGCACGATGGTCGTGCTTTCGGGATCATAAAGGGTCATCCCCTCTTCGATCAGATCACGGGCGCGCAACTGCTCTTCGAGGAACTCATTGCCCTCGTCGGTGAAAGTGACGTTGCGGGTCTTCTCGTCGAGCTCGTAATGCTCTTCGGTCAACGAGGGGATCAGCGTGTCGATGATCTGATACATCTCAGAACGGTCCTGCGAGGGACCGGAGATGATCAACGGCGTACGCGCCTCGTCGATCAGGATGCTGTCGACCTCATCCACAACGGCAAAGTTATGCCCACGTTGCAGCATGTCCGACAGGTTCGACTTCATATTGTCGCGCAGGTAGTCGAAGCCCAACTCGTTGTTTGTGGCGTAGGTGATATCGCAAGCATAGGCTGCGCGCTTCTGGTCCTCGGGCATGCCGGAATAGGCAACACCAGTGGTCAAACCCAAAGCGCCAAAGACTTTGCCCATCCACTCCGCGTCACGCTGGGCGAGGTATTCGTTGACGGTGACGATATGCACGCCCTTATGCGTCAGCCCGTTCAGATAGGCGGCAAAGGTCGCGGTCAGGGTCTTGCCTTCACCTGTTTTTTGCTCCGCGATATTGCCCTGATGCAGGAAGATCCCGCCCAGAAGCTGCGTGTCAAAGGCGCGCAGACCCAATGTGCGGCGCGCAGCCTCGCGGCAGTTTGCAAAGGCTTCGGGCAACAGATCGTCAAGGCTTTCGCCCGCTTCGGCGCGCTTGCCCAGCTCGGCGGTGCGCACCTTGATCTCATCATCGCTCAGCTTTTCAAACTCAGGCTCCAGCGCGTTAATCTGTGCCACAAGCGGACGGGTCGCCTTAATTTTCCGGTCGTTTGGCGTGCCAAAGACCTTTTTGGCGATTGTTCCGATACCCAGCATGTAATCTCCCGCCGAAGTTATGGTGTCTTGCGCCGACCCGCTTGCCGAGCGCCATAGCAGCCCATAGATAGTGGATGAGCTCGCGCCTCTCAGCGCCATAAGGCGATGTAAGGGGCGTGCCATACACTGTCAATGTAGCAGCCTTGCTACGAACGAAGCGATTGGACCCAACCATGCAAAAACCCCTCACTTTTCTGTCGTCTTTGGCGCTTGCCGCCGCTGTGGCGCTGCCTGTAGCCGCCCAAGACGAACCGGGTGTCGACACGGTTGTTGCCACAGTCAACGACACCGAAATCACGCTTGGGCATATGCTTGTGGCGCGTGCCACCCTGCCCCAGCAGTACCAGCAATTGCCCGATGACGTGCTGTTCAAAGGCATCCTTGACCAGCTTGTGCAGCAGACAGCCCTTGCCGACAGCTTTACCGGCGAATTGCCGCCACGCGTGACCCTGTCGATCGAAAACGAGACCCGTTCGCTCACCGCTGGTGAGGCGATTGAAGGCGTAATGGCCGAAGATGTCAGCGACGAAGAACTGCAAGCCGCCTATGACGCGCAGTACAAAGACGCCGAGCCTGAGCAGGAATTCAACGCCTCGCATATCCTTGTCGAAACCAAGGAAGAAGCCGACGCGATCAAGTCTGAACTCGACGGCGGCGCGGACTTCGCCGAAGTAGCGAAAGAGAAATCGACCGGCCCCTCCGGCCCCGGCGGCGGTTCCTTGGGGTGGTTCGGCCCCGGAATGATGGTGCCCGCCTTTGAAGAGGCCGTGGCTGGCATGGAAGCCGGCAGCGTGTCTGATCCCGTGGAAACCCAGTTTGGCTGGCATGTGATCAAGCTGAACGAGACCCGCACCGCCGAAGCGCCCGCGCTGGAAGACGTGCGTGAAGAGCTTGAGACCCAAGTGCGTCAGACCAAAGTACAGACAGCCATCGAAAGCATAACCGAGGCCGCCGAGGTCGACCGCAGCGCCGCCGAGGGGATCGACCCTACTGTCCTCAAAAACACCGAATGGCTGAACTAACTCATGGCTAAATCACTGGCTGTCTCGCCGCTCGCCCCGGCCCGTTTTCCCGAACTGCCGGTCATCGACGGCGTGACTTTTGCCACCATCGCCGCTGGCGTGCGCTATCAGGGCCGCACCGACGTGATGTTGGCGAAGCTGGCACCGGGCAGCGCTGTGGCGGGGGCGTTTACGCGCTCTGCCACCCGCGCGGCCCCGGTGCTGGACTGCCAGGCAAAAATCGGCGGCGCCTCGGATGAGGGCGCCGCCATCGTCGTGAACTCCGGCAATGCCAACGCCTTTACCGGGCGCGGCGGCACCGACGCGGTTGAGGCGATCACCGCCGCCGCTGCCGAAGCCTGCGGTGTGCCGCAATCGCGGGTCTTCACCTCCTCCACCGGCGTCATCGGCGAACCCCTCCCACATGAGCGCATCACTGCCGTATTGGGAGACCTTCACGCGAAACTTGACCCTGCGGGCATCGAAGACGCCGCGCGGGCCATCATGACGACAGACACCTTCCCCAAAGGCGCCAGCGCGACGGTCGAGATCGACGGCAAAACCGTCTCTATCGCAGGGATCGCCAAAGGGTCGGGCATGATCGCCCCCGATATGGCGACCATGCTGGTTTATATCTTTACCGACGCGGTCATCCCGACGGACGAGTTGCAGCAGCGTCTCTCGACCCATACAGAGACGACGTTCAATTGCATCACCGTCGACAGCGACACTTCCACCTCTGACGCGCTGATCATGGCCGCGACAGGCGCCTCAGGTGTCGATGTGTCGGGGAACGAAGACTTCGACGCGGCGCTGCGCGATCTGATGATTGATCTGGCGCATCAAGTGGTCAAAGACGGCGAAGGCGCGCAGAAGTTCGTCGAAGTGGCCGTCACCGGTGCCTCGAACGATACCGAAGCCAAGGTCCATGCCATGGCCATCGCGAACTCTCCGCTGATCAAAACCGCCATTGCCGGGCAAGACCCGAACTGGGGCCGCGTTGTGATGGCCATTGGGAAATCTGGCGCTGCGGCAGATCGTGACCGCCTCTCGATCCGCTTCGGCGATGTGGAGGTCGCCCGCGACGGCTGGCGCAGCCCCGACTATTCCGAAGAGGATGCGGCCGCCCATATGAAGGGCCAGAACATCGTCATCGGCGTTGATCTAGGTCTCGGCGAAGGCCGCTGCACCGTTTGGACCTGTGACCTCACCCACGGCTACATTGACATTAACGCCGACTATCGGTCCTGATCCGATGAAGACAGTGCTCGTGTCTGCCGCCGCTTTGATCGACGTAGATGGCCGTGTACTTCTGGCGCAGCGGCCAGAAGGCAAGGCGATGGCGGGGCTCTGGGAATTTCCCGGTGGTAAGATTGAACCCGGTGAGACGCCCGAAACGGCGCTGATCCGGGAGTTGCACGAAGAGTTGGGGATCGAGACGTGGGAAACATGTCTTGCCCCGCTGACCTTCGCCAGCCACAGTTACAGTGATTTTCACCTGCTGATGCCGCTTTTCGCCTGTCGCAAATGGGGCGGCACCCCGGTTTCGCGCGAGGGGCAGACCCTGAAATGGGTCCGTCCCAACGAAATGCGCGCCTATCCGATGCCCGAGGCAGACGTGCCGCTCATATCAATCCTGCGTGATTGGCTCTAGCATATAGTGGCAAAACAGCACTAGTTATCCACAATCGCTCAGCATGTTGCGTATTATTTAACCGCAGCCGCAGCATACTGAGGCACAGTTGTAATATCTGTATGAAAGGGTGCCGACATGCTGAGAACCATCACAATCGGAAGTTCCATTTACGTTCAGGGTATTTTTGTAAAGATGTTGGCTGGCGGCCGTATGGCCGTTCAGGTTGACGGAAAGATTTTCGAGGGCAAGCCAGTCTGAAAAATCTTCGTGGAACGCCTATTTAGATGAACAAATAGGCGTTCCGGCGCGTTTTCCCCGAGCATTTGGCAGGGGAATTTATGTCACCGAAGCGCGCAATCGTCATTCTGAACCGCGGTTCAGGCCGTCAAGACGGTGACCAAGCCGAAAGCACGATCCGAAACGCCTTTGCGCGGCACGGGATCACGGCAGAATTCATTCACATCGACAAACGCGGCGACCCGGCGACTGCGGCGCGGCAGGCACTGTCTATGGGCGATGGGATTATCGCTGTGGCCGGGGGAGATGGGACGATCTCTGGGGTGACCTCAGCCATGGTCGGTCAAGAGCAGCCGCTCGGGATCATCCCGCAAGGCACGTTCAACTACTTCGCACGCTCGATGGGCATCCCCGAAGACCTTGACGGCGCGGTGGACGTTATCGCTTCGGGTCAAAGCAGTCCTGTCCATGTGGCGACGATCAATGGCGAGACCTTCCTCAACAATGCGAGCATCGGCGCCTATCCAGCAATCCTCAAAACACGCGAGGGGATCTACCGCCGTTGGGGCCGTAGCCGGGTCGCCGCCTATTGGTCGGTGATCAAGGCGTTAATGGGCTTTCGAACGACGCTCAAGCTGACCATCGCGGTCGACGGGAAGGAGACCAAACTTCGCACTCCGCTCGTTTTTGCCGTCAACAACGCATTCCAATTGGATCAGATGGGCCTCGACGGGCAAGACTGCATTGCCCGAGGTGACATGGTGCTGCTGGTCGCCCCAGACACCTACCGCTTTGGCCTGCTGCGCCATGCTGTGGCTTTAGCGACAGGGATGGCCAAGCCCCATACCGATTATGAAATGCTCTGCGGTTCCGAGATCGAAATCCGCATGAAACAGCGAAAGCGCTATGTTGCGCGGGACGGAGAGATCGCGGTTATGGAAGGCCCCTACCGCCTCACCCGGGCCACGCCGCCCCTGCGTATATTCGTGCCCGAAACCGGAAAGGAGGCCGTGAGATGAGCCGTTTGATCCATCTATCCGACCTGCATTTCGGCAAGGACCGACCCGATCTTCTGACTCCGCTGCTTGAGTCAGTAAACGCCTTTGACCCCGATCTGGTAATCATCTCGGGTGATTTGACCCAACGCGCGCGCGAAAAGGAATACCGCGCAGCGCGGGCATTTATCGACCGGATCAACGCGCCGGTGTTGAGCGTGCCGGGCAATCATGACATTCCGCTTCACCGTCCCTTCACCCGTTTCCTTACGCCATGGCGCTATTACCGCCGCTGGATTGATCGTGACCTGACTCCGGTTCATGAGGGTGCGGATTTTATTGCGGTTGGGATCAATACGGTGGACCGCTTTAAATGGCAGACCGGCAAGCTCGGTCTTCGCCGTCTGCGGCGCGCCTGTCGTGCCCTGTCGGGCGGCGGAGATAACACCCTGCGCATCGCTGTGTGCCATCACCCGTTGGATCACCCCACGGAAACGCACAAGCGCCCCATTCCCGGTGCCAGACGCGCCCTGCGCCGCCTGCTGGACTGCGGTGCAGACCTGATCCTATCGGGCCACCTGCACATCTGGCACGCAGGCACATTTGCCCACCCAGCCCCGGAACATGACGGGCACCTGGCAATCCAACTGCACGCAGGCACCAGCCTCTCCTCGCGCCAGCGGGGGGAGCCGAATGACTTCAACCTGATCGATATCTCACCGCTGCACGTTAACCTTGCGCGTATCAGTTTTGACGACCGTAAAAAGGCCTTTACAAAAGCAGAGGCCCGGCAATTTGACCGGGCCTCTGGAGAATTTGTTTTGTAAGCGCGCGGCTTAAGTCAAGGTGCGTGTCACTTCTTCGCGCTCGAAAATCTCGATCACATCGCCGGGGCGGATGTCGTCGTAATTCTCGAATGCCATGCCGCATTCCTGCCCGGACTGAACCTCCGGCACTTCGTCCTTGAAGCGCTTGAGTGTTTTCAGCGTACCTTCGTGGATCACGACGTTGTCGCGCAGCAGACGCACGCCGGCGCTGCGGCGGGCGACGCCTTCGGTGACCAGACAGCCCGCAACTTTGCCCACACCGGTGACCTTGAAGACTTCTTTAATGTTGGCATAGCCAATGAAGTTTTCTTTGATCTCGGCGCTGAGCAGGCCGCTTGCAGCCGCTTTGACGTCATCCACAAGGTCATAGATGACCGAGTAGTAGCGGATTTCGACACCTTTCTGGTTTGCCGTGTTCCGCGCCGAGGCATTGGCACGGACATTAAAGCCCATGATCGGTGCGCCGGAGGCTTCGGCAAGGCCGACATCCGTCTCGGTGATCGCGCCCACACCGGAGTGCAGAACCCGAACACGGACTTCGTCGTTGCCGATTTTCTCCATCGCCTGAACGATCGCTTCGGCAGAACCCTGCACGTCGGCTTTGACCAAAATCGGCAGCTCGCTGACGTCTTCGTTCGCCTTGGCGTTGGCCATGAGCTGTTCCAGCGTCGTGGCAGCACCGGCAGCGGCACGTTTGTCCTTGGCAGCATTGGCGCGGTATTCAGCAATCTCGCGGGCCTGCGCTTCGGTTTCGGTCACGTTCAATACGTCACCGGCCTCTGGCGTGCCGTTGATGCCAAGCACCTCGACCGGGACCGATGGCCCGGCTTCTTTGACGCGCTCACCTTGGTCGTTGATCAGCGCACGGACCTTACCGTACTGCTCACCCACAACAAAGATATCGCCCTGACGCAACGTGCCGTTTTGTACCAGCACGGTCGCCACGGGGCCGCGGCCCACGTCAAGCTGCGCTTCGATCACCGCACCCACAGCGGCCCGGTTCGGGTTCGCCTTGAGTTCGAGGATTTCCGACTGCAGCGCGATGGCTTCAAGCAGATCGTCCAGACCTTGGCCCGTTGCCGCCGACACTTCGACGTCCTGCACATCACCGGACATCTTCTCAACGATAACCTCATGCTGAAGCAGATCGGTACGGACCTTATCGGGGTTCGCGGCAGGTTTATCGATCTTGTTGATCGCCACGATCATCGGCACCTTGGCCGCTTTCGCATGGGCAATCGCTTCGATCGTCTGCGGCATCACGGCGTCATCCGCCGCGACCACCAGAACCACAATATCCGTTACCTGAGCCCCGCGCGAACGCATGGAGGTAAAGGCCGCGTGGCCGGGCGTGTCGAGGAAGGACAAGACCGCGCCAGTGTCGGTCGTGACCTGATAGGCACCGATGTGCTGGGTAATCCCACCGGCTTCGCCAGCAACCACTTTTGCATTCCGGATCGCATCAAGCAACGACGTCTTGCCGTGGTCAACGTGGCCCATGATCGTGATGACAGGCGGACGACCTTGCAGGTCCTCGGGCTTGTCTTCGATCTCTTTGATGACGTCTTCAACATCAGAGTCGCTGACGCGCACAACCTTGTGGCCGAACTCTTCGATGATGAGTTCCGCAGTGTCCGCATCAATGGATTCGTTCTGCGTGACCATCATGCCGTTCTGCATCAGCGCCTTCACAACGGCGCCGGTTTTCTCGGCCATACGGTTGGCAAGCTCGGACACAACAATCGCCGGGGGCAGATTGACGTTGCGCACGATCTTTTCGCGCTCAACCTGACCACCCATGGCTTTCTGGCGCGCCCGCTCTTGCTTACGCTTCATCTGCGCCATCGAACGCTGACGGCCACCCTCACCACCGGTGAGAGCCTGGTTCACGGTCAGCTTGCCAGAACGGCGGCTGTCGCCACCTTTGCTGCGCTTCTTGGTCTCGTCGCGGTCGCGCTCTGTCGTCTTGCGCGGCGTTGCGGCGGGCATAGGCTTGTTGCCCGGCTCGCGCGCGGCGGCAGGTTCTGGGGCAGGAGCGGCAGCGGCGGCTTCAGCCTCTGCTTTGCGGCGCGCGTCCTCCTCGGCTTTCGCCTTGAGGCTTTCTTCGCGCTCACGCTCTTCGCGTTCCTTGGCTTCGATCTCGGCCCGGCGGCGCTCGCGCTCTTCGGCGCGGGCCTTTTCTTCGGCCTCACGTGCTGCTGCTTCCTCGACCTCACGGGCTTTGGCAGCCTGAACAGCCTTCAGACGACGCTCCATCTCGGCATCGGTGATGCCTGCGGGACGTTTCTTGGGATCCCCAATCGGCCCGGCACCCGGCCCGGTTGGTTTCTGGCCACCCGGCTTGGGCACCACAACACGCTTGCGCTTGGTTTCGACCACAACGTTTTTGGTACGCCCGTGGCTAAAGCTTTGCTTTACATTCCCCGGACGCGCGCCGCCGCGCAGACCCAATGTTTTTTTGCCGTCACTATCGCTCATGAAGCTCGTCTATCCTTTCGGATGGCCGTTGCCACCCTCGTTTACGCGCACGCCTTTAAGTCTACCGGCTTCCTCTACAACACGTTGCGTGAGTCCACCAGAGGCGAGCGCCCCATGTATCACAGTTTGGCGACCGAATGCCAAACCCAATTCATCCGCTGTCAACCAGCCGATGTAATGACCATAGTGTGGGGTGCTCAGCTTGGACTTTCCGCGCCCTGACCCATCTACGGCCTGTATCAATACTTCGGCCTCTTCGGATTGCAGCCAACCCTTGACCTTTTCATAGCCGGCGACCGCCTTGCCCGCTTTCCGCTGGAGCGAGATCAAGTCCACCACCCGGCGCGCCAACTGCTGTTCGACTTCGTCGATCAACCCTTCAGGCAGCGTGACCGGCTGTTTCGCCGACCGGGAGAAGGCCTTTTTCTTGACCGCAAGTTCCAGCGCGGCACGATCCGCCGCGACATAGATGCCCCGGCCCGGCAGTTTACCCAGAATATCCGGGTAAACCTGATTGTCCGGGCCGATCACAAAACGGATCAGCCCGTGTTTTGGTTGCACTTCGCCCGTGGCAATGCACTTGCGTTCTGCACCGTCAGAGCGGTCTTTCGAGGCGCCACCGCGTCCCATGTGCAACCCCCGAGGCCCGACTTAGGCCTCGGCCTCCTCGGCGTTATCGCCGTCTGTTTCTGCGTCGCCTTCGTCCGCATCACTCTCAAGCTCGGTCGGGTCGACCCAGCCCAGCATAACACGGGCGGTCATGATCATGGCCTGCGCATCTTCGAGGCTCACCTCGAAGGGCTCAAGCGCACCGTCGTCCTTAACGCGTTCGCCGTTGACCGTGGTCCAGCCGCCAGCCAGTTCCCAATCGGCACAGGTGGCGAAATCTTCCAAGGTCTTCACGTCGTCCTTGGCCAGCGCTTCTAACATTTGGGAGGTCAGACCCTCAAATTCAACCAGACTATCTTCGACACCAAGCGCACGGGCATTATCAAGCGCCGCTTTGTTCTGCGCTTCCAGCACATCACGGGCGCGGGCCTGCAATTCGCCTGCGGTGTCTTCGTCGACACCATCGATGACCAGCAGCTCGTCGACTTCGACGTAGGCCACTTCTTCGAGGTTGGTGAAGCCTTCGGAAACCAGAAGCTGGGCGAAGAATTCGTCCAGATCGAGGTTGTCCATGAACAGCTTGGTACGCAGTTCAAACTCGGCCTGACGGCGCTGGCTTTCCTGCTCTTCGGTCATGATGTCGATATCGAGACCGGTCAGCTGGCTGGCCAGACGCACGTTCTGACCACGGCGGCCAATGGCGAGCGACAGCTGCTCTTCGGGCACGACCACTTCGATCTTGCCGGCTTCTTCGTCGAGAACCACTTTCGACACTTCCGCGGGCTGCAGCGCGTTTACAAGGAACGTGGGCTGGTCTTCATTCCATGGAATGATGTCGATCTTCTCACCCTGAAGCTCGTTCACGACGGCCTGCACGCGGGAGCCGCGCATACCAACGCAGGCACCGACGGGGTCGATGGAGCCGTCATAGGAGATCACGGCAATCTTGGCGCGCGAACCCGGATCACGGGCCACGGCCTTGATCTCGATGATACCGTCATAGATTTCCGGCACTTCCATTTTGAACAGCTCGGCCATGAATTCAGGCGCGGTGCGGCTCAGGAAAATCTGCGGGCCGCGCTGCTCGCGGCGCACGTCTTTGATGTAGACGCGGATACGGTCGTTCGGGCGATAGCTTTCGCGGCCAATCTTCTCGTTGCGGCGCAGGATCGCTTCGCCAGCACCCACATCGACGATGACGTTGCCATACTCTTCGCGCTTGACCAGACCGTTGATGATCGTGCCTGCGCGGTCTTTGAATTCTTCGTACTGACGGTCACGCTCAGCTTCGCGGACCTTCTGCAAAATCACCTGCTTGGCCGATTGCGCCGCGATCCGGCCCATCTCAACCGGGGGGACTTCTTCGACGTAGGTGTCGCCCACCTTGGGGTCGGCCATGTATTGCTTGGCCTGATCGACGGTGAACTCAGCCTGATAGTTCTCAAGCTCTTCGTCCTCGACCACGGTGCGAACGCGGGTGAAGGTGGCCTTGCCGGTCTTGCGGTCGATGTCGACCCGGATGTCCATCTCGGCGCCGTAGCGGGACTTGGCGGCACGGGCGAGGGATTCCTCCATCGCTTCGACGACCAGACCGGGGTCGATCATCTTTTCGCGCGCCACCGCCTCGGCGGTTTGCAACAGCTCAAGCTGGTTTGCAGATGTAATGGCCATTAGGTGTCTCCCTCAGCAGACTCTTCAGTCTCGATATCATCAAAATCGGTTTCGTCGATCGCACCAGACGCCTTGCGCTGGCGGAGCATTTCTTTGATCAGGTCGTCGGTCAGGACCAGCTTCGCGTCACTCAGCCAGTCGAACTGCAGGCCAATGGTGCCTTCTTCGACGTTGATCAGCACTTCTCCACCTTCGACGCCTGCCAACTCGCCCTTAAAGCGGCGGCGGCCGTCGATCAGCTCGGTTGTTTCGATCTTGGCCTCATAGCCCTCGAACGCATCAAAATCTTTGAGCCGCGTCAGCGGACGATCGATGCCGGGGCTTGAAACCTCAAGCGCGTATTCGTCAAGGATCGGATCTTCGACATCCAGAACCGCGCCGATTGCCTGAGAAATCTTGGCGCATTCATCCACTTCGATCCCGCCATCAGGCCGGTCGGCCATGACTTGCAGGATCGTGGACTTGCCCGACATCAGGCGGACGCGCACCAATTCAAAACCCATGTCCTCGATCACAGGGGTGATGATCTCGGCCAGACGGCGGTCAATGGCGGCTTTGGCAATCAGGTCGTTCGACATGAGACATCCAATTTAAATCAGGCAGTTTCGTTCAGGCATAAAAAAACGGGCGCGCGGCCCGTGTTCAAGATCGGTGGAGCCTTCGGTTTGGACCCGAAAGCGCCGCTGTTGAGAGGGGATATAGGCCGAATGCCGCGAAACTGCAACCCCCGTCAGCCGAACCACCAGCGCTCGGGCGCACGCAGGTTATCCATCGGCGCTTGGCGTCCGGGGTTGGGGGGCTGGCGCAGATCGCCCGACAGGGCGCTGACCCCACCGGCACTGTCGGTCTGAAGCGTCACATCGCCCCGTTCGCGATAGCGCGGGCGGGCGGGCAAATCCGCTGCATCAACAAGCCTTTCGCTCAATGCCTGCGCGCGCACCTCCCGCGCCGGGATCGAGACAAGCTCGACCGTATCGAACCATCCGGCGATGCCGTCTTTGTAATGCGTCTCTACCCGCTCGGCCAAAACCTGACGCCCGGCGGAAAAGCGCCGCAGACGGTAAAGCCCGGTGCCGATCCCCGCCTCAGGGGCATGGGCGGGGCGGATCACATAGCGCGGTTCGGACAGCAACAGCGGCAGACCGGGATTCGCTTGGGGCAGGGTGATCTGCACATGCAGGGCACCCCGCGCGGAAATCTCAGTTTGAGGCAGTACCCTTTGCAGAGTGGCTACCACATCGTTTGCGGTTAGCGGGCTGCCGTCGTGAAACCGCACATCGGGCCGGAGATCAAACCGCCACTGTCGCGCACCCTCGCTCGCTTGCCAGCCGGTCGCCAACTCCCCTTTCAGGATGCCGTTGCCCGCCACTTCGGTCAGCGTGTCGAAGATCAGCCCTTGCCGCGCGACCTGCATGAAAAGCCCGTCACCCTTCAGCCAATCGTCCTGACGCGTCGCTCCTGAAAGCGCCAGCCGCAGCCGCCCACCTCGGCGCGGCGGCTCGCCTGCACTTGCCCCCGTCGCGGCCAACAGAGCGGCCGCCGCACCGGTGGTAAAAAGCGCCCGGCGATCCAGCAGAGAGTTACGCCCACTCATCGCTGACCAATCCTATCCATCGTGCGCACAAGTTCCGCGCTGATCCCCGGCTCTGACAGCGCGTGGCCTGCGTTGCGGATCATCCGCAGATCGGCATTGGGCCAGCGTTCAGCCAGCGCATAGGCACCGGCAGGCGGGCAGATCATGTCGTAACGTCCCTGTACGATGACGCCCGGAATATGCGCGATGCGCCCCATATGTTCGAGGATCTGACCGTCGAATTCCAGAAAACCATTGTTGGTGAAGTAATGGTTCTCCAACCGCGAGAACGCCCGCGCATAGGCCGAAGGACCGCCATGCGAAACGCCATCGGAATGCACCGACGCCAGCGCGTTTTCCCAAGCGGCCCATGCGCGGCCATAGTCCTGCTCGACCCGCAGATCGCCCGAGAACAGCCGCCGGTGATAGGCCGCAATGAGATCGTCGCGCTCGTCTTCGGGGATCAGGTTCACAAAGCGCGCCCAAAGCTCGGGCCAGAACCGCCCGGCCCCGCCGCCGTAGAACCAATCAAGCTCGGCCTGCGTCATCAGGAACACGCCGCGCAGGATCAGATGACGCACCGCTTCTGGATGCGCTTGCGCATAAATCAGCGCCAGCGTCGCCCCCCAAGAACCGCCAAAAACCATCCATTTGTCGATACCCAGTGTGCTGCGAATCAGCTCGATATCCGCGACCAAATGCCATGTCGTGTTGTCCGTAACCGACGCATGCGGGGTGGAGCGCCCGCAGCCGCGCTGGTCGAACAGCACCACCCGGTACACCTTTGGGTCGAAATACCGCCGCATCGCCGGGCTACAGCCGCCGCCGGGGCCGCCATGGAGCACGACAACGGGGATACCATCGGGGTTGCCGCATTGTTCGACATAGACCTGATGTCCCTGCCCCACAGACAACATCCGCTGGTCGAAAGGCTCAACCGGCGGATAAAGATGCGCTGCGTCGCGTTTTTGGTCGGGATACTTGTCCATTGCCGCCCTATATAGTCATTGAACCCAAAAGAGCACAGGGAGATCAGAATGCAAGCGGATCAATCAACCATCGACCCCGCCGAGATCGCCAAATTCGAGGCGATGGCCGCTGAATGGTGGGATCTGAACGGCAAGTTCAAGCCGCTGCACATGCTGAACCCTTGCCGGTTGGACTATATCACCAATCAGATCGCCGGGGAGTTTGACCGCGATTTGACTTCTCCCACCCCCTTTGAAGGTCTGCGCATCCTCGACATCGGCTGCGGTGGCGGGCTGCTATCTGAACCCATGGCGCGGCTTGGAGCCGACGTCGTGGGCGCTGATGCGGCTGCGGGTAATATCCCGGTTGCGCAGGTGCATGCCCATCAGTCGGGGTTGGACATCGATTATCGCCACACCACAGCCGAAGCCTTGGCGGAAGCGGGTGAAAAATTTAATGTCGTTCTGAACATGGAGGTCGTTGAGCATGTCGCCTCGCCCATCGACTATCTGACGGCTTGTCGCCGTTTGCTGAAACCCGGCGGGCTGCACATCTGCTCAACGCTGAACCGCAATCCGAAGTCCTTTATGATGGCGATTGTCGGGGCAGAGCATGTGATGCGCTGGCTGCCCAAGGGCACGCATGACTGGAACAAGTTCATCACACCGGATGAACTTTTTGACCTGCTGAACCGCGCCGGATTGGAGCCTGTTGACCGCAAGGGTTTCGTCTTTAATCCCGTCGCATGGTCTTGGCGTCTGTCGGATCGGGATCTGAGCGTGAACTACGTTACGGCCAGCCTCAACCCTGGCTCAACTGACGCCTGAGCGCGCGCAGGATCGGCAGCGTGGCGCGGACCTGCTCTTCGCCCAGATCATCCACCACGTTGGAAATCATCGGCGTGATCGCGTTCACCGCTGCATCCCGCGCTTGTCGCCCGGCAGGGCTGATCGCGACCATCTTGCGCCGCGCGTCATCCCAATCGGGGCGGATATGGACATAACCGGCCCATTCCAGCTTGCTCAGCGTGTTGGTCATCGCCCCGCGCGTGACGTTGAAGGTCTCTGCCAGTTGCGCGGGCGAGCGTTCTCCGCCGTGCCACGACAGGGAGTTCAGCACCGAAAAGTGCGAGATCTCCATCCCGCGCGGAAGAACCCGCGTGAGGCGACTGCGCACCTGTTGATCGGCGGCCAGCAATTCACCGAACAGCATGATCGCAAGTGTGTTTTTATCGTCGGTCATCTTAGGTCCGGTCAGGGCGCGGCAAAGGGGCGGCGGTTGGCAAGGCTGGGCACCTTGGCGCGGGCCTTGTCACATTCTTCCATGTCCATGTCACAAAAGTAAACGCCGGGGGCCGTTCCGGCATCCAACACCACTTCCCCCCAAGGGGCCACGACCAGCGAATGCCCATAGGTATCGCGGGTTTTGTGTTCGGCACTGGCGTGCGTGCCGGTCTGCGCCGGGGCCAACACATAGCAGCCATTCTCAATCGCTCGCGCCCGCAACAGGCTGTGCCAATGCGCGGCCCCAGTGACCGGAGAGAAGGCCGCAGGCATCGTGAGGATACGCGCGCCCGCCTCTGCAAGCGATTGATAAAGCGAAGGAAAGCGCATGTCATAGCAAACCGACATGCCGATCTTAGCAAATGGAGTCTCAGCCACCACGGCCTTGTCGCCGGGGCAATAACCTGCGGACTCGCGGTAAGTCTCGGTCGCGCTGATATCCACGTCGAACATGTGGATCTTGTCGTAGCGGGCCACGATCTCTCCCTGCGGAGAGATCAGGAAGGACCGGTTGGCAAAGCGCCCGTCGCCGCCCCGCGTCTTGAGCGCGAGTGAGCCGATCAGCAGCCAAATGCCCGCCTTCGCCGCCTCTTCGCGCAACGCGGCGAGGGTGGCGTCATCTTCCTCATGGGCCAGCACGGCTTGTTGGTGGCTACGGCTGGTGCTGACGCAATTCGTCACCTCAGGCGTCAGGACAAACTCCGCCCCGCCCGCCACCGCCTCGCGCAATAAGGCGCGGGTTTCGCTCAGATTGGCGACCGGATCGTCCGAGACGTTGAGTTGCAGCAGCGCGATTTTCATCTGTCTTGCAGCAGCGCGTCGAGCTTGCCCGCACGGTCCAGCGCATAAAGCTCATCACAGCCGCCCACATGGACATCCCCGATGAAAATCTGCGGCACGGTGCGGGCCCCGCCTGCACGCTGGATCATCTCTTGCTTGCGCTCGGGCTCTGACAGCACGTCGACCTCATCAAAGGCCGCGCCCTTTTGAGTCAGCAGACGTTTAGCGGAATGACAAAAGCCGCAGAGCGGCGACGTATAGATTTCGACAGGTTGCATGAAATCACCCTTTGAACAGTTAACGTTGCTCAGTGATCTAGGTCTCTTTGGCCACGCGCGCCAGTGCCAGCACGAAAACTGGCCCGGAACCGGCGGCAAGGCAAGCCTCCGTACAAGCGGTAAGTGTGGCACCGGAGGTAAAGACATCATCCACCAAAATCACCGGTCGCGTGATGATACGGTGCCGCCGTCGCGGATGCACGCGGATCGCCTCTTGCAAAACGTTGAACCGTTCCGCCCGGCCCAACCCATCAAGTGAGGGCGTGCGCCGGACCCGCTGCAACAGGTCCGGGCACCAGCTATGCCCGGTTTCGACCGAGAGTGCTTTGGCCAATAGCCCTGATTGATTGTACCGACGCTTTAGCAAACGCAGCCAATGCAGGGGCACCGGCGCGATCAGTGCGGCATCGGGTAAGATGCCTTGCGCCGCCTGTGCCATCCAGCGTGCCGCCGGGCGAGCGATCTCTTGGCGGTCGCCGTGTTTCAGCGCCAGCACCAACCTGCGCCCCATATCGCGATAAAGCAGCGCCGTGCGGCCCTGCGCCCAAGGGCGCGGCGTGACGAGACAGGCATCACAATGCGGTGAAGCCACATCTCCGCCCCCCGGCAGCGGCACCCCGCAAGCATCGCATACCGTGCCGCCGATAAAGGATGTGTCACGCCAGCACCCACCACAAAGGCCAAAGTCTGCGTCCACCACCCCGCCACAGCCCAGACAGCGCGGCGGGTAAATTAATGAGAGCGCTGTTTGAAGTCTCCGTGGCGGCATTCTATGTGTTCCTCATGACAGCACAGCCCACACTGACCGACCTTAAGGCCCTCACCCATCGCCGCGCCCGCGCGACGGCGCGGGGAATGTTCCTGCAACAGGCGGCAGCCGAAGAGGTTCAGGATCGGGTGAGATTGGTTAAAAAAGCGTTTACCGCACCGGCTATCGTGACAGCTTTCCCGCAGGTCTGGGAGGCCGCCTTTCCCAAGGCAAAGATTGTGCCCGAGGGCGAAGTCTTGGCGCTAGAACCGCAGGCGCATGATCTGGTGATTCACGCTATGGGGTTGCACTGGACGAATGATCCGATCGGCCAGCTGATCCAATGCCGCCGCGCGCTGCGCCCTGATGGGCTGTTGCAAGCCGTGGCACTGGGCGGGCAAACCCTGCATGAATTGCGCGCCTGTTTGGGTCAGGCAGAGGCTGAAGTAACCGGCGGCCTCTCCCCGCGGATCGCACCGATGGGAGAGTTGCGGGATCTTGGCGCGCTGTTGCAACGCGCGGGTCTGGCACTTCCGGTGGCTGATAGCCAGCCACTGACTGTGGAGTACGAAGATGCATGGGCGCTGATGCGCGATCTGCGCGAGATGGGGGAAACCAACGCTTTGCAAGCCCGCCTGCGCCGCCCCACGGGCCGTGCAGTACTCACCCGCGCGGCAGAGCTTTACGCCACGCATTTCACCGCCGCCTCGGGCCGGATCACCGCGACATTCGATATGATCTTCCTCGCCGGGTGGGCACCGGATGAAAGCCAACAAAAACCCCTCCGCCCCGGTTCGGCGCAGCAACGGCTGGCAGATGCGCTGAATAGTCGCGAAGAGCCTCTCCCCGATTGACCCAATCTGCAAAGCGGCTATCTCTGCGCGAACCATATGTGCGAGGAAACCCCATGCAGGCACCCCAGCCCGAGACGGCCCGACCCCAACACGGCCCCAGCGATCACCCCAAAGTCCCGCGTCCCAAGGTTGGTGTCTTGCTCGCTAACCTTGGCACGCCGGACGGCTATGACTATTGGTCGATGCGCCGCTACCTAAGCGAGTTCCTCTCGGACCGCCGAGTGATCGACTACAGCCCATGGAAATGGCAGCCGCTGTTGCAGACGGTGATCCTGACCAAACGCCCCTTCACCAGCGGCGCGGCCTATAAATCCATCTGGAACGAGGCCGAAAACGAAAGCCCGCTGGCAACGATCACCAAGTCGCAGACTGCCGAGATCAAGGCGGCGCTGCAGGCGCGTTACGGCACGGATGTGATGGTCGATTACGCGATGCGCTACGGCAACCCATCGACCCGGTCCAAGGTCGAAGCGATGGTTGCCGCAGGATGCCAGAAGATCCTGTTTTTCCCGCTTTATCCGCAATACGCCGGGGCCACGACCGCGACGGCGAATGACGCTTTCTTTGCCGCGCTGGCCAAAGAGAAATGGCAGCCCGCGTCGCGCACCGTTGCCCCCTATTTCGACCGGCCCGACTATATCGAAGCGCTGGCCCAATCGGTTGAGCGTGCCTATGCCGCGAAGGACAAAAAGCCCGACCTGCTGGTCTGTTCCTACCACGGCCTGCCGCAGCGCTATCTGATGGAGGGCGACCCCTATCATTGCCAATGCCAGAAAACGACGCGCCTGCTGAAGGAGCGTCTGGGCTGGCAAGACAGCGAGATCATGACGACCTTCCAGTCGCAGTTCGGCCCCGAGGAATGGCTGCAACCCTACACGGTCGAAGAAGTCGCCCGTCAGGCCAAAGCGGGCAAGAAAAGTATCGCCGTCTGTGCGCCTGCCTTTTCGGCGGATTGCATCGAAACGCTGGAAGAGATCAACGAAGAGATCAAAGAGAGCTTTGAAGAGGCAGGCGGCGGGGATTTCACCTATATCCCCTGCCTTAACGATGATGACGCGCATATCGAGGCACTAACCACGATCATCAGTGAAAATCTGGCTGGCTGGGTCTAAGCCCGCCTTGGGGTCGCTGTGGCGGCCCCTTTTTCAAAGCCATACGCAGAATACAAAAAAGGCGGTGCATTGCACCGCCTTTTCCGTTTGATCGTCAGTTCCGATTAATCGGAAGCAACAGCTGCGGCAACCAGTGCCAGCAGGATCAGGGGAACCAGGATGCCCGAGGACGAACCTGTTGTTTCTTCCACGATGACCGGTGCTTCGACGATCGGCTCAGCCAGCGAACCAGCAAAAGCAGTCGATGCAGCAGCGGACAGAGCAGCGGCGAGAACGAGTTTCTTCATAACATAACCTCCAGAATAGGCGTGCTGTATCATATACATACACGCGCCCAAGACTTACCTCGTGACTCCGTTCTAAACAGTATCGGCAAAAGTTTGCAAACCCGGAATCAGCTATTGCATCAAGGAATCAGGGGGATGTCGTCAAATAAGCAACACTTGAGTACCGACCTTCGTGAAGGCGAAAAGTTCGGCAATATGTTCGTTATAGAGCCCGATGCAACCATTGGAAGACTTACGACCAATTTTTCTTGTGTCGTGGGTTCCGTGGATGCGGTAATAGGTCCAGCTGAGGTAGAGTGCATGGGAGCCCAAGGGGTTGTCCGGGCCGGGGCCGACATAGGGTGGCCAATCCGGATTGCGCTTGAGCATCGAGGGCGTCGGACGCCAGCTTGGCCCCTCAACCTTCTTGATAATCCGGGTACGGCCACGGCGCGTCAGGTCTTCGGTCAAAGGCACGGAAGAGGGGTAGAGCTTATAGACGCTCTGATCTTCGGACCAGTAATGCACCGCCCGGCTGTCGATATCGACCAGCACCGCCCCATTGCGCGTGTTGCTGAAATAAGGGCGCCAATCCAGCATACGGAAGCTGGAGACATTGCGCTTCACCGATTCATTCAGATCGCGCTCAGTTTCTGTGGTGCCATCAGCGTTAAAAGTAGAAGTGCTTTGCGCCAACGCTGGTGTGGCGAGCATCGCAGCGCTGCCAGCCAGAAAGCCACGGCGGCTCTTAATCGAAAAACGGTGAGCGGTCATGGAGCGTCTCCAAACTGAAATTATGCTAATTAAGGCCACATATATGGCTTGAAAGTCGCAGTTTCAATTGAAACCACGGTCTCCCGGCAGAGTCACGCCTATGTGCGTTTGAACTGCAACGCGCCGCGATGTAAGGCAGAAAAAATTTCATTGCGTGGAGCGCTCATATGATCCGTATCCTGTCCATCCTGCTGGCGCTGACGGTTGCGCTATCTGCTTGTGTCCCTGCCAGCACGACCGGCGGCAAAGCTGGCGGTTCCTACCGCATCAGCCGTTCCGACGCGGGTACAATCCAATTCCGCATGCTCGACTCGGTGAATGCGCTGCGCAGCTCTGCCGGGGTCACGCCCTTGGCACTTGATGCCAAGCTGAATGCCGCCGCCGCTACCCATTCTCGCGATATGTCGGTGCAGAACCGCCCCTGGCACTTCGGCTCTGACGGGTCTTCGCCAATCGATCGTATCCAGCGCGTTGGCTATGCCGGTGGCCTCGTCGGCGAAGTGATTTCGGAAACCTATGAGACCGAGCTTGAAACCCTCGCTGCTTGGATGGAGCAGCCAGACACCCGCCGCATCTTGATGGCACCCGATGGACGCCAGATGGGTTTCTCTTGGTATCAGGAAAACGGTGGCAAGATCTGGTGGACGCTGGTCGTCGGCAACTGATCGTTCATCGCCTAAGCGGTTTATCCGGCCCCTGCGGGGGCCGGTGTCGTTTCTACCTAGCCTTTGTTCAGGGTGTGATCAGGATCGGCGTGCCATCACGGACCATCGCATAGACATCTTCGATCTCTTTGTTGGTGACGGCGATACAGCCCCAGGTCCAATCGTCCTTTTCTTTCTTCCGCGGGTCTTTCTGCCCATGGATAAAGATGTCGCCACCGGGGCTTTTGCCCATGGCGCGGGCGATCTCAATATCCCGCTCATTCGGATAATCGATGCCGACGGAAAGATGGAACCGGCTGTTCGGATTGCGACGGTCGATTCGGTAGAGCCCTTCGGGCGTGCGTCCGTCACCTTCGATGGTCTTATGGCCCACAGGGGCAAAGCCCAGCTTGATCCGGTAATCTTCCAAGACGCGGTTATGATGCAACAACATCATGCGACGTTGGCTTTTGTTCACAACCACATAGGTCACTTCGGGACCATTGTAGCGCTTGAATTTACTGCTGCTGCACGCGCCGAGCGCCACCATAGCGGTGCCGCCAAGTATCATTGTCCTGCGTTTCATCACTGTGCCCTCAAAGTCCCGGCCATTCCGGCCCTTTTCATCCGCGGTACCACGTGGAGGGATTAATTTCATTCAAAAAGAGGTGATGAGTCGAGGCAAATGCAGCCGGTTTGCTTACCCTTCTGGCAGTGTCAGACAGGCGGCAAGCTCCACATGGGACGACCAGCGGAATTGATCCACGACCTGCACCCAATCCAGTCGATACCCTGCTGCCACCATGTTTTGCACATCGCGGGCAAAGCTGATTGGATTGCAGGAGACATAGGCCACGTGCGGCACCTTGGCGCGGATGATCTCGGCCACCTGCGCCTCGGCCCCGGCGCGCGGCGGGTCTAGCACGACAGCATCGATCTTGGCCAGTTCATCCGGCAAGAGCGGACGGCGGAACAGATCGCGGGTCTCAACGGTGAGCGGTTTGGCCCCCTTGGCCCGACGCCAGCCGCCCTCAAGCGCGGCGATCATCTCGGCATCGCCCTCAACTGCATGAACCCGCGCCTTTTGCGCCAGCGGCAAAGCGAAGGTGCCGCAGCCTGCGAACAGGTCCGCCACGGTCTCGGCCTGTCCCACGGCATCCAGGACGGCGTCGCGCAGGGCCGCTTCGCCATGGCGGGTGGCTTGCAAGAACGCGCCCGGCGGGGGCGTGACCGCTGCGCTGCCAAAGTGCTGCGCGGGCGGCGCACGCATCGCGATCACCTCGCCATCCCAAGTCAGCCGTGCCAGCGCCAAAGCTTCACAGGTCTGCGCCAACTGCTGCCGCAGCGGCCCGTCGAGCGGTTTGCCATTGGCGACAGATACATCAAGCCCCTCTTCCGACAGCGTCACGGTCACGGCTAATTCGGCCTTGCGGCTGGTGCCGATCAGCGCCAATTCCTCGGCCACTTTCAGACCGGGCAACAGCGCGGGGTCGACCAACTGACAGCCCGGCACCTCAATCAATACATCAGAGGCGCGGCCATGGAACCCGGCCATCGCGCCCTTTTTCGTGCGCCGCGCGGCAAAGGTGGCCCGGCGGCGCGATTGCGCGGGTGAAGTTTGGATGGGGCGAAACTTAGTCTCCAGCCGATGGGCCGACAATGCGGTACGCACCACATCAACCTTCCACGCCGCCACGAAATCATCCGCCGCATGCTGCAATTGGCAGCCTCCGCAGGATTTGAAGTGCCGGCACGGCGGCGCGACCCGCTGTTCGGAGGGCGTAACGATCCGCACGTCGCGCAATTGCTGGCCCTCGACCTCACCGCTGACGGTTTCCCCCGGCAGGGTCATCGGGACAAAGATCGGACCTTCGGCAATGCCGTCACCGTGGTGGCCAAGGCGCAAGATGTGATGTTCTGTCATAGCCTGCCCATAGCGTGGCAAAGGCCACAGCGAAAGCCTATTCCGCCGCCTTCACATCCAGAAACCCGCCCGACTGCCGCTGCCAATAGCGCGCATAAAGCCCGTCTTGGGCAAGCAGATCAGCATGGCTGCCGATCTCGGCAATGCGGCCCGCGTCCATCACCATGATGCGGTCCATCTCTGTCAAGGTCGACAGGCGGTGCGCGATGGCGAGCACGGTTTTGCCCTCCATAACCCGGTCTAGGGTCTGCTGAATGGCGGCCTCCACCTCGCTATCAAGCGCGCTTGTCGCCTCATCCAGCACCAGAATGGGCGCGTCTTTCAGGATCGCGCGGGCCAAGGCAATGCGCTGCCGCTGCCCACCCGAAAGCTTCACCCCACGCTCCCCCAGATGCGCGTCATAGCCGCGACGGCCTTTGTGATCCTCGAGTTCCTGAATGAATTCATGCGCTTCGGCACGTTCCGCAGCGGCGATGACCTCGGCCTCGGTCGCATCGGGCCGCCCGTAAAGGATGTTGTCCCGCGCGGAGCGGTTGAACATCGCGGTTTCTTGCGTAACCATGCCGATATTACGGCGCAGGCTCTCTTGCGTGACTGTCGTGGTATCCACCCCGTCGATCAATATCTTGCCCTGCTCCGGTTCATAGAGCCGCAATAGCAGCGCCACGAGGGTCGATTTCCCTGCCCCCGAGGCACCAACGATCCCCAGTTTCTCACCCGGTTTGATGGTCAGTGAAATTTGGTCGATCCCACCCGTCTGGCGGCCATAGGCAAAACCGAGGTCACGCAATTCGATCTGCCCTGCCTTCACCACCAACTCCCGCGCATCAGGCCCATCGTCCAACCGCACGCGCGGCGTTAGGGTGCGCATGCCGTCCTCGACCTCTCCAATATTGGAATAGATCGCCATCAGAGTGAAAGACACCCAGCCCGTCATCTGCGCAATACGGATCGCGATGGCACCGGAGGCCACGATATCCCCCTCGCTCGCCATACCGCGCTGCCACAGCAGGATTGTCCCGCCCATTAGCAAGACCGGCAAAAGCCCCGCAAGGCTCATCAGCGCCAAACGGAACCCGGCGGCGAGATAGCCAAACTCCAGCGCCCGGGCACGAAAGCTTTGCATCGCGGAAAGCGCCGCGCGGTCTTCGTGATCGGCATGGGCAAAGAGTTTCACCGTTTTAATATTGGTGATCGTATCCACCACCTGCCCCGACACCAACGCCCGCGCCCCGGCACGGCCCGCCGCCCGCTTGCGCACGCGCGGCAAGAACCAGTTGATCAGCGCCAGATACATCACCAGCCAGACCGAAAATCCAAGTGCCACGCGCCAGTCAATCGCCAAGAGCAGCGCAACCGACCCGACGAGAGAGGCCAGCGCAAAAGCCACCACGTTGATCACCTCGGCCGCCACATCTGTCACTGCCCGCGCGGCCTGCATCTGCTTTTGCGCGATGCGTCCGGCAAAATCATCGTCAAAGAAATTGACGTTCTGTCCCAGCGTCCAACGGTGCAGACGGGACAGCACCAGCGGGTTCACATTGGGCTGCACCATGATCGCGTTCGACGCCGAGGACAGGCCGAACAGCACGGGCCGTGCCACAAGAAAGAACGCGACTGCGCCCAGCACCAGCACCAGACTGCTGCCTTCGAAGAACCGCTCTGGCCCCGCGCTGACCGTAGCGTCGATGACCTTGCCCAATATCCACGCCGTGCCCGCTTCCATCGCGCCAGCGGCGGCGGAAAGGAGCGCGGCAAGCCAAAGCACCGGCCAAGCGCCCGACAGGCACCAGCGCATGAAAGCCCCCAGCGTTTGCGGCGGCGGGCCATCGGCGGGGTGAAACGGGTTGATCCAGTTCGAAATGCTCACGTCTTGTCATCCAATGCGAGAAAACCGCCCGACTGACGGTGCCAGAAGGCTGCATATAGGCCAGCTTTCTGCAAAAGCGCGTCATGGGTGCCTTCTTCGACGATACGTCCCTGATCCAGAACCAGAATTCGGTCCATCTCGGCAATTGTGGACAGCCGGTGTGCGATGGCGATGACGGTCTTGCCAGCCATCATGCCATAGAGCGTTTCTTGAATCACCGCCTCCACCTCACTGTCAAGCGCGCTGGTCGCCTCATCCAGCAACAAGATCGGCGCATCCTTCAGGATCACTCGGGCGAGCGTAATCCGCTGACGCTGCCCGCCGGAGAGTTTTACACCCCGTTCGCCGACACGGGCATCATAGCCCGAGCGTCCCTCCGGATCTGTCAGATCAAGAATGAACTCATGCGCCTGAGCCTGTTTCGCCGCCGCAATCATCTCGGCCTCGCTGGCATCGGGGCGGCCGTAGAGGATATTCTCGCGCACCGAACGATGAAGCAGCGAGGAATCCTGCTGCACTACGCCGATGTGCCGCCGCAGACTGTCTTGCCGGACTTGTGAAATGTCCTGCCCGTCGATCCGGATCTGCCCCGCTTCGGCATCATAGAACCGCAGCATCAGCTTCACGAGGGTCGATTTCCCGGCTCCGGAACGGCCAACAAGGCCAATCTTCTCGCCCGGTTGTACAGTGATATTGATGCCTTGGATCCCGCCGCTCTCGCGCCCGTAGTGGTGGCTTAGATCTGCCATCTCGATCTGCCCGTCCGTCAACTTCAGCGACGGCGCATCGCGTCGGTCGGTCAAGGCAAGGGGCTGGGCAATGGTTTCCATCCCCTCGGCCACGACACCCAACTCGCGGAAAAAGCTCGATAGTGCCCACATGATCCAGCCGGTCATGGAGTTCAGCCGCAACGCCAGCGCTGCGGCAGCGGCAACAACGCCGACACTCGCCTCTCCGCCCATCCAGAGCACCAACGCCCAGCCTACGACACCGACGATCAACATGCCGTTCAACAGGGTCAGCATCACATCCATGATGGTGAAAATGCGCATCTCGCCTTGGAAAGTACGCCGTGCCTCTTCAATCGCCTCTCCGGCAAAATCGACCTCAAGGTCATGATGCGCGAACATCTTGACCGAGTGGATATTCGTATAAGCATCCACGACACGCCCGGTCACTTGCGAGCGCGCATCCGACGCCGCTTTTGAGGCTGGGCCGACCCGTTTGATCGTCCAGGCCACCAAGCCGCCGTAGAGCACAAACCAGCCCAAAAGCGGCACTAACAAACGTATATCGGAGGTAGAAAGCAGGATCGCCGCGCCGATCATATAGGCCAGCGAGTAAGAGATCGCATCGAAGACCTGAAACACCACCTCCCCCGCCGCAGGGGGTGTTTGCATGATGCGATTGGCAATACGCCCGGCGAAATCATTCTCGAACCAACCGACCGACTGCCGCAAGACATGTCGATGCGCCCGCCAACGGATCAGGGTGCCAAAGTTCGGCAGGATGGCGTTATTCAGCAGCATCACGTCGAGGGCTTGCACCAAGGGTCGTAGGAACAGCACCGCGAGGGCGACAAGGATCAATTCGGTCCCGTAGTCCTCCCACATCTGCGCAGGGTCGCTGCCCAACAGGTCGACGATACGGCCCATGTAGTAGATCAGCCCAATTTCAATCGCAGCCACAAGGATCGCCATCATCCCGGCGAGGACGAAGACCTTTTTAAAGGGCTGTGCATAATCCCGCAAAAAGGGCCAAAGCCCCTGCGGCGGGTGATCCTTTTCGCGATAGGCAACATAGGGATCTACGAGGTTTTCGAAAAATCGGAACATGGGGAGGCCTTGGAAATAAACGTGCAAAATGATCGGCGATGCCCAATGGCAAAGCCGCAGAGGGGGCTAAAGGTTATGCCAGCTTAGCTGAACCAGATCCCGCGGTACATTTTGCACATCTCCCTTGTAATACAGCTTGAATAGCTGAAATCGGCCTCAATGTCGACTAGCTTGCCCCCGACAGGAGTTCCGTGCGGGACAGAGAGAAATCGGAAGCGATCCAAATTTGCTCTAACCGAGCAATCTCACACCCCAACTCCGGGCCTTTAAGCTTCGGCATCAGATCCTTGGCCGTCACGGGAAACCGCGCGGAAGCGGCACGATCTATAGTCTCTAATACAGCGCTTTCGGGAGATTTTTCGGCCAAACAGGCCCGCAGCAATGCAGCGCCGCGCGCCACTTCAACTCCATGACGATAAGCCAGTTCTGGGAGGGGTGGCCCCGCAAACCCCTGTTCTTGAAATAGCGCAAGACGTTTGGCTTCGACCCTGCTTAGCCGCAGACGGCCAGCCAATCCCTCTCCGCCCAGCGCAGCCAGACGCACCAGCCAATCCGGAGCCAGCTCCAGCGCCTGCTCGAAATGGACCAGCATGGATATCCAGCGGTTATCGCTCCCGGGCAAGAGCACCGGCAAAACTCCGGTCTGGCGCATCAACGCCAATGCAGGCGCGGGATCAGGAGCGCGGAGCAGCTTTTTAAATTCTTGGCCCACGCGCTCTGCCGAAAGAGTCTTTAGCCCGTCCAAATTTGATGAGATCGCGTCCAGCGCATCAGGTTCCGGCCCTGTCTCTGGGTCGCCATACCACGCCATGAAACGAAAATAGCGCAGGGTACGCAGATAATCTTCGCGAATGCGCTGCCCCGCGTCTTCGATGAAACGCAGGCGTTTTGCGCGAAGGTCAGGCAGCCCACCCAGCGGGTCAAGCACTTGGCCGTCCGGCGTGGCGTAAAGCGCATTCATCGTAAAATCGCGGCGCCGCGCGTCCTCGGTGATATCGGTCGAGAAAGCCACAACCGCCCGGCGGCCATCGGTTTCGACATCGCGGCGAAAGGTGGTGATCTCAAACGGTTTGCCGCCCGACACAAGCGTTACCGTGCCATGGTCGATCCCTGTCGGCACGGCCTTGACCCCGGCGGCCTTGGCCAGCGCCATTACCGTTTCAGGTGTCGCATCGGTGGAGAGGTCCACATCACTATCCGGCAGGCCCAGCAGCGCGTCGCGCACGCAACCGCCGACAAAATAGATACGGTGCCCGCCGTCCTGCACCACGCGGCAGACCCGCTGTGCGTCTTCGTCCTGTAACCAGCGCGTCGAAGCTGGAATCATCTGTTCATTCGCGTCGCCCATGCCCGCAACATACGCGCGGTCGCGCCCCAGATGTAATAGGGGCCGTAGGGCACGGCGTAATAATACCGCCGCTGGCCGCGCCAACGCCGGGAATGGACAAGGTAGTTGCTGGGGTTCAGCACATGGTCGAGAGGGACGCGAAACACCTCCTCAACCTCTCCGGGCTCTGGCACCACGGTGAATTCACTTGTCACATAGCCGATCACAGGCGTCACGCTGAAACCAGTCACCGTCTCATGAGCGGGCAACACGCCCAAGACATCTACGATCTCGCTCGGCAGGCCAATTTCTTCGCGGGCTTCGCGCAGGGCGGCGGCGATAACATCCGCATCGCCGCCGTCTTGTTTGCCCCCCGGAAAGGCTATCTGTCCGGGGTGATGTTTCAACGCCGAAGAGCGTTTGGTCAGGATCAGTTCCAATCGCGCGCCCGTATCAATCACCGGCGCGAGCACGCCTGCAGGCCGCAGGCTACGCCCCTCGGGCAAGGTGACCTCCGGGTTCAGGTCAAAATCAGAGGATTCCACCCCCGTCTGCGCGAGCGCCTCGCGGAAAGACTGGAACCGATCGCTCACCTTAGGCCTTGGCGTCGAAACCGACCGTCACCGGGTCGAGGTCATAATGTGCGCCGCAGAATTGGCAATCGGCGGTCACCCGGCCCTCGTTCGTCGTCATTTTCTCAATGTCGCGGGCCGAGTAGATCGAAAGGCTTTGGCGCACGCGGTCTTCGGAGCAAGTACAGCCAAAACGCACCGGCTGTGCATCGTAGACCCGTGGTTGTTCCTCGTGAAACAATCGCAGCAGCAGGTCGGTCGGGGGCACGCTGGGGCCGATCAACTCCAACTCTTCAACCGTGCCGAGCAGGATGTTCACGCGGTTCCAGTTCTCGGCCTCATCGCCTTCGACCAAGTCGTCAGCCTTGAGAACATCGCCAGTCCCCTCGCCCGATGCCGCCAGTGAGGAGGCTTTGGGCATATGTTGCAACATGATTCCGCCAGCGCGCCAGTGCTCCGGCTCATCCGGACCGGACGATTTGCCAAAGCTTAGCGAGAAACGCGTCGGCAACTGTTCGGACTGGGCAAAATAGGCCTCGGCACAGGCGGCCAATGACCCACCGGCCAGCGGCGTGATGCCCTGATAGGGGGTCATACCTTTGCCTTGGTCGATCATGATCGCAAAATACCCTTCGCCAACCTGCTCGAAAGGAGCCTCATCCGTCAGCCTGTCCGCGTCATAGCTCGCATAGGCGCGAATACGTGCAGGCTCGCCTTCCTTTTCGGGGCCGTAGTAATCGGTGGCGATCATCCGAACGGCGCCTTTAGACTGCACCTGCAGCGACAATTTCCAGCGCAGCTTGATCGTTTGACCGATCAACGCGGTCAGCAAAGCCATTTCGGCCACCAGAGCTTCAACCTGCGGCGGGTAGTCGTGCTGCTTCAAGATGCCTTCCAACACGCCATCAAGCCGCGCCACGCGGCCGCGCATGTCGACATCATCTAGCTGAAAGGGCAGAACGGTATCGTCCCACGCGATTTTAGTTCCTTGGGTCATCGGGTTTCCTTATCGGGGGCCGCTTGGCATACCGCGTCTATATAGGCGCAGCAACCCATGGAAAAAGGGGCAGCAGATGATCCGACGTACAGGCCAGACACCACAGCCCGGCCAAACCTACATTCCACGCCCCGGCGTCTATGCCATTCTGCCGCTGCAACGCCGCTTCCTGATGACGCTTGAAATGGCCGAAGACACCGAAGTGCAACTGCCCGGGGGCGGCATTGAGACTGGTGAATCCCCACTTCAAGCGCTTCACCGCGAGGTGTTGGAGGAAACCGGCTGGCGCATCGCCCGTCCGCGTCGGCTCGGCGCATTCCGCCGCTTTACCTATATGAAGGACTACAACCTCTGGGCGCAGAAAATCTGCCATATCTACGTCGCCCACCCCGTGTGCCAGATTGCCGAACCGACAGAACAACACCATGCCACGCTGGTGCTATCGGCCGATGAAGCATTGGCGACCCTCGCGAATGAGGGCGATCGGCTGTTTCTGCAACGCTACCTTCGCTAGGCATCGCCCAGATACTCCAGTAATATCCCCGACACATCATCGGGGAAATCGCGTCTGCCAGCAAATTCAGACAGCTTCCAGACAAGCGCGCTTAGCAACGCCGGGCCGCTAAAACGGCGCAATTCGCCCAGCATCCGCGCCAGCCCGTCTTCGCCTAACATATCGCCACCAGGGTCGGGGCATTCTGTCACGCCGTCCGACAGGATCAACAACCGGTCCCCCGGCGCCATCTGCAGCTTATACTGCTCAAACTCCACCCCAGCGAGCAACCCGACGGGAAAGCCCCCGGTCCCCGCCTGTTCCACCACGCCATCGCTGCGCAGCAAGGCCGGATGAGGGTGCCCGGCCTGCGCGACAGTCACCTCGCCCGTCGTGAGATCGGCGATTGCCAGCATCAGGGTAAAATAATGCTCAGTATCCATCTCATTAAGGACAAGATCGTTCAGTTCTTCAATCACCTCTCCCGGAGGGCGGGCCGCATAGCTGCCCCCGGGCAAAAGCGTAAGCGCAAGGTTCTGATCCGGTGTCGTGGCTGAAAGATATCCCGCCAACCGCGCCGTCATCAGGGCCGAGCTGATGCCATGGCCTGAAACATCCAGCCCAAAAAGCCCCACTACCCCCGGCCGTACGGGAAAATATCCGACCAGATCACCACCTACATGCCCGGCAGAGCGCAACATCATCGACAGGTTGCCACCCGGCATGGCACGATAGCGCTCGCGCAGCAGCGATTGCTGCAATTTCTTGGCCTCAATTAAGTCCTTATCGATCAGCGCATGCACCTGTTGCAATACATCCAGCGTCTCAGTGATCAGCCGGTTCTTCTGCGTCAATTCGCGCTGCATGGCCAAAATACGCTCCCCCGCCATGATCCGGGCGCGCAGCTCCGGCTCACTCACCGGCTGGATCAGGAAATCATCCGCGCCCGCGTCCAGCCCCCGCGCCACCTCTTCCTTCTCGTGTTTGGCGGTCAGCAGAATAAAATAGCCGTATTGCTCCTCTGAAAGCGCCCGAAAAGCGCGGCAAAAGTCGATCCCGGACATCCCCGGCATAATCCAGCTGCAAAGCACAAGGTCCGGCAATCGGGTCTCGCAAAGCGTTAAAGCCACTTCGCCCGACGGGGCAGACATCACCTCATATCCCCAGCGCTGTAGGGAGGCAGACAACAGACCCAACTGCACTTCATCGTCATCCACCACCAGTACCAGCGGTGCCACAGCACGCGTCGCTGCCGCCGGTGATAGGCTGGGAATATCCAATTTCATGCGACACGATCCTGACAGGCCCTTCGATCTAACCTTCAATGGCCTAACAGAAGGTGAATCGCGTTAAGCAACCTTTTGTTAGATCTTTCGCTGCAGGCTCATGAAAAGGAGGTTCGCAGAAATGCTAGCAACCGGCATCGCAAAAGCGCTCAAACGTCCTGCTTACAGAACGAACTGCGCCAGCGTTTCGTCGTTGGTAATATCCGTATATGTGAAACCCGACTGGCCCAATTGCTCTAAGAACGGTTTAAAGTTCTCAGGCCGACGCGTCTCAATCCCAATGAGGACCGAGCCGAAATTCCGCGCGGACTTTTTGAGGTACTCGAACCGACAGATGTCATCCTCTGGGCCAAGCAGCATCAGAAACTCTTTCAGCGCTCCGGGCCGTTGCGGCAAGCGCAGAATAAAGTACTTCTTTACCCCAGAATAGCGCTGCGCACGCTCCTTGACCTCGGGCAGACGCTCGAAATCGAAATTGCCTCCCGACGCCACACAGACCACCGTCTTACCCGCGATCTGGTCCGCCACCTCGCCCAGCGCATCAATCGACAGCGCGCCCGCAGGCTCCAACACGATGCCCTCAACGTTCAACATCTCGTTGATCGTCACGCAAATCCGATCCTCCGGCAGATGCACCACATCCGCCGGGTTCATCCCCCGCAAACGCTCAAAGGGCCGGGCCCCAATCTTTGCCACCGCCGCCCCATCGACGAAGTTATCAATCGGAGAGACATCAACCGGGGCCCCTGCCTCCAACGCCCGGGCAAGGCTCGGCGCACCGGCAGGTTCAACGAATGTATAATCACAGGTATCGCCAAAATAACTGACCACCCCTGAAGACAGGCCGCCGCCGCCCACCGGCAAGATCACCCGGTCCGGAACCCGCCCCAATTGTTCGGCAATCTCAACGGCAACAGATGCCTGCCCTTCAATCACATCCTCGTCGTCAAAGGGCGACAGGAAATGCGCGCCCTCATCCCGGCAAAAATTCTGCGCAGCGGCAAGCGTGGCATCAAAATAATCCCCCACCAACCGGATCTCGACGTTATCGCCGCCAAAGATACGGGTCTTCTGCACCTTCTGCTGCGGTGTCGTCACCGGCATGAAAATCACCCCCCGCACGCCGAAATGGCTGCATGCAAAAGCCACCCCCTGCGCATGATTTCCTGCCGAGGCACAGACAAACACCCCCTGCCCCGGGATCACCTTGCGCATCGCATTGAAGGCTCCGCGCAGCTTGTAAGAGCGCACCGGGCTTAAATCCTCGCGCTTCAACCAGATGTCCGCGCCAAAGCGTTCCGACAGATGCTCATTGCGCAGCAGCGGCGTGGCCGGAAACAACACCCGCAACGCCTCTGCCGCCGCCTGTGCTTTCTGTGCAAAATCATCCGCCATCTGTGCTCTCCTTGCTGCCATTCGTCGATAGGCGCGCGGCCCGCAGAGGTCAACGCAGGCTTCAATCTTGCCCGCGCCCGCGAAAACCGCTACCTCGCAGGGCGAACCTGAAAGGAACCCGTCATGTCCGCGCCCAAGAAAGTCGTGCTTGCCTATTCCGGCGGCCTCGATACCTCGATCATCCTGAAATGGCTGCAAACCGAATACGGCTGCGAGGTGGTGACCTTCACCGCCGACCTCGGCCAAGGCGAAGAGCTGGAACCGGCCCGCAAGAAAGCCGAGATGATGGGCATCGCGCCCGAGAATATCTACATCGAGGACGTGCGCGAGGAATTTGTCCGCGATTTCGTCTTCCCGATGTTCCGCGCCAACGCGGTCTATGAGGGTCTCTACCTCTTGGGCACCTCTATCGCCCGCCCGCTCATCTCCAAGCGCCTCGTGGAGATCGCCGAGGAAACCGGCGCTGACGCCGTGGCCCATGGCGCCACCGGCAAGGGCAATGACCAGGTCCGGTTCGAGCTCGCCGCCTACGCGCTCAACCCCGACATCAAGGTCATCGCCCCTTGGCGCGAATGGGACCTGTCGAGCCGCACCAAGCTTCTGGCCTTCGCCGAGCAGAACCAGATCCCGATCGCGAAGGACAAACGCGGCGAAGCCCCCTTCTCGGTCGACGCCAACCTGCTGCACACCTCCTCCGAAGGCAAAGTGCTCGAAGACCCCGCCGTCGACGCGCCCGACTACGTCTACCAACGGACCGTGAACCCCGAGGATGCGCCCGATACGCCCGAATACGTCGAGATCGGCTTCGAACGCGGTGATGCGGTTAGCATCAACGGCGAAGCGATGTCGCCCGCCACGATCCTCACCAAACTCAACGAGCTTGGCGGCAAACACGGCTGCGGCCGCCTCGATCTGGTCGAGGGCCGCTTCGTCGGCATGAAGTCCCGCGGCATCTACGAGACCCCCGGCGGCACCCTCCTGCTGGAAGCGCACCGCGCCATCGAATCCATCACGCTCGACCGCGGCGCGATGCACCTCAAAGACGAGCTGATGCCAAAATACGCCGAACTGATCTACAACGGCTTCTGGTACAGCCCCGAACGCACTATGCTGCAAGCCGCCATCGACGCGAGCCAAACCCATGTCACCGGCACCGTGCGCTTGAAACTCTACAAGGGACACGTACGCACCGTTGGCCGCTGGTCCGATCACAGTCTCTATTCCGAGGCCCATGTCACCTTTGAGGACGACGCCGGCGCCTATGACCAAAAAGACGCCGCAGGCTTCATCCAACTGAACGCCCTGCGCCTCAAACTCCTCGCCGCCCGCGATAAGCGCACCAAAGGCTGAACTAAGAGGGGACCTAATTCCCCTCTTCATCCTTTCTTAAATACCCGCGGGGGTCCGGGGGCAGCGCCCCCGGCGGTCTGTCCCACGCACAAACGCAAAAGGCCCGGACGTTCCCGCCCGGGCCTTTTTAAATCTGGCTAAAGCCAGATCAATCGGCGGTGACGACCGTCATAACCAGCTCACCGTCCGGCTTAATAGGGCCGTCTTCCTTGGCGCCCAGCGTGTATTCAAAAACGCCGGTTTTCATGCCGCCATCTTCGGAATGCACCATCAGCATCAGCATATCGCCCGATGCCACTTCCTCTTGCAGGATCGCGACAACGTCGGTGTTCTCGCCCGCGCGCAGCGGCGCATAACCCACGACGGGGCCGGGTTTCATGTCGGCGTCGGTGCGGTGCACGACCAACCAGCCATTCTCGCCCGCCATGACTTTGTCAGCGCTGACAACGCCATTCGAGACATCTTGGCCCGACGCTTCGACCATTGCCATGGCATGGGCATCAGCCCAAGCGCCACCGGCTACCATGGACAGCGCAACTACAGTGCTTGCAAATTTTTTCATCTGGTTTTCCCTCCGTTTGAAATGTGCCGGAGTCACGAAGGGGTCGAGAGATAAGTTTCATACCCTTCAGAGATTTTTAAGGCGTCTTGCAAAAAGCTGCTCATAGTAGGGCAAGGCCGCTTCCAGAACCTGCGCATCCGCCCCCTCCAGCACGGGCAAATCCCCCTCTGGACCGGCGAATCCGGTGCTTTGATGGATCGCGCCATACCAATGCGAGGCCCATACCCCATCTTCCGGACGCGGCCCTGCGGGCCAGTGCAGCATGGCGGGATCAAAAGGCAGGTCAATTGCGGCACAAAGTTTGCGCAGCATGCCTTCGGGGTCCGCACGAATATCGCCGCTGTCGATGACCAATCCGCCCAAACGCTGATAGAGCATCAGTTGTCGGTCAAATCCGATATCTGCCAGGTTAGGTGCCTCGCGCTTCTCCGTGTAGCTCGCGATCACCCGCGCCGGATGGCGGATCAGGTGAATGTTCACGCAGTCCTCCGCCCAATCCAGCGGAAACTCTTCGATCATATGCTGCGCCATATGTTTCATATACAGGTGCTGCACACCGTCCTGAACAAAGCCAAGGGGCACCCGCGCAGGGTCTTGTTCTTGCCCCGCCAAAACCGCATCGCGCATCGGATGATCCAGCCCTGTTGCTTTCAGATAGGCCGCATAGAAAGGCTCATCCATCGCGGTAAAGTCCTGGCGCGCCCCGAAACTATACATCATCGCCGTGCTCAGATTTCGTGGCCCAGACCACATCGCAATACGCATGAAAGGTTTCCCCCATTCTCATTGAACCCGGAACGCTAGGAAGATCACGGCATCTCGCCAAGTGGTAAATTGCCTTCACCAGAGCGTGACTTCGCCTGCCCCGGCCTTGCGCTACCTTCGCCGCAGCGGCAACCCTATGCCTGAGGAGGACAACCATGTTCCGAAAATCAATGTTCAAACCTGCGATCTTGACCCTTGCCATCACCTTGGGCCTCGCGGCGCAAAACCGCCCTGCCGCGGCGGCGGGAACCGAAGTGCTGACCGTGGCGGGCGGCTGCTTCTGGTGTGTGGAGGCGGATTTTGAATCCGTCAAAGGCGTGAAAGAGGCCGTCTCGGGCTTTGCCGGAGGCCGCACCAAGAACCCCACCTACAAACAGGTCACCGGCGGCAACACCGGTCATTATGAGGCCGTGCAAATTCAATTCGACCCAGACGTTGTCAGCCGGGACACGCTGTTTGACCTCTTTTTCCGCTCCATCGATCCCACGGATGCGGGCGGTCAATTCTGTGACCGGGGCGAAAGCTATCGCACCGCGATCTTTGCAGGCAGCCCAGCTCAGAAAAACGCGGCAGAAGCGGCCAAGGCCAAGGCACAGGCCGCATTGGGCACCCGGATTGTGACGCCAATCCTTGGCAATGCGACCTTCTATCCCGCCGAAGACTACCACCAAGACTATTACAAAAGCAGCGAGCGGCTGGCTTTTAGCAGTGTGGGCGTGGGCGTGAAAAAATCAGTCGCCTATAAACGCTACCGCAGTGGCTGTGGCCGTGATGCACGTGTTAAACAGCTTTGGGGCAGCGCGGCACCCTTTGTGAAATAACCGCGACACCTATGGCTTAGATGCGAAAATCGTGGTCCCTGATCTCTTTCAGGTCGGGGATCACATCTGCTGTACCATGGCGCGTGACCATCAGCGCACCGGCCCGCATGGCCAGATCGATCGCATGCGGCATGGTCATGCCCCGGTCCAGACCGGCGACCAGATAGCCGGTAAAAGTATCCCCCGCCCCGGTCGTATCTACCACATCGACCTGATAGGCCGGATAGCTTTCAACCCGATGCGCTTTGTTAGAGACCCATTCACAGCCCCCCGCGCCCAATGTGACCACGATGTCATCGACGGGCAGTTGGCGGAGTTCACCCCCCGTCGCGGCGCGAAGCTGTGCTGCTTCAACCTCGTTCAGCACCAACAGGTCAATCCTGTCGAGGATCGCTTTTACCGCCTCTGCGTCAAAGGGGGCGGCTGCATAGGCCAGCCGCAGGCCCAAGGTCTTGGCCGTTTGCGCCGCGAACCGCTGGCCGTTGGTTTCGTTCTGCATCAACAGCCAGTCGCCGGAGGAGGCCTCGCTCAGCGCCGCGCCGATCATCTCATCGGTGATTTCGTGATTGGTGCCGGGGAAGATGACGATGTTGTTCTCGCCCTCAAGATCAACGGCGATATTGGCGTGACCGGTGACCCCCTCCATCAAGGTGATATGCGCCGTCTCGACCCCGTATTCCAAAAGCCTTTCCAGCGCCCAACCGCCATCGGCCCCCAGCGCGCCGACATGCATCACCCGCGTCCCGGCGCGGGCGGCGGCAACCGACATATTGGCCCCCTTACCGCCCAGCCCTTGCCGAAAATCCCGGGCCGAAACGGTCTCTCCCGGCCCCGGCAGATGGGGCAGCAGATAGAAGTTGTCCGCGTTGATAGAGCCGAGATTCCAGATCATCAGCCCACCTTGCAGGCCGCGAGAATGGCCATGTTGAGGATGTCATTCGCGGTGGAGTTCGAGGAACAAATCTGGATCGACTTATCGAGACCGGTCAAAATCGGCCCGATCACCGTCGCCCCCGCCATTTCCTGCATCAGCTTGACCGAGATACTGGCCGAATGTCGCGCCGGCACCACGAGGATGTTGGCAGGCCCCGTCAGCCGTGAGAACGGGTAGTTCGCTTGGCTCGCCGCGTTCAGCGCCACGTCGACGGTCATCTCGCCCTCGTATTCGAAATCGACGCCGCGCTGGTCAAGCACTTCAGGCGCGAGGTGCATCTTTTCGGCGCGCTCCGAGACGGGGTAGCCAAAGGTCGAGAAACTGACAAAGGCCACCCGCGGCTCTAGCCCCAGATGTCGCGCTACGCGGGCACCGCTTTCAGCAATATTAGCCAGATCGTTTTCGTCAGGCCATTCGTGCACCAGCGTATCGGCAATAAAGACGATCCGCCCCTTATGCAGCAGCGCCGTGATGCCCGCTGCACCGGCTTCGGCATTGGCCTCAAAGACATGGTTCAACCGTTCCAAAACATGCGCCGATTTGCGCGTGGCCCCGGTGACCAGACCGTCGCCATGCCCATGCGCCAGCATCAGCGCCGCGAAGACGTGGCGATCACGCGAGGCGAGGCGGTGGATGTCTTTGCGGTCAAACCCTTTGCGCTGCAGACGGCCATAAAGGAAATCTTTGTATGTTTCCAAATGCTGCGTATTGGCAGCGTTCACCACCTCCAACTCGCGCACTGCATCTTCCATGCCGCTGGCTTCCAGCTTGGCGCGCACGTCGTCCTCGCGCCCCACGACCAAGGCTTTCCCCAGTCCGGCGCGCTGGTACATGACCGCCGCGCGCAGCACCTTTGGATCATCGCCTTCGGCGAAGATCATCCGTGCTTGGTTCGCCCGAGCCCGCGCATTGATGCCGCGCAGAATGCTGGCAGTCGGGTCCATCCGCGATTTCAGACCCAATTCATAGGCGTCCATGTCGATGATCGGACGGCGCGCGGCCCCGGTGTCCATTCCCGCTTTTGCCACGGCAGGTGGGATCCGGTGGATCAAGCGCGGGTCGAAAGGCGTCGGGATGATGTAATCGCGACCGAAGGTCAGGGTCTTGCCATAGGCCAGTGCAACCTCGTCCGGCACATCCTCACGTGCCAATTGGGCCAAGGCGTGCGCACAGGCGATCTTCATCTCGTCGTTGATGGCGCGGGCGTGAATATCCAGCGCCCCGCGGAAGAGATAGGGGAAGCCCAGCACGTTGTTGACTTGGTTCGGGTAGTCCGAACGCCCAGTGGCGACGATGGCATCCATCCGAACCTCATGCGCCTCTTCGGGCGTGATCTCGGGGTCGGGGTTCGCCATGGCAAAGATCACCGGGTTATCGGCCATAGAGGCCACCATGTCCGGCGTCACAGCCCCCTTGACCGAAACGCCAAGGAAGACATCCGCACCCTTCATCGCCTCTGCGAGGCTGCGCAGCTCGGTATTGGCAGCGTGGGCCGATTTCCACTGGTTCATACCCTCGGAACGGCCTTGATAGATCACGCCCTTGGTGTCGCACATGATGCAGTTGTCGTGTTTCGCGCCCATGGCCTTAAGCAGTTCCAGACAGGCGATCCCAGCAGCACCCGCGCCATTCAGCACGATCCGCACGTCCTCGATCTTTTTGCCCGACAGGTGCAGCGCGTTGATCAGACCCGCTGCGCAGATCACCGCCGTGCCGTGTTGATCGTCATGAAAGACGGGAATATCCATCTCTTCCTTGAGCCGCTGCTCAATGATGAAACACTCAGGCGCCTTGATATCCTCGAGGTTGATCCCGCCAAAGGTCGGACCCATCAATTTGCAGGCATTGATAAAGGCTTCGGTGTCTTCGGTATCAAGCTCAATATCGATAGAGTTCACATCGGCAAAGCGTTTGAACAGCACCGCCTTGCCCTCCATCACCGGCTTGGAGGCCAGTGCGCCCAAGTTCCCCAGCCCCAGCACCGCCGTCCCGTTGGAGATCACGGCGACCAGATTGCCCTTGTTGGTATAGTCATAAGCCGTTTCGGGGTTCGCCGCGATCGCCTCACAGGGGACTGCCACACCGGGGGAATAGGCAAGGCTGAGGTCCCGCTGGGTGGTCATTGGCACGGTGGCCGAGATCTCGAACTTGCCGGGCGTCGGTTCGAGGTGAAAGGCAAGCGCCTCTTCAGAGGTGATACGGTTCTTTCTCGTCACGACATTACCCTTTTTCTGCTTTAAGAACTTCTTAGCCACGATCAGAGTTCAGCACAACGCGTGCCCCACGTCAGGCCAAATCGCTCGATAAAGACCGCCCAAGGCGCTGCACCCCCCTTTCGCTGCGCCGGGGGGTTTTGTAGGGTCCGCGCTGCAACAGGGGGCAGCCGTGCAGACAGAAAAAGTAACGCCAATGATGGCGCAATATCTCGAGCTTAAAGCGGACCACGCGGATGCGCTGCTGTTCTACCGCATGGGCGACTTTTATGAGATGTTCTTTGACGATGCCGTTGCCGCCGCCGAAGCGCTCGACATTGCGCTGACCAAACGCGGCAAGCATCAGGGCAAAGACATCGCCATGTGCGGCGTGCCGGTCCATGCTGCCGAGGGCTATCTGCTGACCCTGATCCGCAAAGGGTTTCGGGTGGCTGTCTGCGAACAGATGGAAAGCCCGGCGGAGGCCAAGAAGCGCGGTTATAAATCGGTCGTGAAACGCGATGTGGTGCGGCTGGTCACACCCGGTACGCTGACCGAAGAGAGCCTGTTGGAAGCGCGCCGCCATAACTACCTCGCCGCCTTTGCCGAGGTGCGGGATGCTTGCGCGATGGCCTGGGTCGATATCTCTACCGGTGCGTTTCACGTGATGCCACTGGCGCAGGTGCGTCTTGGGCCAGAACTCGCGCGGCTGTCGCCGTCTGAGTTGATCGTATCCGAAGCGAAAGAGAGCGAATTGCACGAGGTCGTCTCTGATTTCGGGATCGCGCTGACCGGCTTGGCCCGCTCAGCCTTTGACAGCACCAGTGCGGAAAAGCGGGTCTGTGACCTTTTCGATATCGCGACATTGGAAGCATTCGGCACCTTCACCCGCGCCGAGGTCTCCGCGATGGGAGCGGTAATAGAATACCTCACTATTACACAACGTGGCAATCTACCCCTTCTGCGCCCCCCACAGAAAGAGGCCGAAGCCCGTACCGTTCAGATCGATGCGGCGACCCGACGCAATCTGGAATTGACACATTCGCTTAACGGCGGTCGCGCCGGGTCATTGCTGTCGATCATGGACAATACCGCGACGGCCGGGGGCGCGCGGCTGTTGGAGCGGCGGATCTCAAGCCCCTCTCGGGTGGTCGATGTGGTCACCGCCCGCGCCGATGCGGTGAGCTTTGCCTATGACAATGCCCGCATGGCACAGGACATCCGGCAACGGCTGCGCAATGTGCCAGATCTCGACCGGGCGCTCTCGCGCCTGTCGTTGGACCGGGGCGGCCCGCGCGACCTTGCCGCAATCCGCAACGGGTTGATCGAAGCGGAGGCCTTGCATCAGACCCTAACCCAACAGGATCTGCCGGAATTACTAAGTGAGGCCGCCGAAGGGCTACAGGGTCATGGCGACCTCATTGACCTGTTGGATCACGCCTTGGTTGCCGAACCACCCCTGATGGTACGCGACGGCGGCTTTATCGCACCCGGCTATGACGCTGACCTCGACGCCGCGCGAGAACTGCGACACGAAGGGCGCGGCGTGATCGCGGGCATGCAGCAGCAATTCGTCTCTGACACGGGGATTTCGTCGCTGAAGATCAAGCATAACAACGTCCTGGGCTATTTCATCGAATGCACCGCCACCCATGCGGAAAGGATGCTTTCGCCGCCCCTGTCGGAAACATTCATCCACCGTCAGACAACGGCGAACCAGGTGCGCTTTACCACCGTCGAACTGTCTGAGTTGGAGACCAAAATCCTCAACGCCGGCAATCATGCGCAGGAGATCGAGAAACGTCTCTACGAGAACTTACGGAGTGCGATTTTGGACCATGCGGCAGAGATTGGCCAAGCCTCCGCCGGTCTGGCCGAGGTAGATCTGGCCGCAGGCTTGGCCGATCTTGCCCGCAGCGAAAACTGGGCCCGCCCTCGCGTCGACATGAGCCGCGCCTTCGAGATCGAAGGCGGGCGGCATCCGGTCGTGGAACGCGCATTAGCGCAACAATCCGGCGAGCCTTTCATCGCCAATGACTGCGACCTTAGCGCTGATGGCGAGGCGGCGAACATCTGGCTTCTGACCGGCCCTAACATGGCAGGTAAATCGACCTTCCTGCGACAGAATGCACTTATCGCGCTGATGGCGCAGATGGGCAGCTTTGTGCCCGCAAGCTCGGCCCATATCGGCATCGTAAGCCAGCTTTTCAGCCGCGTCGGCGCTTCGGACGATCTGGCGCGGGGCCGCTCGACCTTTATGGTTGAAATGGTCGAAACCGCGGCGATCTTGAACCAGGCCGACGACCGCGCGCTGGTGATCCTTGATGAGATTGGGCGCGGCACAGCCACCTATGACGGCTTGTCAATTGCATGGGCCACGCTGGAACATCTGCATGACGTGAACCGCGCTCGCGCGCTTTTTGCCACCCATTACCACGAAATGACGGCGCTGGCAGGCAAGCTGCCCGGCGTCGATAACGCCACGGTGGCGGTTAAGGAATGGGAGGGCGAGGTCGTCTTCCTCCACGAGGTGCGCAAAGGGGCGGCGGATCGGTCTTACGGGGTGCAGGTCGCGCAACTGGCGGGCTTGCCCGCATCGGTAATCGCCCGCGCCCGCGTGGTTCTGGAAGCCTTGGAAAAAGGCGAACGCGAGGGCGGCGCGACGCAAAAGACCCTGATCGACGATCTACCGCTTTTCGCTGTCAGCCCGACCCCACAGCCAAAGCCTGCAAAAACCTCGGCGGTCGAGGAAAAGCTGAAAGAGATCATCCCTGATGAAATCTCCCCTCGTGAAGCGCTTGAACTGATCTACAAACTAAAAGAGGCGGCCAAATCCTGACCGCCTCTTTCAAAGATATCTGATTGGCACTTAGCTCGCGGGGGTCGAAGACACCCCGACCTGCGCGGGACGCAGCAAACGGTCGTGCAGCATGAAACCTTCGGCGGCGACCTGAATGATCTCGCCCGCAACGGTGCCCGGCACCGGGGCTTCGAACATCGCTTCGTGGTGCTTGGGATCAAATTTGTCACCCACCTCAGGTGCGATCACTTCGATGCCGTGCTTTTTGAAGACGCTGAGCAGTTCGCGCATCGTCAACTGGATACCCTCAAGCAAGGGGCCAAAAGCCTCGCGCTGTTCGTCGGTTGTGGTATCCAAGGCGCGTTTCATGTTGTCGTAAACCGGCAGCATGTCCCGGGCGAGCTTGGAGCCGCCATAGTTCTCAGCCTCACGGCGGTCTTTATCCGAGCGTTTGCGCGCGTTCTCGGCATCGGCTAATGCGCGCATGAAACGGTCGCGGTACTGGTCACGCTCGGCGCGCAACTCCTCCACCGCGAGGGCTTCTTCGTCAATCTCGGCCATGTCTTCGGCGTATTCTTCAGCTTCGGCGCTGTCGATCTCGTCCAAAAAGTCGTTTTCTTTCGGCTCTGCCATGTTCCACCTCTAGTTCCGGTCGGAAATCAGCTTTCCCACCAGTTGTGCCGTGTAATTCACAATCGGCACGATACGTCCATAATTTAAGCGTGTCGGGCCAATGACACCCACGGCGCCGATCACCTTACGATCAGCGTTCATATAAGGGGAAACGACCAGAGAGGAACCCGAAAGTGAGAAAAGTTTGTTTTCGGAGCCGATAAAAATGCGCACACCGTCCCCATCCTCGGCCAGTTCAAGGAATTCGGCGATGTCCCGCTTGCGCTCAAGGTCATCAAAGAGGCTGCGGATACGTTCAAGGTCTTCGGCTTCGCCTTCCTTGTTCAGCAAATTTGACCGCCCGCGCACGATCAGACGCTCTGCATGCTCCCCCTCGCCCTGCCAAAGCACAGCGCCGCTTTCGACCAACTGCTGCGCCAGCACGTCGATCTCCTGACGCCGTTTGGCGATCTCTTGCTTGATGCTTTGATGCAGTTCACTGATCGTTTTTCCCTCAACAAAAGCGTTCAGGAAATTCGCAGCTTCGCGCATCGAACTTGGGGTTTGGCCCGGTGGCGGGGTAAACAACCGGTTTTCCACGTGACCGTCAGAGAAAACCAGCACGACCAATGCCCTATCGGGCGACAGAGAGACAAACTCAATATGTTTGATCGGCGCCTCATGCTTGGGCGTCAGCACAAGCGAAGCCCCATGGGTCACACCAGACAAGGCCGAGCCAATCCGGTCCAGCAGCCCGCCCACATCGGAGGAGTTGTTCCCCAACGTGGCGTCAATCTTCTCGCGGTCCAACTCTGTCGGATCGCCGATCTCGATCATGCCATCGACAAACATCCGCAAACCCAGCTGCGTCGGTATCCGCCCGGCAGAGACATGCGGGCTATCCAACAGTCCCAGATATTCGAGATCCTGCATCACATTCCGGATCGTCGCGGCAGAGACCTTTTCGCTAAAGTCGCGGGTCAGCGTGCGCGATCCCACCGGGTCGCCGCTTTCCAGATAGCCTTCGACCACCCGGCGAAACACTTCGCGGGATCGGTCATTCATGTCTTTCAGCAATTCTGGCGTGTTTTTCATCGGTGCTCGCTCTCTTACCCAATAAAGGTACAAGCTGGGCAAACGTCAATCGGGGTTGCATCAAAGCCTCGTGGGGCGGTATCCCCGGGCAACATCAAAAAGGATATGTCATGCGTCCCTCTGGCCGGAAACTCGATGAAATGCGCGCCGTCTCGATCGAGACAGGTTTCACCAAACATGCGGAAGGGTCGGCCCTGATCAAAATGGGCGATACCCATGTGCTCTGCACCGCAACCATCGAGGACCGTGTGCCGCCCTTTATCAAAGGCTCCGGTCTGGGTTGGGTCACTGCAGAGTACGGCATGCTGCCCCGTGCCACCAACACGCGGATGCGTCGTGAGGCGGCCTCCGGCAAGCAAGGGGGCCGCACGGTCGAAATCCAGCGCCTGATTGGCCGCGCTTTGCGCGCCGGTGTGGACCGCTCTGCCTTGGGCGAGCGTCAGATCACCGTCGATTGTGACGTATTGCAAGCCGACGGCGGCACCCGCTGCGCGTCGATCACCGGTGGTTGGATTGCCCTGCGCCTAGCCGTGAATAAATTGATGAAAGCAGGCGATGTGATCTCTGATCCACTGGTAGACCCGGTCGCCGCGGTTAGCTGCGGTATCTACGCAGGCCAGCCGGTTCTTGATCTTGACTACCCCGAGGATTCTGAAGCAGGCGTCGACGGCAACTTTATCATGACAGGCTCCGGCAAGCTGATCGAAGTACAAATGAGCGCCGAAGGCTCTACCTACACCCGCGACCAGATGAACCAACTGATGGATCTCGCCGAAAAAGGCGTTGGCGAACTGGCTACGATCCAAAAATCGGTCACCGCATGACGCGCCAGTTTACCGAAAAACGCATTCTGATTGCCACGCATAACGCAGGCAAGCTGGAGGAAATGCGCCAGCTTTTCGCGCCTTATGGGGTGGAGGTCATCGGCGCGGCAGAGATGTCCCTGCCCGAACCGGAAGAAACGGAAACGACCTTTGTCGGCAACGCACGGATCAAAGCCCACTCTGCCGCGAAGGCTACGGGCTTGCCTGCCTTGGCCGACGATTCCGGGATTGAGGTCGAGGCGCTCGACAACGCCCCCGGCGTATATACCGCCGATTGGGCCGAGACTGAGAATGGCCGTGATTTCATCATGGCCATGACCAAAACGCGGAACCTGCTCGAAGAAAAGAACGCCCCCCACCCGCGCCGCGCCCGCTTTTGCGCAACGCTTGTGCTGGCATGGCCCGATGGCCATGACGAAGTTTTTGCGGGTAAGGTCAACGGCACTTTGGTTTGGCCCATGCGTGGCGAACAAGGTCATGGCTATGACCCGATGTTCCAACCTGACGGACATGAAATCACATTCGCCGAGATGGACTCAGAACAGAAAAACGGCATCAGCCACCGTGCCGATGCTTTTGCAAAGTTGATTGCGGGTTGTTTTGGCTGAAGATTGGCAACAGGGCGGCTTTGGCCTCTATATCCACTGGCCATTTTGCGAGGCAAAGTGCCCCTATTGCGATTTTAACAGCCATGTCAGTCGCCAGATTGACCAAGCAGCTTGGCGTGATGCCTATCTTTCCGAACTTCAACGGGCTGCGGATGAAACACCGGGCCGCGTCCTCAACGCGGTCTTTTTTGGCGGCGGTACGCCCAGTTTGATGGACCCCGATGTCGTGGCCGACATCATCGCCGCCATCCGTCGCCACTGGCCCACCGCGAATGATCTGGAAATCACGCTAGAGGCCAACCCCGGTTCGGTCGAAGCGGGTCGTTTCGCCGCCTATCGTCAGGCTGGCGTTTCACGTGTCTCTATGGGAATTCAGGCGCTGAACGATCCGGATCTCAAACGCTTAGGTCGCCTCCACTCCGCCCAAGAGGCGATGACGGCCTTTGATATCGCCCGCAATACCTTCGAGAGGGTTAGTTTCGACCTTATCTATGGGCGGCAAAACCAGACCGCTGCGCAATGGGAAGCCGAGCTAAAACAGGCTCTGTCCCTCGCGATAGACCATATATCACTCTATCAACTTACCATTGAGCAAGGCACAGCCTTCGGGGACCGTTATGCCTTGGGTAAACTTCGCGGCTTACCAGACGAAGACCTCGGCGCGGATATGTTCACGCTAACACAAGACATTTGCAATGACATGGGCATGCCCGCCTATGAGGTGTCAAACCACGCCCGCGATGGTGCCCAATCTCGCCACAACCTGATCTATTGGCGCTATGGCGATTACATTGGCATTGGCCCCGGTGCACATGGTCGGTTGACGCTAGAGGGGCAAAAACTGGCCACCGTCGCCTATAGCAATCCACAGCGTTGGCTTGACGGTGTTGCCAAAGGCGAAGCAGAGAAGCCCCGCATGGCCATTAGCCGAAGCGAACAGGCGACGGAGTTTCTTCTTATGGGCCTGCGCCTCAAAGAAGGCGTTGATCTGGCCCGCTACGCCGCCATTGCCGGGCATGAGATTGACGAAGGTGCTGTCAATCATCTGCAGGATATCGGCATGGCGACACGCGAAGGCAGCAGATTAATCGTTTCAGATCAGGGCGTTATCGTATTAAACGCTGTGATCGAAACGCTTCTACCTTAGGACCCACCAAGCAAGCGGCAGATCTCATCCAACTGATCGAGGGAGGTGTAATGTAGCGTCACCTTACCTGCTTCTTGCCCGGGTTTATGGTCCAAAACTACCTTCAATCCAAGGTTCGCCGATAGATCGCCCTCAAGTGCCTGAGTATCAGCATCCTTCTCTGAGCGCTGCGAGAGACGCTCTTTATTTACCATATTACCGCGCTCTCCAGCCTGATCTCTCTTGACCAAAGCCTCAGTCGCTCGCACGGAAAGTCCACCCTTGATGATTTGCTGTGCCAGTTTCATCGGGTCTCTCGCAGGGATCAACGCCCGCGCATGGCCTGCGCTCAACTCATTCTGACGCACCATCTCCTGAACTGGCTCAGGTAGGTTCAAAAGGCGCAAGAGGTTTGCAATATGGCTCCGACTTTTGCCAAGCGCTTCAGCCATCTTCTCTTGCGTGTGGCCGAACTTATCCATCAGCTGCCGATACCCGGCGGCTTCCTCGACTGAGTTGAGATCGGCGCGCTGGATGTTCTCAATGATCGCGACTTCGAGCACTTCAACATCGGTAAACTCACGCACGATAACCGGGAGGCTGTGCACCTTGGCGATCTGCGACGCGCGCCAGCGCCGCTCACCCGCCACAATTTCAAAGTTCCCGTCATTCATCGCCCGGACGATCAGGGGCTGAATAACCCCCTTCTCGCGGATCGAAGCCGCAAGATCGTCAAGGTTTTCCTGTTCAAAACGCTTCCGCGGCTGGTCTGGATTCGGCTTAATCCGCTCGATCGGAACGAATTGCTCCGCCGCCGCGGCCCCTTTGGCGGCCACACTCTCTGTCTCTGCTACATCAGCCATCAGCGCCGAAAGCCCCCGGCCAAGACCCCGTTTGCGCTCTTGTTTCTCTGCCATACTGCCACCTTATTAACCATTGTTTCTCGTAAGCTCAGCCGCCAAATCCCGGTAAGCCACTGCCCCTTTCGACGTTGGATCGTAACTTAAGACAGGCATAGCGAAGCTCGGCGCCTCACTCACCCGGACATTCCTCGGAATAACCGTCTGGAAAACCAATTCCCCGAGATTTGCACGTGCATCATTCTCTACCTGTTGCGACAGATTGTTACGCTTGTCATACATCGTCAGCAAAACGCCTTCTATCCTCAGGTCTTTATTCCCACTCTGCCGGACCTCTCGGATTGTCAGCATCAGCTGAGACAGCCCTTCTAGAGCGAAAAATTCGCTCTGAAGCGGCACAAGAATAGAATGCGCCGCGATCATCGCGTTCACCGTAAGTAGGTTGAGTGAAGGCGGGCAGTCGATGAGGATATAGTCGAGCTCAAACTGATCCATTTGGGTTTGCCGCAGCGCATCATGCAAGAGAAAGCTTCTCTTCTCGTTTGAGAAGAGTTCAATATCTGCGGAGCTTAGATCAACGGTCGCGGGGACAATTAACAAACCTTTGGTTTCGGTTTGTTGAATGACATCTTGGGGCTCAATATCGTCTAACAAAAGGTCATAGGTTGTGAACTCCCGGTCCTCAACTTCGATCCCAAGACCCGTTGACGCGTTTCCTTGGGGGTCTAGATCGACGACAAGGATCCGTTTACCCGCTTCAGCTAGAGCTGCAGCAAGGTTGATCGTTGTTGTGGTCTTGCCCACGCCGCCCTTTTGGTTTGCAATAGCGATAATCTTCGGTCCAGCCGGACGAGAAAGGTCAGACACGTGTAATATCCTTAATCTTCAGAATAGCTGCGGCGGGGTTAGTCTTACTTATAACCGCCTCGCATTGGTAAGACCATTGCTCCCGAGCGGCTTGGTCTTCCTGGCGCCAATTCTGGCCCTTCGGAAAGAGCGCTGTACCATAGGGTTTCAAATGCATACTACTAAAGTCGAGAAGCTGGTTAAGATCACTTAAGGCCCGCGCCGAGAGAACGTCGGCCTGCTGGCTATCTAGTTTCTCTATTCGTTCATTTAATACGTCGGTGCTCAAAGCCAACTCGCGCACCGCGGTGCGTAAGAATGCGCATTTGCGTTGATCGCTTTCCACTAATGTTACCCGAAATTTCTGCTTTTCCTGATTAAGTATTCCAATTACGATACCTGGAAACCCGCCGCCACTGCCGAGATCAACCCAGTGGCCTCCTCCGGTGGCAAGTTGGAATACCTGTACGGAATCGAGGATGTGACGTTCCCAAATTTGGTCCACGCTAGCTTTGGAAACCAAATTAATCTTGGGATTCCATTTACCAACCAGTTCTGCGAAGCACTTCAGCTTTTCAAATGTTTCACGTGAAACATTCTCTGCGTCGAATGAGTTCATGCGGATCTTTTCCCAGACCCACGCTTCAATCTGGCGAGGATCAAAGTTAATGCGGCCGGAGTCATTCCATCAATTCTAGCCGCCTGCGCCATTGTTTCAGGTCTGGCTGCGAATATTTTAGTCTTCAACTCATTTGAAAGGCCCGAAAGTGAGGTAAAATCGAAGTCTAAAGGTATCCGAAGGTCCTCGTCTTTCTTTAGCAGATCGATTTCTTTCTGCTGTCGCGCGATGTATGTTGCGTAGAGAGCATCACGCTCAACCTGCCGCCGTACCTCGGCAGGCGTACTGGCCAAGCGCTCGTCAAGTAGAAGCAGGTCTTCAAACTTGACATCCGGAAACGCTAGAACTTGGATGCCGTTCCGCTTAGATCCATCCTGATTAACAGCGATGCCCACGGAGGAAAGCTCCTTCGGGGTATATTCCTTGGATGTGAGAAGTTCTTTGACGGAATCCAACGACGCCTGCTTCTGCACAAAGGTATCTTCGCGACTGCGAGATGCGCAGCCTAGTTTAATAGCCAATGGTGTCAGACGCTGGTCAGCGTTGTCCGCGCGGAGCGACAGTCGGAATTCGGCCCGAGAGGTGAACATGCGATAGGGTTCGGTAACCCCCCTCGTCGTAAGGTCGTCGATCATTACCCCGATATAGCTATCAGAGCGCCCGAAGGTGACATTCGCTTTACCCTGCGCGGAAAGGGCAGCGTTTAGCCCGGCTACGAGACCCTGTGCCGCGGCCTCCTCGTATCCAGTTGTACCGTTAATCTGACCGGCGAAGTACAGGCCTGGAATGGTTCGAACCGACAACGTCGAAGACAGCGCCCGCGGGTCAACGTAGTCATACTCGATCGCGTAGCCAGGTTGAAGAATAACGGCATTCTCTAAACCGACCATGCTCCGCACATAGGCCTCCTGCACCTCCGCAGGAAGTGAGGTCGAAATTCCGTTAGGATAGATCGTATAATCATCGGCCCCCTCAGGCTCCAGAAAAACCTGATGCGAGTCCTTATCGGCAAAGCGCACAACTTTATCTTCGATTGACGGACAATATCGAGGTCCTACACCATCAATATGACCGCCGTACATGGCAGAGCGCTCAAGGTTATCACGGATGATTTGATGGGTTTCTGCGTTTGTATGGGTGATCCCGCAGGCGACTTGAGGCGCTGAAATCGATTTCGACAGGAAGGAGAACAGAACAGGTTCATCATCCCCCGGCTGCTCTTCCAAGAGCTCCCAGTTGATGGTCCGACCATCCAACCGTGGGGGTGTACCCGTCTTAAGCCGGCCCATCGGAAGATTGAAAGAATCAATTCGCTCTGCTAATTTCACCGATGCTCTGTCGCCCATGCGACCGCCTTCGTGCGATTTGTCACCGATGTGTATCACGCCACGTAAGAAGGTGCCGGTTGTCAAAACGACCGAAGCGGCGGACACGGTATCTCCATCGGCGAGCAGAACCCCTGCAACCGCCTCGTCCACCATAACGAAGTCAACCACTTCACCCTCAATGATCTCAAGGTTCTCTTGAGCCTCGATCTCCTCCAGCATTTCCCTGCGGTAGATTTTTCGGTCGGCCTGCGCGCGGGGACCCTGTACCGCAGGGCCCTTCCGTCGGTTCAAAAGGCGGAACTGGATACCGGCCTTATCAGCGACGCGACCCATCACGCCATCCATTGCGTCGATCTCGCGAACGAGGTGCCCTTTTCCGAGCCCCCCGATGGCCGGATTACAGGACATCACACCGATACCATCGCGGCTCATGGTCACGAGAGCCGTGCGCGCGCCGATCCGAGCAGACGCGTGAGCCGCCTCGGCCCCAGCGTGGCCACCGCCAATCACGATCACATCAAAATGTTTCACGTGAAACACTCCATCATTTACCAACGCAAAAGCTGGAGAAGATTTCATCCAGCAGGTTTTCAACATCTATGCGGCCTACGAGGGATTCCAACGCCCGAATTGCAAAACGAAGTTCTTCCGCTGCCAGATCGTAGCTATCCGGACCGCGACTCAGAATAACATCAACTTCAGCCAAACACGAGACGGCTTGCTCCAAAGCGACACGATGCCGCTCATGGGTCGCAAGGCCAATATTTGTACTGCGATCTGAAAGAGTTGCCTGTATCCGGGCAATGAGTTCAGAAACGCCCTGCCCGGTTTTTCCGGAAATCCCATTCTCTGTGACTGAAATGAGATCCGCCTTCGGAAGCAGAACGATGTCCTCCGACTCCGGTGTGAGCATCAGTAATTCATCCGGTGCGGCGAGAAAAACCCTAAGGTCAGCCGCTTTGGCGCGTTCAATGGCGCGTTCTATACCGATGGTTTCGATCTGGTCCCCGCTGTCCCTGAGACCCGCCGTGTCCAAAAGTGTGACGGGAATACCGCCGAGGTCCATCCTTACTTCAATAACATCTCGGGTCGTACCTGCAAATTCGGAGGTGATCGCAGCGTCCCTGCCTGCCAAGGCATTTAACAGTGTAGACTTCCCAGCGTTTGGCGCACCAATGATCGCAACCTCGAACCCGGATCGCACGCGTTCGGCGACATGGGTGCCGCGGGCCTCTGCCATTAATTCAGCACTGACCTTTGTAAGAAGCGCGTCGACCTCTGGGGTGACATCAACCGGAACCTCTTCGTCCGCGAAGTCGATGGTCGCTTCCAGCAAGGCAGCGGCACGGATCAGATCTTTACGCCACTCTTCCACGCGGGCACCGAGGTGCCCGGAAAGCACGCGGAGCGCCTGTTTGCGCTGAGCCTCAGTTTCCGCCTCAATGAGATCCGCCAGCCCTTCGACCTGCGCAAGGTCGAGCTTTTCGTTTTCCAACGCACGACGGGTAAATTCCCCGGCTTCGGCCATTCGGGTGTCTGTAAATGTCGAAAGCAGTGAAAGTATCGCGCGGACGACGGCGATAGACCCGTGCAATTGAAGTTCGATAACATCTTCGCCGGTGAAGGAATTCGGCCCTGGAAAGCTCAACACCAGAGCCTGATCTATGACCTCTCCGTCAATGCCCCGCAGCTTACGTAGCACACTGTCGCGCCCCTCAGGGCGTTTACCAGAGATCTCCTGCGCGATTGCGAAGGCGCGTGGCCCGGAGATGCGGATCACCGCAACCCCGGCACGGCCCGGCGCTGACGCTTGGGCGAATATCGTATCCATAATTCACTAACCTATTGTTATTAATAAATAACTCAGGTGTTCATGGAGTCGAAGAAGTCAGAATTCGACTTGGTTTGCTTGAGTTTGCCGAGCAGGAACTCAATGGCATCGGTGGTACCCATCGGATTGAGGATGCGGCGCAGGACAAAGGTTTTCTGTAGGTCCACCTTGTCGACCAGCAGGTCCTCTTTCCGGGTGCCAGATTTGAGGATGTCGATCGCCGGGAAGACGCGCTTGTCGGCGATCTTGCGGTCCAGCACGATCTCGGAGTTGCCGGTGCCTTTAAACTCTTCGAAAATCACTTCGTCCATACGGCTGCCGGTGTCGATCAGCGCGGTGGCGATGATGGTGAGCGAGCCGCCCTCTTCGATGTTCCGCGCCGCACCGAAGAATCGCTTGGGGCGCTGTAGAGCGTTGGCGTCGACACCACCGGTCAAAACCTTGCCCGAGGACGGGACCACGGTGTTGAAGGCGCGGCCCAGACGGGTGATCGAATCGAGCAGGATCACCACGTCGCGCTTGTGTTCGACGAGACGCTTCGCCTTCTCGATCACCATCTCAGAAACAGCCACGTGACGCGTCGCCGGCTCGTCGAAGGTGGAGGAGACGACCTCACCCTTCACCGAACGCTGCATGTCCGTCACCTCTTCGGGGCGTTCATCGATCAGCAGAACAATGAGATAGCATTCTGGGTGGTTCTTTTCGATGCTGTTGGCGATGTTTTGCAGCAGCACGGTTTTACCGGTGCGCGGCGGGGCGACGATCAGCGAACGTTGACCCTTACCGATTGGCGACACGAGGTCGATGATCCGCGCTGAACGGTCCTTGATCGTGGGGTCGTCGACCTCCATCGTCAGGCGCTCGTCAGGGTAGAGCGGCGTCAGGTTTTCAAAAGCAACCTTATGGCGGGCCTTCTCAGGTGCCTCGAAGTTGATCTTGGTCACTTCGGTCAGCGCGAAATAGCGTTCTGTATCGTCAGGCGCCTTGATCAACCCTTCGATGGTATCCCCGGTGCGCAGCGACCACTTTCGGATCATGTCGGGCGAGACGTAGATGTCATCGGGGCCCGGCAGGTAGTTCGCTTCAGGCGAGCGCAGGAAGCCGAATCCGTCTTGCAGGACCTCCAGCACCCCGTCACCTGAGATCTCCCAACCCTCATCCGCGCGTTCGCGGAGAATTTGGAACATCATCTCGCCTTTGCGCATGGTCGAGGCATTTTCGATTTCCAGCTCTTCGGCCATGGCGAGCAGGTTCTTCGGCGTCTGCGCCTTGAGATCAGCGAGGTTCAGCGTTTCGGTTGTCATGGGGCATCCTGTTCAGCCGCAGCAGAATGCGGGCTGGTCGATCATTTGAATGTGGCAAGCAGAAACCGCCCCGGACGGGACAGTGGCGCAGATATAGGCAACGGGATCGCTTGAGTCAATCGGCCTAGAATTTCACCACGACGGAGAAGACGATCACAATCATCAAAAGCGTCGGCACCTCGTTCAAAAGTCGGAACTGACGGCCTGTGACCGTGCTCTGCCCCTTTTCGACGGATCTAACCTGTTTCGTTAGCCAAATATGAAAAACCGTCATGGCAATGACGCTGGCACCCTTGGTCCAAGGCCAGATCATCGTCCAGTCCACGATTCCGGGCGTTAGAACGAGGGCGAGACCGAAGACCCAGGTCGCCATCATCGCGGGCCGCATGATGAACTGAGCGAGCTTGTACTCCATCATCGAGAAAGTCGCATGCATCTGCCCAGTCGCGCCCGCCTGTTCGACATGATGCACAAAGAGGCGGGGCAGATAGAACAGCGCGGCCATCCAACTGATGACGGACACGATATGGAGCGCTTTGATCCATGGATAAGCCAGACTGAGAAAATCAAACATGGGGAAAGCTCCGGTGTGTGTGCTTCTTTCTTAATAAATAAGAAAAGAGAAAAGATGTAGTTGATTGTAGGGAAACGGATTCCTGTGGATTAATGATTTATACCGCCGCTTATCAACAGGTGAACAAACGTAACGGACCCCTGTGGAAAAAATCTCTTCGATTCTCGAAAATCGAAAGTCATCAATGACTTGCCAGCGTATTTTCCGGGGGACAAAATGTATCGAACCGGGGATAACCAGTGAACTGGAGTGGTTATACGCACAAGCGGCTTATCCCTATCCCTCGGGGTGGGAATCGGCGACAAAAACCACGACTCGGGGCGAGATCTGCGGACTTGTGCTGTCAACGTTTATCTCGCAGAACAAATCCTCAAGATTTGCGCCAGATCATCACAGGGTTATCCACATGCCGCAAAAATTCATCCTCGCCTCCGGCTCGGAGATACGTGCGAAACTCATGGCACAGGCGCAGATCCCGCATGAGGTGATCCCGGCGCGGATCGACGAAGAGATGATCACCGCCGCCCTTAAAGGCGAAGCGGCCAAACCGCGCGATATTGCCGATACATTAGCTGAAATGAAGGCGCGAAAGGTGAGTGAGAAGCACCCCGGCGCACTGGTTCTGGGATGTGATCAGGTTTTGGAGCATCGCGGAGAGATGTTGCACAAACCGGCCAACCGGGAGGAGGCCATCGCACAATTGCAGCGGCTGCGCGGGGATCGTCATTCGCTGCTCTCTGCTGCCGTTCTTTATGAAGACGCGAAACCGCTCTGGCGGCATGTCGGCCAAGTTCGGCTGCGGATGCGCGAGGCGAGCGACACCTATATCGCCGATTACGTTGATCGGAACTGGGACAGCATCCGCCACGCCGTGGGCTGTTATAAGCTGGAAGAAGAAGGCGTGCGGCTGTTCAGCCAAATCGAGGGGGATTACTTTCACGTCCTCGGTATGCCATTTCTTGAACTGCTGAATTACCTGACGCTGCGCGGAGACCTCACGACATGAGCCTGTCCAAAATCCCCCTTGCCGGTGTGATCGGATCGCCCATCGCGCATTCCAAATCCCCGCAACTGCACCGCCATTGGCTAGAGACCTACGGCATTGCGGGGCACTATGTCCCGCTCGATGTGGCACCGGGCGACCTTGCGGAGGTGCTCAGAACGCTGCCCAAGATGGGTTTTGTGGGGGTCAATCTCACGATCCCCCATAAAGAAGCGGTGATGAAGATCGCGGATCTCATAACCGACCGCGCCACATTGATCGGGGCGGCGAATACATTGATCTTCCGCGCAGACGGGAAAATCCACGCCGACAATACGGATGGTTACGGGTTCATCGAAAACCTGAAAGCCGGAGCGCCCGATTGGGATCCCAAATCTGGACCAGCCGCGATCTTGGGTGCCGGCGGTGCAGCGCGGGCTGTGGTGTCGTCCCTTTTGGATGCGGGCGTGCCTGAGATCTGCCTGTCCAACCGCACCCGCGTGCGGGCAGAGCAGTTGCAGCGCGATTTCGGCAGCAGGGTGAAGGTCATCGATTGGGTGCAGGCGGGCAATATGATTGACCATGCCGCCTTGGTGGTGAACACCACATCTCTTGGCATGATCGGCAAGGGTGCCTTGCGTGTACCGCTGGATGGTCTGCGCCCGGGCACAGTTGTGACCGACCTTGTTTATGCGCCGCTGCGCACGCATCTGCTTGAGACTGCTAAGGAAATGGGCTGCGTCACGGTCGACGGGCTTGGCATGTTGCTGCATCAGGCGGTCCCCGCGTTTGAGCGTTGGTTCGGCCAGCGGCCAGAGGTCAACCGCGCCACGCGGACGGCGGTGCTGCGCTGATGTTTCTGCTCGGGCTGACCGGGTCGATTGGCATGGGAAAGTCGACCACGGCAAAGATGTTTGCTGAAGAGGGCTGCGCCGTCTGGGATGCCGATGCAGCGGTACACCGGCTCTATGCCGCCGATGGCGCGGCGGTCGCGCCGATGCAGGCGGCGTTTCCGACGGCGATGGAAGATGGCGCGGTCTCTCGCGCTGCGCTAAAAGAGATCATCGCCGCCGATCCCACCGCCCTGCCCCGGATTGAGGCCATCGTCCATCCGCTTGTCGCGCAAGATCGCGCCGCGTTCCTTGCCAGTGCAACCAATGACATCGCCGTGCTCGACATTCCGCTGCTGTTTGAGACTGGCGACGACGGCGCGATGGACGCGGTGGTCTGCGTAGCGATCCCCGACGCCGTCCAACGCGACCGCGTGCTCGCCCGTGGCACCATGACCGAAGCGCAATTCGACGCCATCCGCGCCAAGCAGATGCCCGCCAAAGAGAAGTGCGCCCGGTCCGACTATGTGATAGTGACCGACACGCCTGACCATGCCCGCGCGCAGGTGCGGGATGTAGTCCAAGACATTAGGGAAAAGCTGCGCCATGCGTGAAATCGTGCTCGATACCGAAACCACCGGCTTTGACCCCGAAAGCGGCGACCGTATCGTTGAGATCGGGGCGGTCGAGCTGATGAACCATATGGCCACGGGCGAGACCTATCATCAATATATCAACCCCGAACGCTCCATGCCCGAGGAGGCCTTTCAGGTGCACGGGTTGGGGGACGATTTTCTGCGCGATAAGCCCAAGTTCGCACAGATTGGGCGGCAGTTTCTCGACTTTATCGGCACGTCCAAGCTGATTATCCACAACGCCGCCTTCGACATAAAATTCCTGAATGCTGAGCTTCGCTGGATGGGCTTGCCGCAGATTCCATGGGAGCAAGCACTTGATACGCTCGAAATCGCGCGCAAACGCTTCCCCGGATCGCCTGCCTCGCTCGACGCGCTCTGCCGTCGCTTTGGGATCGACAATACCTCGCGGACACTGCACGGCGCGTTGCTCGACAGTGAGATTCTGGCCGAAGTCTATCTCGAATTGATCGGGGGGCGGCAGCCCGACTTTGCGCTGTCATCGGCGCCCGAACGGAAATCCGGTGAGCCTGACACGCGCTGGACCCCGAAACCGCGGCCCAATCCCCTGCCCTCGCGTCTGACAGAGGCCGAAGCCGCCGCCCATGCCGAATTTATCGGCAAGCTGGGCGACGACGCGCTGTGGAAACAGCTTGGCTGACGCTTAGGCGTCGGCTTTCGGCGGGTTTTCGGCCTGACGACGGGCAACTTCGTTGCGGTACAGAGACAGGAAGTCGATGTTTTCGAGGTTCAACGGCGGGAAGCCACCGTCGCGGGTCACGTCGCTGACGATGCGGCGCAGGAACGGGAAGATCATGCGCGGGCATTCGATCAGCAGATAAGGGTGCATCTGTTCTTCCGGCACGTTTTCGACTTGGAAGATGCCGACATAGTCGATCTCCAGCACGAAAAGCGTCGCGTCGCCGTCTTTCGCCTTGGAAGTGATGTTCAGCTTAATCGCGGTCTCATACTGGCTGTCTCCCGCGCGTTTCTTTGCGTCGAGATTAACCTGAACCTGCACATCGGGCTGCACATCCGCCGGTGCACCCTTTTGCGCCATGATGTTCTCAAACGACATGTCGCGGATAAACTGGCCCAGCACGCGCATCTGCGGCTGTTTCGGTTGCGCTGTCTCGTTTTCTGCCATTTTCTGTGTCCTGTTGTAGTTAATTTTCTAAATCCATCCGGACTTAGCAGGTCGGCAAGGGCCGCTCAATCCTTAGTCCAGCCTGAGGGGCCCTTGGTCTGACGCGGCTGTTCGGGGATCTCATGAAAATCGCCATCAATCACGTCGCCACTCGGGTTACGCCTGCCCTGTGGGCCGGGGCCCGGACCCATGCCGCCGCCGGGCGTGCCAAAACTTTGAACGTTCACACGGTCCCGTATTGCGCGATAGGCCGCCTGCCGAAAGCGCGGGATCAGGAAAGCAAAGCCAACCGCGTCGGTGAAAAACCCTGGTGTCAGCAGCAGCGCGCCGGAAAATAGGATCATCGCGCCATGCACCAAAGGTTCCGTCGGGTCGCGCAGGTCATTGAAGGAACTGCGCAATTGGCCAAGCGCCAGCGCCCCTTGAGAGCGCACCAGCCATGTGCCCAAAATCGCAGTGAACACCACTACGGCCAGTGTCCAGCCAAGGCCGATAGCGCCACCGACTTGGATGAAAAGCGTGATCTCTATCAGAGGCACGGCGATAAATGCGATCAATAGCCACATGTGGCGGGGTCCTTTCGCTGGGGGCAGAGTGGACTTGCCCCGGTCGAACACCTACATAAGAGCTTAACTCGCATGTTTCCATGCCACCCCTGAATGAGGTTTCGATGAATTCTCCCCTGATACAGCTTCTGGTGCTTGCCGGTATCGCCGTATTCCTGATCCTGCGCCTGAAAAACGTGCTCGGCACGCGCGAAGGTTTTGAGAAGCCCCCCGTAAGCGATCAAACGCCAAGCGCCCGCAGTGGCCCCGCGTTTGAGGTGATCGAAGGTGGACCGGATCTCGATATTACCGACCATGTCCCCGAAGACAGCCCCTCCGGCAAAGCGCTTGCCGAAATGAAACGTGTTGAGCCTTCTTTTGGCGTCAGCGATTTCTTGCAAGGGGCGCGTGGCGCCTATGAGATGATCGTCATGGGCTATGAGCGTGGCGATCTTGCGGAAATTCAGCCTTTCTTGGCCGATGATGTCTATGAAAGCTTTGTTGACGGTGTCGCCGCCCGCGAAGATCAAGGCCTGACGATTGAGGCCAATTTCATTGGTGTGCGTGAACTGGAACTGATCGATGCCAAGATGGACGAAGCCACGAGAGAGGCGGAACTTACCATCCGCTTTGTAGGCGAATTGACCTCGGCGGTGCGCAACCGTGAAGGGGAGATCGTCGAAGGCAGCCTCAATGAAATCAAACGCCAAAAAGATACATGGGTCTTCGCCCGTGTCATGGGCTCGGATGATCCGAATTGGCTGCTGGTTTCTACAGACGGGTAGCGCGTGCCCTCGGCGCACTTGCGCTGTTGGGCGGTGTGTCGGTGAACACGCCGGCCTTAGCAGAAGTGCATTATACGGTGATGGATTTCGACCAGCTTGACGGCTGGGCCGAAGATGACCACGCCGCCGCTTTTGAGGTTTTCACCAGCACCTGCGGCGACATGAAAGACATCGACTGGCGCGCCCTGTGCAAACTAGCCAAAGACGGCCCCGACCCGCGCCAGTTTTTCGAGCTGTTCTTTCGCCCGGTGCTGATGGAAGACGGCCAAGACGGGCTGTTCACCGGATATTTCGAGCCTGAGTTGGACGGTGACCTCTACCCCTCGGCCAGGTTCCAATACCCGATCTATGCCATGCCCCCTGAGGCGGAGGAGATCCGGCCCTGGCTCACGCGGCGCGAGATTTTGGACGGCGACGTGATGCGCGACCGGGGGCTTGAGATTGCTTGGGTCGATGATCCGGTCGAACTGTTCTTCCTGCAAATTCAAGGCTCTGGCCGCATTCGCCTTCCCGATGGCAGCTACCTGCGCGTGGGTTACCGTGGGGCCAATGGCCATGATTACCGCTCTATCGGGGTCGAATTGGTGCGGCGCGGAGTGTACGAGGCGCATCAAGTGAGCGCCGATGTCATCAAGAATTGGGTGCGTCAAAACCCTGAAGATGGCCGCGAACTGCTTTACCACAATCCCTCTTACGTCTTTTTCCGGGAAGTCAGTCGCGTGCCTGCCGACAAAGGGCCGCTCGGGGCGATGAACCGTTCTATCACCACACTGCGCAGCATTGCGGTGGACCCGTCCCATGTGCCGCTCGGTGCGCCAGTTTGGATCGAGAAAGACGGCAAGAAACCCATGCGGCGCTTGATGGTGGCTCAGGATACCGGCTCGGCCATCAAGGGGGCGCAGCGGGCTGATGTTTTCTTTGGCACCGGAGACAAGGCAGGCCGTGCAGCGGGCCGCCTGCGAGATCCGGGGCGGATGATGGTTCTGATGCCGATCCAGCGCGCCTATGCTTTTCTACCGGAGAGCGCGATATGAAACGTCGGCGCTTAAACGAAGACGACCTCGCGCTTTGGCGACGGGTGACGGAACGGACCGATAAGCTTGAGCCGAGCAAGCTTTTTACGCCCGAGATCGACGCGCCTGCCCCTGCCCCACCCCAGATCAGACGGGCGAAGATCGCGCTGCAAGACAACAAGCCCCACCCGAATATGAAGAAGCGCAGCAATGATCTGCGCCCGACATTGTCAGAGCAGATGAAGACCGCTCCGGTACAGATGGATCACAAGGCATTTGGCAAGCTTAAACGGGGCAAGCTGCGCCCCGAAGGCCGGATTGATCTTCACGGCATGACGCTCGACCGCGCGCATCCGGCGCTGAATGGCTTCATCATGGACGCCCATGCGCGGGGTAAGCGGCTGGTCCTGGTCATCACCGGCAAGGGCAAGCGCCGTGACGAAGGCGGGCCGATCCCGGTGCGCGACGGCGTGCTGCGCCATCAGGTGCCGCAATGGCTGTCGATGCCACCGCTCAGCAGCCTTGTGCTTCAGATTGCGCAAGCTCATGTCAGCCACGGCGGCGGCGGTGCCTATTACGTCTATCTCCGGCGCAACCGTTAGGCGCGCAGCAGGGGTTTGTAGCGTCTGATCGCCCATGCGGCCAAACCAGCCGCCACCAGATAGTAAACTGCGATCGGCAACATCTGCTCCGGGAAATCGACGCCCAAGTCGATGAACAGACCCGTCACCCCCGGCCCGATGGCCGAGCCAAAGACCATCAGCGCCGCGGCGACTGCTTTAATCGACCCCACATGGCGGGTGCCGAAATACTCGGCCCAAAAGGCCGCCGGGGCGGTGGATTGCATGCCCTGCCCCATGCCGAAAATCACCAAACCGATCCCCGCCATCCACAGCGTATCGGCATAGGCCAGCACCACGAATGACAGGGCAAAGGGCAGCATCATCACAGGCACCACGCGGCTGACGCCGAAGCGGTCAATCGCCCAGCCCGACAGGAAGGTCGAGGCCACCGCCGAGAGGGTGTAGACCGGCATCAAGGCCACGAATTCGACCAAGGCCCAGCCCTTCACTTGGGTCAGATGCACCTGCTGGAAAAACAGCGCGGTGCCCCATGCAGCGGGGCCGATAGCCAGCGGGATGATCATCCAGAACAAGCCCGAGCGGAACATCTCTGCTCGCGTCCAATGCCGTCCTTTCATGCCCGCACGTTGCGCCTGATCCGCCATGCTTTGCGGGGTGCGCTCTTGCCGCAGCAGCATCAGGATCACCGGGATCGTCAGCAGCACCAGCACAGCGGCCAGCACCCAAAGGCTGCGCCAATGAAAGCTGGCGAACAGGGCCACGAACATCACCGGCAAGAACGCCTGACCAGCGGCGAACCCCATCGACGACAGCGAGAGCGCCTTGCCGCGCGATGCTTCAAACCAGCGGACCATGGCGACCTGACCAAGCTGAGACATCATGCCCTGCCCGGTTAGCCGCAATGCGTAGATAACAAAGATTAGCGCGATCCAATTCGGCACCGCGGCCATCGCCAGGCAGGCTCCGGCGAGCGCCACCATCACGCCAAAAGCCAGCACACGCACACGAAAGCGATCCGTCAGCACCCCGGCCCAGACCATGGTGATCGCCGAGAGCGCCGTGCCGACGGTATAGATGCCGCCCCATTGCCCATCGCTCAGGCCAAAGTCGCCTTTTATCGCCCCAGCGAAGAGCGAGATAAAGTAGGTTTGCCCATAGGACGAGGTGAAGGTCAGCAGGAAACCGGCCAGCAGAAACAACCAATTGCGCTGCAAAAAGCGAAGATACTCCATGCCCCTTTCATCGCCGGGGCATGGAGGAAAGAAAAGCCCTAAAGAACGTAGCGGCTTAGATCGGTCGAACGGGTCAATTCGCCCAAGTTCTTCTCGACAAAGTCAGCATCGACGGTGATCTCTCGGCCCGACCAATCGGGCGCGTCGAAAGAGACCTCCTCGAACACCCGCTCCATCACGGTATAGAGCCGCCGCGCGCCGATATTCTCGACCGAAGTGTTCACATCCGCCGCGATCTTGGCCAGCGCCGCGATGCCTTCTTCGGTAAAGGACACGGTCAGGTCTTCTGTCCCCATCAGCGCAGTATACTGACGGGTCAGCGCATTGTCGGTTTCGGTCAGGATGCGGACGAAATCCTCTTCCGTCAGCGCCCGCAGTTCCACGCGGATCGGCAGACGACCCTGAAGTTCGGGCAGCAGATCCGACGGTTTGGCAATGTGGAAGGCGCCGGAGGCAATAAAGAGGATATGGTCGGTTTTCACCGGGCCATATTTCGTGGAAACGATGGTTCCTTCGATCAACGGAAGCAGGTCACGTTGCACACCTTCACGTGAAACATCTCCGCCCCGCGCATCCGATCGGGCGCAGACCTTGTCGATCTCATCAAGGAAAACGATGCCGTTCTGTTCCACCGCTTCAATCGCGGCGCGGTTTACAGCCTCATCGTCGAGGAGTTTGTCGGCCTCTTCGCCCACCAGCACCTCATAGCTGTCGGCAACGGCCAAACGTTTCTTTGTGGTACGTCCGCCCATGGCTTTGCCAAAAAGATCACCGAGATTCATCATCCCCGCGCCACCGCCCGGCTGGCCGGGAATGTCCATCATCGGGAAGGGGCTGGAGGTGTCAGCGACCTCAAGCTCAATCATTGTGTCGTCAAGCTCACCGCTGCGCAGTTTCTTGCGAAACATCTCACGCGTACCGTCACGTGCGTCGGTGCCGGCAATGGCGTCGATCACACGCTCTTCGGCGGCTTTTTCGGCCTTGGTTTTCACATCTTCGCGCATGAAATCGCGGGTCATGGCAATAGAGCTATCCAGCAGATCGCGGATGATTTGCTCAACATCCCGCCCGACATAGCCGACTTCGGTGAACTTTGTCGCTTCTATCTTGATAAAGGGCGCGCGGGCGAGTTTCGCCAAGCGGCGGCTGATCTCGGTTTTACCGACACCCGTGGGGCCGATCATCAGGATGTTTTTGGGGTAGACTTCGTCACGCAGATCATCGGCAAGTTGCTTGCGCCGCCAACGGTTGCGCAGGGCCACGGCCACGGCGCGTTTGGCGTCGTTCTGGCCGATGATGTAGCGGTCCAGTTCGGATACGATCTCGCGGGGGGTCAGGTCAGTCATGCGGTGATTTTCTCCACGGTCAGGTTGCCGTTGGTATAGACGCAGATGTCGGCGGCAATCGCCATGGCATCACGGGCGATGGTTTCGGCGTCGCGGTCGCTTTCCATCATGCCACGGGCCGCAGCGAGGGCGTAGTTCCCGCCCGACCCAATCGCGGCGACTTCGTGCTCCGGCTCCAGCACATCGCCCGCACCGGTGATGACCAGCAGATCTTTGCCATCGGTCACAATCAACATCGCTTCAAGCTTTTGCAGGTATTTGTCGGTGCGCCAATCCTTGGCCAGCTCGACGCTCGCACGGGCCAGTTGACCCGGTGTCGCTTCCAGCTTGGCCTCCAGCCGCTCCAGCAGTGTAAACGCATCAGCAGTAGAGCCCGCAAACCCCGCCACTACGTCATAGCCGCCGGGGCTGAGCCTGCGCACTTTGCGCGCGGTGCCTTTGATCACGGTCTGGCCAAGGCTGACCTGTCCGTCACCGGCAATCACCACTTCGCCGCCTTTTTTGACGCCAATGATCGTGGTCCCGTGCCATCCGGGAAAATCGTCTTTCTGTGCCATGGGGCCTCCTGTCGCTTGGCGTCTATATGGCCCCCGTGGCAAGGCAGGACAAGGGCAGCGCCGCTTGTGAGCGGATGGGCTGCGGGCTAACCTCTGCGCTATGCAGGATCGCGCCCACGTTGACATCTATCTGGAACCCCCACTGCGGGAGAGCGCAGAAGCTGGTGCACATAACTTCATTGGTAAAGTGGCGCATGTACTGGAGAATGCCCAACTTAGGGTCACATACCGCAATATTGACGACCCTTTAGGTGACCCAAATGGCCTATCACTGACCCATATGGCCCCTGCCCCAACCGCGCACGGTTTGGTGTTTCGCCGCTGCTATTACTACCCGTTCTGGCAGATTGAAGCGCGACAAGAGCGTTGGCTTTACGATGTGGCTCAATCCAAGTTTGATCCGGCGAATATTGACCCCGAGGCAGCAAGTCGGTTTTACAAATTCTGGCAAAACCGCCTGTTTGGCGAAGCTCCACAACAAGCTCGCCGGGATGGACCGATCTATGTGCCGCTACAGGGCCGCCTGTTACAGCGGCGGTCGTTCCAATCGTGCAGCCCCTTAGCGATGTTAGAGCATACGCTAGTGCACTGCCCGGGCGCTGTTGTGGCGGCCTTGCACCCAAAAGAGGCCTATAGTTCAAAGGAGTTATCGGCGCTGGAAAACCTTGCAGCGCGGCACCCGCGTTTAACCCTTACATTGGGTAATATGGAGCGGCATTTGCGGGGGTGCGCATTTGTCGTGACCCAGAATTCAGCCGCCGCATTTTCAGGGTATTTCTTTGGTAAACCGGCCCTGTTCTTTGGAAAAATCGACTTCCATCATATTGGTGTCAGGGCAGATCTGGCAGATCTCAGCTACAGCTTTGCCGCTGCTCAAGAGGCTACGCCGGATTTCGCGGCCTATCTATGGTGGTTTTGGCAAGAGAACTGCATCAACGCGGGCCGCTCAGAGGCCAATGGGAAAATCGCCGCCCGGTTCCGACGCTTCGGATGGCCGGTCTGACCCAATGAAAAGGGCGCCCCGAAAGGCGCCCGTTTTCGTAACTGTAATTCAGCAAAATACTGAAATTAGATCGATTCTTCGATCCAGCTTTGCAGAGCGGCCTTTGGGCGCGCGCCAGCAAGGTTCGATACGACCTGCCCGTCTTTAAAGATGAACAGCGCCGGAATACCACGCACGCCGACCTGAGCGGGCGAGTTCGGGTTTTCGTCGACGTTGACTTTGACGATCTTCACGCGACCGTTCAATTCATCCGACAGCTCTTCGAGCGAAGGGCCAATCTGTTTGCACGGGCCGCACCATTCGGCCCAGAAATCGACCAGAACCGGAATGTCCGAATTTTTGACTTCGGCGTCGAAAGTGTCGTCGGTGACTGCGACGGTTGCCATGATGCTCTCCTGACAGGAATGGGTTAAGGCCTGAACCTATGAACGCATGGCAGTGGCGTCAAGATATGGCAGGGCACGCAGCGCATTTGTCACGATATCGTTGGGTAACACCATAAGCGCGGGGGTTGCCGTCCACAGAATGGCCGTCTCAATCTGCCGATCAGGGTAAATCTGACGCAACATATGGGCATAGGCTCCCATCTGACGCAACAGACCGTCCGGGCAAGCCTCAGCCGTGCCGGGAACCACGCGGTTGGTTTTGAAATCGACGGCAAGGATGTGATCTTCGGCGATCACCAAACGGTCGATCGTGCCGTGTAGACGCTGTTCTCCGAGGCTTCCGGTTACTGGCACTTCGGCAAGCGTCGTGTCGGCAAACAGCGGGGCGAGGGCAGGGGTGCGCAACACCGCTTCCGCTTCGTCCTGCGCGCGTGCGATCATTTCGGTGGGGAGATTTCGGGCCAAACGGTCCAAGAATACCTGCCGCGCTTCCGGTGTCATAAGCGGGAGGTGCTCCAGCAATTCATGGACTAAAGTACCATAGCTTAGCGCGGTATCCATATCAAAGCCCGCCTCGCCCGCCAGCGCCTTGGCACCGCCAAGATCAGAGGGGGAGAGCGTTTTATCCTCCCCATGAGGAGAGGGGGCTGAGCCGGCGAATATAGGGTCTAACGCAGGCGTTGTGACAATTTTCTCAGGCGTCTCAATGATGTCGAGCGCATCCCAATCGCCCTGTTGATAGCGCAGAGTACCATCATCGCCCAAAGGTTCGGCGTGCAGCCGGGCCAAAGCGGCAGCAGTAATCTGATACCAAGAGGATTCATCTTTCGACAATTCCCCCGCCGCCGCTACGATCAGCCATTTTTCGGCCCGCGTCATGGCGACATAGAACAGGCGAAGCCGCTCTTGCAACGCGGCCTCTTTCATCTCGTCCAGCCGCGCGCGCATGGACTGCGGCATATCATCGGCAGAGGCTTTCCATACGGGCGTGCCGTTCACCGTGATGATCTCATCCTTGATCGTCACATCGCGCCGCCCGGTGTCGGGCAGGATCACGATCGGCGCTTCCAGCCCTTTCGCCCCATGCACCGTCATCACGCGGATCTGGTTCGAAGCACTGTCGATCTGGCGTTTGATTTCCAGATCATCGGTCTGCATCCATTGTAGGAACCCGGTCAGGCTGGGCACCGTGCCGCGCTCGTAAGAGAGCGCTTGGCTTAGCATCGCATTGATCCCATCCTCGGCTTCTGGTCCCAGCCGCGCCAACAGTTTGCGGCGGCCATCGTGGCGGGTGAGAATGCGTTCGATCAGGTCGTAAGGGCGCAGGTAATCAACCTGCCCGCGCAGGTCCCGCAGTACGGCGAGGGTGGCGGCGTGGGTCTCGGTCTGGCCGCGCAGCGCCTGCCAGAGGTGATCCTCCTTGCGGTAGTGGGCGAGGGTAAAAAGCTGTTGTTCTGACCAGCCGAACAGTGGTGATTTCAACGCGGTTGCGAGCGATAAGTCGTCATCAGGCGTGGCAAGGAAGGACAGGATCGCCGCCAGATCGCGCACCGCGAGCTCGGCTCCGACCTTCAGCCGATCCGCCCCTGCGATAGGCAGTTCCGCCGCTTTGCAGGCGCGAATAATTTCGGAAAACAAAGCCGAGCGGCGCTGCACGAGGATCAGGAAATCCCCCGGTTGGATACGCCGCCGCGCCAAGCCGCCCTTGCTGTCGTCGGGCAGGTAATGCGCTTCGGTGGTTAGCTCCTTGATCCGCCGCGCGATGCGTTCGGCCAGTTGCACCGTGTGATGCCGCGCGCTGCGGCGGTCCACGGGGTCGGTCCAATCGCCCTCCTCATCGGGGCCAGCCTTTTCGATAAAGGGCCAAAGATCGACGCGGCCGGGCAGGCGGTCCTTAAAGGCCAGATGCCCGTCATTGGTGAACCCGGTTTGGATCTCCGGATCGAAAACCCCATCGACTGCCTGCAAGATCGCCGAAGAGGACCGGAAAGAATAGGCGAGGCTGCGGCGTTGGAAAAACTGTCCCGCTTCACCGATCTTCTGCTCGAATGTCGTGCCTTTGCGGTCCAGCTCTTCGGGGTCCGCCCCTTGGAAAGAGTAGATCGACTGTTTCTTATCACCCACGACAAACAGTGTGCGGTCCACCTCGCTACGCGCCCCGGCGCCTGAGTAGAACTCATCCGTCAGCCGTTCGATCACGTCCCACTGGCGCGGCGAGGTGTCTTGCGCTTCGTCGACGAGGATATGGTCGATGCCGCCGTCGATGCGGAACAGCACCCATGCCGCCACCGCGTTGTCGGTCAACAAAGCGCGGGCTTTGAGGATCAAATCGTCAAAGTCGAGCCAGCCGCGCTTTTGCTTTTCATTCGCGTAACGGTCAAGGAAACGGGCCGCGAACCGGTGCAGCACATAGGACTTGCGCGCCGCTTTCAGGGCCAGCCGCGCTTCGCGGGCATCTTCAACGCGCTGCATCAACTGCTCAAGCTGCGGCATCTGCTCGGCGATGACCTTCTGCGTCGGCTTGGTCGGAAAGCTGCCGATCTTGGCGGTAAAAGGTGCTTTGGCACCGCTGCCGGTCAGAAGGATATTTTCCAACTGGGGCAGGGCGGAGAGGTCATAGCGGTCAATCTCTTGCAGGGCCGCCCCCGCTTTGCCGTCATTGCCGCCTTTGGCGAGCAGATGGGGAATGATCTCGGCCATCATCGCCGCTTCGCTGCCGAGGAAGACGGAACCGGCGATGCTGTCTTCGGTCAGATTTTCGGGTTGGTCAAAAAGCGCTAGGATATCGGCCCATGACCGCGCTTCGGTAAAAGCGTCGCGCTGGCCGACGATGCTACGGGTCAGGCTCGCGAAATCCTCGCCTGTGTAGTGCCGCGCGATGTCGGCCACGAGAGGGGCATCTTCGCCTTCGGCCATCTCATCAACGATCTCGGCGCGCAGCAGATCGGCGGCGCGGTCTTCGATCTCGGTGAATTGCGGGCTGACCTGCGCCTCCAGCGGGAAGCGGCGCAGAAGGGCGGCGCAGAAGGAGTGGATGGTTTGGATTTTCAGCCCGCCCGGTGTCTCAATCGCGCGGGCGAAAAGGGTGCGGGCATTGCGCAATTGCTCAGGCGCTAATTCGCCCTGCACGCCAAGATCGGCCAAGGCATCGCGCAGTGCCTTGTCCTTCAGCATCGCCCATTCGCCCAAGCGTTTGAACAGACGGTTCTGCATCTCAGAGGCGGCAGCCTTGGTGTAGGTCAGGCAAAGAATATGTTGCGGTTCGACATCATCCAGCAACAGCCGCGCCACGCGGTCGGTCAGCACGCGGGTCTTGCCAGAGCCCGCATTCGCGGTCAGCCAAGTGGAGGCATCGGGCCGCGCCGCTTCGATCTGGGCGCGGGTGGCATCGTCAAAATCGCGCATCATTCCAGATCCTCCGGTTTGGCGGGGCTGGTGCCGTCCCATTCGCCGAAACGGGCGAGTTGGTCAAAGTTTCCGGCAAAGGCATCGGTCTGCACCATGCGCCGCGCCGTGAAGCCTTGCCCCTCATCAAGGTAACGTGAGAGCAGCGCGTGAAGGCCAGCCAGCACTTCCTGAGGGTTCTCCTCTTCAAGCGGCGCGGGTACTTCGACGGGTTTCGATCCCAACCCGATAAAGGCAGCATGGGCCACATGGGCCACGCCCACCTCAGGAAAGCCGCCACGCTCGACCATCGCTGCTTCAATCAAGAGTTGCTTGTCAAAAAGGCGCTGTTCCTTTTTGCCCGGCGGGGTTCCGGTCTTGTAGTCATAGATCAGCACATCGCCATCATCGGTCTGGTCGATCCGATCCGCAAACCCGCTGAGGGTAAAGCCGAGGTCAGCAAAGGTATAGCTGCCGCGCGCGCCTTGCTCAAAGGCCACGGGGCTGGAAAAACCCGCCCGCTGGCTTTCACGGGCGATGAACCAATCGGCGATCCGGTCGATCCGCGCCAGCCACATGGCGCGGGCGGCGGGCCAAGGGGCTTCCTCCTCCAACACCTCGGCGGCGACTTGCATCAAGGTGTCACGGTTCAGCCGCGCAGGGTCGCGGGCCACCAGCTTCACGAAATCCTCCATAATGCGGTGCAAAACGATGCCGCGCACCGGCGCATCCGGTGATTGCACGAGGGGATTGATCGGCCGCAATTTCAGGCTGTGTTTGGCGTAGACGGCATAGGGGTCGCGGATCAGTGTCTTGATCTCGGTCACCGATAGCTTGCGGGGCCGCGCGACACGGGGCGGGCGGGGCGAGGGGCGCGGCGCGGGGTGCGTACGCTCCACTGCCTCCAAGGCGCGCACTTGATCCAGCCAGCGGTTGCCCCGTTGTTGCATCGCCTTCCACGCCTCTGGTCCGCCAGTTTCGCCCAAGCCGCCCAGCAGGTTGCCCAAGCGGTTCAACCAGCGCGAAGGCACCATTTCAGCCTCATCCGAGCGGATCGCGCGGGTGATCCAAACCTCGGGGCTGGCGATGGCCTGTTGATAATCATGCGCCGACAGGCCGATGCGCCGTTCGGGCAGCAGCAGCCCGGCCTTCTCGCGCATCTGACGGTTAAGCCAAGGATCGGGCGGCGGCGCTTCGGGCCAGGTGCCTTCGTTCAGTCCGCCGAGGATGACCAGATCGGCCCCCTGTACCCGCGCCTCCATCGTGCCCCAGATCATGATGTCGGGATGCGGGGTATCGGCCTCACGCACCTCCTCTTGGGACAAGAGCGCGCCGAGCAGATCGGCATAATCGGCGGCATTCATCGCGCCGCCATGCACGGCATGTTCGGTAAGGTTCGCCATCACAGCTTCCGCCGCAATGCCTGCGCCATGTTGCCAAAGCAGATGATCGGGGTCAGCGGGTTGACCGGCAGCGATCCTTTCGGCCAGCGCTAAATGGGTGGCGACGCAATCTGGCAGGGGCCGCTCTCCGGGGGCGTCATGGCCGGGAAAGGTCTCGCCCAGCCAAGCAACCCAATCGCGGAAGCCGCTGGGGTCTTCCATCCGCTTTGCCGCGCGTTCCGCGATTTCGGTCAACCCTTCGGCATCGGGATAGGGCAGCCCGTGACGGCGGATCTCGGCCTCGAGCCGCTGGGTGTAAAGCTGGTGAAAGTTCCGCCCCGCGCCGCTGTGGGTCAGCGGGTGTTTTAACAGGGTCAGCAGCGCTTCGGCATCGAGTTTTCGGACAAACAGCGCCGCCACATGGCGCAAGAACCGCCCCGGCGGGGAGAGTTGCAGCGGCATCCCGGCGCTGTCGTCGGGCAGGATGTTCCAGCGGTCCAGCGCCGCCGTGACCTGCCGGGTGAGCATCCGGTCAGGCGTGATCAACGCGGCTTTCACCCCGTCTTCGGCAGCCTGGCGCAGACGCAGGGCGATGGCCAATGCCTCGACCCGCGGCGTGGGCGCTTCGATCAGGGTGATGTCGGCCGTGGCACCATGCAGGTCTTCCAGCTTTGGCCCCTCGTTCAGCCAAGCATGGGTGACCGGCGCAGGCCGGAGCGACAGCGACAGGAGCTTGTTGCGTGCATCAGAAACGGCGGGCATCTCGCACCAAGGCTCAATCGCCCCCCGTGAAACGCCAAGCATATTCATCAGCTTGCGGAAACGGTATTGCGGGTGATCCTCGGCCAAAAGCGCTTGATCCAGTTCATTCCAAACGGCGGTCGGCATCTCGAAATCAAAACCCGGCAGGATAACCGCGCCTTGGGTCAGGCGGGCCACGGCCTCCATCAGCAGCGCGGTGGTCCCGCGCGACCCGGTGGAGCCAGCGAGGATGACCGGATGCTGCGGCGGCGCGTCCTGCCAACGGGCGATGATCCGGGCAACCAGTTGCCGCCGCCGCGCCTCGGCATCCGGGCGGGTTGTGGTCTGGCCTAGATAATCATGGGCGATGGCAAGGAACCGCTGCGCGCGCTCCCAATGGGCTGAAAGATGGCCAACGTCCAGCCCGGCCACTGTCTCGGGAGAGACCCCTTCGCCCTGCATCTCGTCGATCAACCCGGCGAGGCTGTCCGACAGTGCATAAAGTGACGCACGCGGCGCGAGATCCGGCGCGGCATCCAGCAGGCGCGAGACCAGCTGAATGAGTTCCAGCCGCCGTTGCAGGGGCGGTGTCGGCGCTGGTAGGGCAACGCCCGGCGCCAAGGCGTCAAGGTCCGTGATCAGCCGGATGCGCGGCAGAAAGCCTGCCGGGCCCGCATCGAAATCATGGCGCAACCGGCGTGCCATGCGGTTGGTGTTCACTATAAGTTCTACCCGAGCCATCGCCTCGGGCGGGCCACCCTCCAACCGGTCACAAAGCCCACGCACCAGCCCGCGTGGGAAGTCGACCCCGGGGGCAAGGCCAAAGACGCGGGGGCTGTCCTGCGGCTCAAACATCGGCGCCCGCCAGAAGGCTTTCGGCGAGGGGAATGCCGTCGGGATGACCCACATCGCACCAGCGCCCGGTATAGGGCAGGCCGAACAGCGTCTCGCGCTTAAGCATCATATCCCACAACAGGTTTAGGGAGAACTTCTCGGCATCGATATCGGCTAGCAGATCGGTCTTGATGATCTGCACTCCGCCATAGACCTGCCCCGGTCCGCGTTGCAGGCGGCCCTCCGCACCGCGGGTAAAGTCGCCCGTGCCGCCATGTCCAAGTGTGTTTTCCAGCGGCACAGTCATCAACAGCGCTTCCATTCGGGCCGGATCCCATGCGCTGCGCAGCATTTCGAGGGGGTTCGCCCCGGCCCAGATCGCGTCACTGTTCATGGTAAACACGGGGCCCGCGCCCAGCAGCGGCAGGGCATTGCGCAGCCCACCGCCCGTGTCGAGGATCTCAGGCGTTTCAATCACGGTCTCTACGCCCTGCGTCCGCAGATGGGCGTCCAACTGGTCAGGCAGGTAGTGCAGGTTCGCCACGATCCGCGCAGGCGAAATCCCACGGGCAAGGTCCAGCGCATGGTCGACCAAGGGGCGCCCGGCAACCGGCACCATGGGCTTGGGCTGGTTTTGGGTGAGATGTTTCATACGCGTGCCGAACCCGGCCGCGAACATCATGATGGCGTCGGGATTCTCGCGCATTGGCTTTTCAGATGCTCCAGAAATTCGGGGGTCGGAGGCGGCAGCACGCCTGCAAGACTATCAGCCACAGCGGCAAGCGCGGGATGGCGCAGGTTATGTTGCAGATGCTGCCACACGCGGGGGATCAAATCGACGTAATGCGGTTTGCCATCGCGCAGGCAAAGGCGTGCAAAGATGCCCAGAATGCGCAGGTTGCGCTGGGCGCCAAGCAGCGCATAGGCCCGGCGGAAGGGGGCGTCCTCCTGCTCAGTTTGACCGAGGTAATAGTCGATGATCTGCGCCTCTACTGCGCGGGGGACATCGCGGCGGGCGTCTTGGAGGATTGAGACAAGATCATAGGCCGGGTGGCCCAGCAGCGCATCCTGAAAATCCAGCAAGCCCACGCGCGCGGCTCCTTCGCGCTGCGGCAACCACAGCAGGTTCTCAGCATGATAGTCGCGCAATATCACGACCGTCGGGGCGTCATCCAGTGCAGTGGCGAGGGGGTGGAAAGCCTGCCCGAAAGCGTCTTTTGCCTGTCGCCCGCCTTCGGGCGCGTAGAAGTCAAATGCAGGGGCCGTCATATCGGTAAGCCATTCGGCATCGCAAAGCGGCAGTTCCGGCAAGGGGGCGCTGTGCAACTTGACCAGCACGTCAGCGGCGGCGCGGTAAAGGGGGAGTTCCTGAGCGGGATCGGCCGCCATTAACCGGGCAAAGAGATCATCGCCAAGGTCTTCGATCAGCAGCAACCCTTGGTCGCTGTCGGCGTGGTAGATCGCCGGCGCGCTGAGGCCACAGTCCGCGAGGTGGGTGGCGACATGGAGGAAGGGGCGCACGTCTTCGCCGCGTTCCGGTGGGGCATCCATCAAGATGGCCGTATCGCCATCTGTTTTGCGCAACCGGTCATAGCGCCGGTTAGAGGCATCGCCTGCCAGAAGTTTGCGGGTGGCCTCGGCCCAGCCTGCCATTTGCAAAATGGTATCGATCAAAAGGGTGCGTTTCGTCATATGCGCCACTCGGTCAGCCTGTCGGACCAATCGGCTTGGGTCCATTGGGCAGTCAGCACGCGGCTGTCTTCTTCGTCACCGGGGAAAAGACTGATATGCAGTGCGCCGGCTGGCGCCAGCGGACCCAGCCGATCCGGCCATTCCACCAGACAGATTGCGTCGTGAAAGGCTTCGACCAGCCCCAGTTCCTCAATCTCATGGGTTGAGGTCAGGCGGTAAAGGTCAGCATGCCAGATCGCACCGCTTTGACCCTCATAGGTTTGCACCAGCGTGAAGGTAGGCGAGGGTATATCCTCGGGATAGTCAAGCAGCTCAGCAATCAGCGCGCGGGCGAAATGGGTCTTACCCGCACCGACATCGCCGCTGAGCAGGATGACGTCACCGGGCAACAGGCGGCGGGCCAATTGCCGGGCGCGCCGGGCGGTCTCATCAGGGCTGCTAAGCAGGAGGGAAAGGGTATCGTCGGACATGCCCCCATGCTTAGCGTGCCGACGCGCAGCCGCAAGATTAAAGCGGACGGGAATGCCCTAGTTGGAGGGTTGCCGCCGGTTGCTTTCAGAAGGGGTGGCCGAGCGATCTTTGCAGGCCGCCCCGGCAGGGATCGGGCGGAAGCGCACAAGCGTTGCGCCAGAAGCGATGGCCGAGACCTCGCAGGAGAGCGGCGCGCCTTTAAGGGGGTAGATAGGCATGTTCCAGCCATCACGGTCGCCGCGGCAGAGGACGAATTCGGCGATGTCGGGCCAAAGCGGAGTGGTCGCCGACATTTCTTGCCAGACGCGGATTGCGTCATTGATGGTGATTTCGGCAAAGCTTTTGTCGGGGTCTTGCTTCCACTGGGTCCGATAGGCGGCGTTGCAGAATGTCAGCACGCCGGAGGCGGAGAAAACGGCGAAACCATCTTCGAGCGTGTCGAGCAGGCTTTGGCTCTGCTCAAGCTCGGCGCGGAAATTACGGGTCAGGGTGACTTCGGCTGTGATGTCTTCGATCAGGAAGGCGGTGGCGCCATCGGGGTGCGGGCGGCCACGAATGCTGTAGGTCTGCCCGTTCTCGAGCGACCATGTTTCCTGATAGCGCCCATCGGTCGCAGCGGAGATCACCTCTGCAATCTCCTGACGCCAAGTCTTGTAGTTCTTCGGTTCCGGCATGCGGCGGCTTTCGCGCAGTTGATCGAAAAACGACACCATTGTGGGTCGGGCGCTGAGAAACGGGGCGGGCAGGGCGGTCAGGTCAACCAACGCGGGGTTGAACAGGGCCAACTGCCCATTGCGATCGAAGATCGCCAGCCCGATGGACAGATGCGCAAAGGTCTTGGCGAGGGTCTGGACAAAGTTGCGCTGCGCCTCTTCGGCGGCGACAACGGCGTTGATACAGGTAGCGTGATAGACCTGCACATTGTCCTCTGTGGTGGTTGTCAGGGCGTACCAATCGGGCTTTCCTTCTTCGGCATTGCGCAGGCAGACGCGGTTAGGGTGTTCAGGTGAGGGCGTGCTAAACAGGGCGGCACCGCCGCTGTCGGGATCAGTTTTTGCCTTTCGTTTAAGCGCCGCATATGCCCGATTGTGCCAGATGATCCGCCCGCTTGCTTCGGTCTGCCACGCGGGGTTTGGACTGCTGTCACTGGCGCGGCGCAGGGCGGCAAGTTTGGTGAAAGTCTCCTGGGTAATCTCTTCCGCCACGCGGGTCTGGGGGAGATGCAACCAGCATAATGCGTCCCGCCACGTGATGCGAAGCTCTGGCGGGCTGTCGCCATCTTCTGCCGCGAGGGTGAGATTGCCGGTGGCCCCATGGCGGGGCACAGCTGGAAATTCCGGAAACCGCGACAGCAGCGCTTCGCGGATATCCTCCCATTGGTGATAGCCGGGGGCGAGGGCAAAGCGGGTCAGCGCGCTGTCAGAGCCGTGGATCAGGTGACCGTCTTCGAAAAGCAGGCTCATATCGTCGATGTCAGGCGGGGCCACGGCGGGGCGGCCAGCAGTCAGGTTCAGCCACCAGAGGGCGCCCAAAGCGGTGACAGAGGCGGCGGCAAGCACTATGAGAACATCCGGCAATGCCATGACGGAAAACCCTTTCGGCAAATGCGACGCCCTATTTTGGCGGCCAAAGGTTAATGGTTCATTAACGCCTTTTCATGGCGCCCGCAGTCAAGCGGTCAGGCGCTGGTTCTCTCCGATAACTGTATCGTCGGGGCCAAGGTCCAGCAGGCGGCGCGGCCAGACGACTTCGACCACCGCACCGCTGCCTGCGGGGGGCAGCCCGCGCAGCCAACCGCTGTCTGACCCATTGGCAAACCGCAGCCGCGCGCCGGAGCGTTCGAGGAATGTTTTGGCGATGAAAAGTCCCAGCCCCATACCCTCATATTCAGGCCGCGCAGGTTCGCTGGCCGTGCCGCTACGACGGCGCAGAAATGGATCGCCGATCCGGCCCAGATACTGGGGCGGGAAACCCGGCCCATTGTCGATAATCCGCACTGAGATATCCTCGGCGGACCATTCGGTCTCGATCCAAACCGTGGTTTCAGCAAAATCCACTGCGTTTTGCACCAAATTGCGCAGCCCGTGAATGATCTCGGGTTTGCGGGGGATCGTCGGGGGCCGCGCGTGATCTCGGGCCATTGGATTGTCAGAGAACATCACCGTCTTGCCACGCTCCAGATGCGGCTCGGCGGCCTCTTTCACCACGGCTGTCAGGGGCGCGCGTTGCATGTGGAGATCGTCTTTCCCGATACGCCCCATGTCGCGCAGGATATCGCGACACCGGTCAGCCTGATCGCGGATCAACGCGGCGTCTTCGGCCAGATCGGGCCGGTCTTCGAGGTCACCCAGCAGTTCGGTGCTGGCCAGTTTGATGGTGGCCAGCGGCGTGCCCAACTCATGCGCGGCGGCAGCGACGACGCCGCTAAGGTCCGACAGTTTCTGTTCGCGCGCCAGCACCAATTGCGTGGCCGAGAGCGCGTCGGCCATGGAGTGGACCTCAGACGTGACACGGCGGGAATAGGCGCTGGTAAAGACAATGGCGATCAGCAGCGCCGCCCAATGGCCAAAGACAAAGATGCCCGGCTGGCGCAACACATCGCCAGACTGGGTGACCAGCGGCAGATGCCACAGCGCCAGCACCGAAGCTGCGATGATCGCCGTACCGCCCAGCACCAATGTCGAGCGCAGGCTGAGCGCGGTGGCAGAGATCGTGACCGGCGCCAACAACAACAGTGCGAACGGGTTGTGCAGCCCCCCGGTCAGCCCCAGCAGCGCGGTCAGCTGCAGCAGATCGAACAGCACCATGGCGAGGTTCTCGCGCTCGGACAGGCGTTTGTTCTGGGGGAATACGAAGGCCGCGACGAGGTTGCCCACCACCGAGGCACCAATCGTCAGATAACAAAGGCCAAAGGCCAGTTGCAGCCCAAGCGCCCATTGCGCAACGGTCACCGCGGTCAACTGTCCGGCAATGGCGAACCAGCGCAACAGGATCATCGTGCGCAGCCGGATCCAACTGGCGCGGGTGCGCCCGTCGAGGGGCCGAATATTTGCCTGCGTCATCTTAGCCCCATCACTTCTTTGCGTCTTGCATCACCTGCGATCTAGCGTAGGTCTGCGGCGAAACACGATCAAGAGCGGCTATCGGCGCGGAGGACTGACATGAAACAGGTGATTGCATTCGGTGCAGTTGGGGTTGCAGCGGTATTTCTGGCAGGCACGGCCTTTATGGTGCTGCGCGGCGAAGACGATGCCTATGCCTCCTGCCGGTCGAGCCAAGTGGCGGGCGGCGATATCGGCGGGCCGTTTGAATTGGTCACCGGTGCCGGCGAAACCGTAACCGATGCGGACGTGATTACCGAGCCCGCCTTGCTCTATTTCGGCTATACCTCTTGCCCCGATGTCTGCCCGCTGGACGTGGACCGCAACGCCGCAGCGACCGAGATTCTAGAAGAGCGCGGTCAGAGCATCACGCCGGTTTTCATCACCGTCGACCCGGCACGCGACACGCCCGAAGTGGTCGGTGACTTTGCCGAGGTAATGCACCCGCGTATGGTAGGGCTCACCGGTTCGCCTGAACAAGTCAAAGCGGCCAGCCAAGCTTACCGCACCTACTACAAGGCCCACCCGGCAGATGAGAATGGCGAATACCTCGTCGATCACTCGACCTTCAGCTATTTGGTATTGCCCGGCGAAGGCGTCGTGGACTTTTTCCGCCGCGAAGTGCGTCCCGAGCAGATGGCCGACAGCATTGGTTGCTTCCTCGATCAAAGCTGAAATTGACCCGCCGCGATAGCCGCCCCATATTAACCTTTGAGAGGGTATGTTGATGCAGGATATTGCTGACTTAGGCCCAGACCGCAGTTTGCTTCTGGTCGATGACGATGAGCCGTTCCTGCGCCGCTTGGCCAAGGCGATGGAAAAACGCGGTTTTGAGGTGGAAACCGCAGGTTCTGTCGCGGCGGGCAAGGCCATCGCCACCGCGCGTCCCCCGGCCTTTGCCGTGGTCGACCTGCGCCTTCAGGATGGCAATGGTCTCGATGTTGTCGAAGTGCTCCGCGACAAACGCGCCGATACGCGGGTTGTCGTGCTGACCGGATATGGGGCGATTGCCACGGCGGTTGCGGCGGTCAAAAGTGGCGCTACGGATTACCTCTCAAAACCCGCTGACGCCAATGACATCGTGAACGCGCTTCTGGCCACCGGGGGCAATCTGCCCGAGCCGCCGGAAAATCCCATGAGTGCGGATCGCGTACGATGGGAGCATATCCAGCGGGTCTATGAACTGTGTGATCGCAATGTATCGGAAACCGCGCGGCGCCTGAACATGCACCGGCGGACCTTGCAGCGGATTTTGGCAAAACGCTCGCCGCGCTAAAGCTCGAACCGTTTCCAAACTTTATCAACACGCGTGCCGTCGGTCAGCGTACAGTTGGGCAGGCGGCGGAAATCTTCAAACCCGCGGCTTTGGTAATAGGCCAACCCGCCGGAATTGTCGGCGCGGATGATGGCATGGATATGGCCATAGCCTAGGTCACGGGCGGCGCGCTTCGTCTGCTCAAACAGGGCCGAACCGATGCCGAAGCCCGTCTCTCCCAAACGCACGAATGTCGCCACATCTACGCCGCCCGCTGGCAGGTCTGGATGGGGTTCGATGTACTGAAAGCCTTTGATCTTGCCGCTTTCACCTTCCGCCAGATGCCATGCGCTGTCGGGGGCGGCCATCCAGCCCTGCAACTCACGCGCGGTGACGGGGCTGACCATGGCGGTGGTGCCGCCTTTGGCGATAATGGCGTTCAGCAGTTCGGCCAAAGCGCGCGTATCAAGCGCCCCGGCGCGGCGGATGTGGATCACGCCATCTCGCGCAGCAGCGCCGCGTGCCGTTCGGTGAATTCGGCGCGCACCTCAACCGGCGGGCGCAGCAGGATGGTTAGCCCCTCCATCAGCGCCGCATCGGGGCGGCCAAAGAAACGGGTTGCCTCGGTCTCGGAAAAGCCAGCGATCTGGCTCGCCTCCATCCATGCGCTGACGCGATCCGCCTTCTTGATCTGCTGCTTCACCCGCACCGGCAAGCTGGCGGGAAGGCCGAAGCGGAGATGCACGGCGGTGGTCAACCGCTCATCCAAGGCGCGATAATCCGGCCCAACGGCAGCCTTCACGGGCGAGATCATGTCACCGATTACATATTCCGGGGCGTCATGCAGAAGGGCTGCCAAGCGCCATTTCGCAGGCGCGCGGGGGGCGATCCGGGCAAAGATCGTCTCGACCAGCAGCGAATGCTCGGCGACCGAATAGGCATAGTCGCCCCGCGTCTGCCCGTTCCAGCGGGCGACGAAGGCCAGCCCATGCGCGATGTCCTCAATCTCAACATCCACCGGGGTCGGGTCCAGCAGATCAAGCCGCCGACCTGAGAGCATCCTCTGCCACGCGCGGGGTTTCTGAGCCATCGCGATGCGGTCCTTCCTTGGTAATCCTTTGGGAACCATTCCCCTTTACATCCTGTTCATCCCACGAAGGAGATAATCATGAAACCCGTTTTTTCCGGTACGATACTTGCAGTTACCTTGGCCAGCCTCGCAGGTGCTGCACAGGCAGAAGAAGTCTGCATGCCCGCCAAGGAAATGAAGTCCGCCCTGATCGATTGGTACGGTGAAGAGCCTGTGCCGGGCCAGCGGAACGACAACAGCCAACTCTGGGCATCGGATCAATCGGGGACGTGGACATTGGTGAAAACCATGGCCGATGGCAATGCCTGTGTCATGGCACAGGGCGATGACTGGATGGCCGGGCTCGCTGGCGATAAGCAACTGGCCGCTCTTCTGGATTGATGAGGCGGGGCGTTTCCCCATTCACATTGAGAATTCGCGGCGAAGGTGCTAACCGCCCTGCAACACTGCAAACAGGAGCGCCGCATGGCCCACGACTATATTGTTAAGGATATCAATCTGGCGGCCTACGGTCGTAAAGAGTTGGACATCGCCGAAACCGAGATGCCGGGCCTGATGGCGCTGCGCGACGAGTACGGTGAAAGCAAGCCCTTGAAAGGGTCGCGGATCGTCGGCTCTTTGCACATGACCATCCAGACCGCCGTTCTGATTGAGACGCTTGTCGCACTTGGCGCGGATGTGCGTTGGGCATCCTGCAACATCTTCTCCACCCAAGACCACGCCGCGGCGGCGATTGCCGAAGCGGGCGTTCCGGTCTTCGCCATCAAAGGCCAGTCGCTGGTTGAGCATTGGGATTACCTCGACAAATCCTTCATGTTCCCCGAAGGCCCGAACCTGATCCTCGACGATGGCGGCGATGCGACGCTGTACATTCTGCTGGGCGCACGGGTTGAGAATGGCGAAGAAGAGCTGATCGCCGTGCCGAAGTCCGAGGAAGAAGAAGCGATCTTTGCTCAGATCAAAAAGCGTATGGCGGAAAGCCCCGGCTGGTTCACCAAGATGCGTGAGCAGATTAAAGGCGTTTCTGAGGAGACAACCACCGGCGTGCACCGTCTCTATGATCTGGTGAAACAGGGCCAATTGCCCTTCCCCGCGATCAATGTGAACGACTCTGTCACTAAGTCGAAATTCGACAACAAATATGGCTGTAAAGAGAGCCTCGTCGACGGTATCCGCCGCGCCACCGACACGATGATGGCCGGTAAGGTCGCGGTCGTCATGGGCTACGGCGATGTCGGCAAAGGCTCTGCCGCAAGCCTGCGCGGTGCCGGTGCCCGCGTGAAAGTGACCGAGGTCGATCCAATTTGCGCGCTGCAAGCCGCGATGGACGGTTTTGAAGTCGTGCTGCTGGAAGATGTCGTAGCCACCGCCGATATCTTCATCACCACCACCGGCAACAAGGACGTGATCCGCATCGAACATATGCGCGAGATGAAGGACATGGCGATTGTCGGCAACATCGGCCACTTCGATAACGAAATCCAGGTCGCGGCGCTGAAGAACCATAAATGGACAAACATCAAAGAACAGGTGGACATGATCGAGATGCCGAACGGCAATCGCCTGATCCTGCTCTCCGAAGGGCGCCTGCTGAACCTCGGCAACGCCACCGGCCACCCGTCGTTCGTGATGTCAGCCTCCTTTACCAATCAGGTTTTGGCGCAGATCGAGCTCTGGGAAAACACCGACAAATACGGCAATAACGTCTACATCCTGCCCAAGCATCTGGATGAAAAAGTTGCCCGCCTGCATCTTGATCGGATCGGCGTGAAGCTTTCCAAGCTGAATGCCGAACAGGCTGCCTATATCGGCGTGACCCCCGATGGTCCGTTCAAGCCCGAGCACTACCGCTACTAAATCCCGAGGGGTTCCGCCCCTTCCCAAGATTTTTACGCCGCCCCGCAGACCGCAGGGCGGCGTTTTTCATCTAGTGCATTGAACTAAAACTAAAATAACGGTCGATCGGCGGATTCAAGCACATTTCCGTAGCTGCCTGCTAGAGGGCGGAACATAGTCAGGCGGGCGGTGTTTCTCCCCCAGACCATTAAAAAGGAGTTCGAAAATGAAACGTACATTCCTGAAATCCACCGTCGCCGCCCTTGCACTGACAGCGGGCACCGCATTCGCTCAGACCGCAGACACCGAGGCCGGTGCTGCTGCGACCGCCGAGGCGACTGTCTCGGGTGAGAGCGTAAGCAATTCCGCCGAGGATCTGGGCACATCGCTTAAGAAGCAGGCAGAAGACACAGCCGAAGCGACACGCGATGCCGCAGATCAGACTGCCGAGGCCGTGGATGACGCCGTGCGCTCCACAACCGACAGCGCTGAAGCTGACGTCGAATCTGATGTAGAAGTCGAAGGCGATCTAACCGCCGAGACAGAGAGCGACACGAACCTTGATGCCGAAGCCGATCTGGCCGGTGACGCAGATTCTGAGTCCAACTCTACGCTCAGTGCGGAAACAGACAGCGAGATCGAAGCGGATGTTGATGCAGACACCGACGTCGCCACTGATGACGACGCGACGGTCGATAGCGAAATGACCGCCGAAATCGAAGGTGAGAATGAGACTGACCTGACCGATGATGTCGCTTCCGATACCGAAGCGAACATGGAAACAGACGTGACGCGCACCGACACCGGCATGAGCAATGCTTTCTCCGGTATGGTTGTGGGTGACCTGGTTGGCCTGACCGTGGTCGAAGCCGATGGCGACAAGATCGGTGACATTGATTACGTAATCAAAACCGATACAGGCTACGCCGCGATCGTAGGCGTGGGCGGTTTCCTTGGCCTTGGCGAACACACTGTCGCCGTGCCGCTTGACGAAATCTCCATGGCTGCTGAGAACGACCTAAAGCTAAGCTCTTGGACCAAAGCCGAACTGGAAGCCCAGCCCGAAGTTGATGAGAGCGCCATTGAAGGTCTCGAAGACGACGTGCGTCTCGACGACGCGTCCTAAGCGACCGCCGATATTCTAACCGAGAGGCGCCCCACCGCGGGCGCCTCTTTTTTTGCGACTCCGGGACCTGCCTACCGCATGAAATAAATCTTTTGCAAAACAGGGATATGACTTTAGGCTCCCGTTTCAGGAACCCCTGAAGGGCCGAAGTTTACTATTGGGAGAGATTTTATGGGCAAGCGTGACGAATGGATCGCCAAATACGCCGAAGATTTGAAGAACAAGTGCGGCATGGATCCGGATATGGACCTGCTGACCAAAGTGACGATCGGCTGCGGTCCGTCTATTTATAACGCTGACGCGCAAACGGTGTCTTCCAGCGATACGGCTGAATTGAACACCGTTAAAGAGAACTTCTTGATCAAGAAACTTGGCTTGCCGGATGACGAACATCTCATGGGCGGCATTCAAAAAGCGATCGAGACCTATGGCCGTTCCGAGCGGAACAAGTACCGCGCCGTGGTCTATTACATGCTGGTCAAACACTTCGGCAAAGAGGCCGTTTACGGCTGATTAAGCCGTTGCAATGAATTAATAAAACCTTATTTGGGACGCGCGCTTGGTTAAGCGCGCGTTTCGTTTTTGAAGGGGCTTTGACACAGTAGAAAGTTGCGAGAATGACTGACTTCTGCTATCACTCTTGTATCGGTCTAGCGGCTGATCAGAGGTTTAAGAACATGTGTGGTGGTTACGGGAGCACATGGGGTGAGAAGGGTTCTGGCGGGGTGCCGGAACCCTTTTTCGTTTCCTAATCGTTAATTTTTCCGATCTTAAGGCTTAGTTTTGCCCAAAGCGCAGATAAGTTCCCATTCCGCTTCGGTCACGGGCTGCACCGACAGGCGGGAGTTTTTTACCAGTACCATATCTTCAAGCCGTGGGTCCGCTTTGATCGTATCTAGCGTCACAGGCACGCTGAATGACCGCACCGCTTTGATGTCCACGCATTCCCAACGCGGGTCATCGGTGCTGCTGTCGGGATGGGCTTCCGCGCAGACTTCAACAATGCCGACGATCTCCCGGTCCTTTTGCGAGTGGTAGAAGAACCCCAGATCGCCAAGCTTCATCTCACGCATGAAGTTGCGCGCCTGATAATTGCGCACGCCGTCCCATTCCTCACCCGCGTCGCCTTTGGCCTTTTGGTCCGCCCAGCTCCATGTTGCGGGTTCGGATTTGAACAACCAATAGGCCATCAGCCGATCACCCGGTTCCAGTGGGTCAGGGTCACGCTTTGGAACAATCCGGCCTTGGCATAGGGGTCATTCGCGGCCCAATCTCCGGCCGCGGCCATGTCAGGCACATCCAGAATGATGAGCGAGCCGATCATGCCGCCCTCGGCGTCCAGAAGCGGGCCAGCTTGAGCCACGGCATTGCTGGATTTGAGGTAGGCAAGGTGGTCAGGCCGGTTTTCCTGACGGATCGGCAGGCCATCGGCTTTGTCATGGGCAATCAGGGCAACAAACATATCATTCTTCCTTTAGGGGGCGGGTCAGCAGTGACTTCATGGCGCCAGCCACATCTAACTGGTTGTCGAGCAATCCGGCAACCGCGCGAGTAATTGGCATATCGAGTGCGGCTTTGCGCGCCAATGCATCAACGGCGCGGGCGGTGGCGGCACCTTCGACCGTGGTCGAAGAGTCAAAGGGCGTTCCTTGCCCCAGCGACTGCCCCAGTCGGTAGTTGCGCGATTGCTCGGAGGTGCAGGTCAGCGTCAGATCGCCAAAGCCTGAAAGCCCGGCCAGCGTAGTCGGCTCCGCCTTCAGATGCGCGGCGAGGCGCTGCATCTCGGCATAGCCACGCGTCATCAAAGCGGCGCGGGCGCTCTCGCCCAGACCCGCCCCAATCGCGGCCCCGCTCGCGATGGCGACGACGTTTTTCAGCGCCCCACCCAGTTCCGCGCCGATGGTATCCGTGGTGCGGTAGAGCCGCAGGTTCGCCGTGGTCAGTTCCGCTTGCAGGTGTTTGCCCGCCGCCGCATCGCCACAGGCCAAGGTCAGCGCGGTGGGCAAGCCGCGGGCGATATCAGCGGCAAAGCTTGGCCCCGTCAGGATCGCAGCCGTGGCATCGGGGATGGTCTGGGAGATCACGCTCACCGGCCCGACGCCGCTGCTCAGTTCGATGCCCTTGCAGCAAGCAACCAAATGTTTCCCGTGAAGCGCATCCTTGTGCTCTTCCAAAACGCTGCGCAATTTCTGCATCGGCACGGCCAGTAGTAGGATCTCGGCCTCGCTCGCTTCCTCGAGGCTATCCGTCACCGCGAGCGTTTCGGGAAAAGGGCAGCCCGGCAGGCGTCTGGCATTCTCACGGCGCTTGGCCATATCCCCTGCATCGCGCGCCCAGAGCGTCACCGGCCCTTTACCCGCGAGCGAGATTGCCAGCGCCGTGCCGAAAGCCCCTGCACCAAGAACGGAAACGCTCATGCCTTGGCCCCCTTCCTGCCGCTGCCAAGCATCGAAGGTCGCGCGGTATCCAGCGGCCAGCGGGGACGTGCCGAGAGTGTCAGATCATCGGCCTCGCGCAAGGCGGCTTGCTCTCCTGCCGCGAAGGCGATCATCGCGGCATTATCTGTGCAGAGCGCCAGCGGTGGCGCGATGAAACGCGCCTCCTGCTCCGCCGCAACAGTCTCTAACGCGGTGCGTATGGACTTGTTCGCCGCGACGCCCCCCGCCACGCAAAGGCCACGCGCGCCCTCATTTGGATAATCCGCAAAAGCGCGGCGCGTTTTGTGGGTGAGCACATCGACTACGGCAGCTTGAAACCCTGCCGCCAGATCCGCTTGATCCTGCCGCGTCAGCCCGCCATGGGCTTCCACGCATTTGTCGCGTGCGCGCAGAACGGCGGTTTTCAGGCCCGAAAAGGACATGTCGCACCCGTCACGATCCAACAGCGGACGTGGCAGGGCAAAGCGTTTCGGGTCGCCCTCTTGCGCGCATTTCTCGATTGACGGCCCACCGGGTTGGGGCAGACCCAACAACCGCGCGACCTTGTCGAACGCCTCGCCCGGCGCATCATCAATTGTCCCGCCGAGACGATCGAAACTTTCCGGCCCGCGCACCAGCAGGAACTGGCAATGCCCGCCCGACACCAGCAACATCAAATAGGGGTAGGGCACATCATCGGTTAGACGCGGGGTCAGCGCATGACCGGCGAGATGGTTCACCCCATAAAGCGGCTTGCCCGTCGCTGCCGACAGCCCCTTGGCGCACATCACCCCTGAGACCACGCCGCCGATCAGCCCCGGCCCCGCAGTGACGGCGATGGCGTCGATCTCCGGCAGGCCGATCCCGGCCTCGGCCAAGGCATCTTCGACACAGTGATCCAGTTTTTCCGCATGGGCGCGGGCGGCAATCTCGGGGACGACGCCGCCAAAGTCGGCGTGCAACTCGGTCTGGCCCGCCACGACCGAGGCCAGCACGGTGCCGCGCCCGTCCTCATCCATGCGCACCACGGCGGCTGCGGTATCGTCGCAACTGCTTTCCAAACCAAGGATCAAGCGGGGCTGAGGCTGGGTAGAGGGCATGGGGGCTTTCCGTTGCAAGGCACCTGTACCGCAGGTAACACCGCTATCACGCGCAAACAATGCCGGAGCCTTGCGATGCCACAGCCAAGATTGCTTCTGACACGCCCTCAACCCGGTGCTGCGCAGTTTCTGGATCGGCTCTCGCCTGCACTGCGCGAAGGGGCCGTGATCTCTCCCTTGATTGAGATTGCCCCGACAGGCGAGGCGATTGATCTGACGCCCTTTGCTGGGGTGATCTTTACCTCGGCCAATGGTGTCGCTCATGGGCCAGAGGGAAACGGGCGGCCCGCCTATTGCGTGGGGCCGCAAACCACGGAAGCGGCAGCCAGGGCAAAATGGCAGGCGGAAATGGTCGGGCTGGATGCCGAGGCGATGATTGCAAAGCTTTCCAGTCGCCTGCAGATCGGACCGCTATTACACCTTGCCGGACGCCATCGGCGGGGCGATGTTGCCGGGGCTTTAAGCGCCTCGGGTCTCACCACTAAAGTCGCGACGGTCTATGAACAAAACCTTCTACCTCTCACGGAGGAGGCGCAGGCCCTTCTAAATGGCTCTGCCCCGGTCATCGTGCCGCTCTTTTCACCGCGTAGCGCCCAGCATTTCGCCCGCGAGGCCACCTGCACCGAGCAGGTCATCGCCCTGTCGATCAGCCCCGCCGCCGCTCAAGCGCTTGAAGCTCTGCCGCTCTATGCGCATGATGTCGCCGCAGAACCCACCGGCGAAGCTATGGCGAAGGGCGTTGAAAAACTTTTTCGCTGCACCACCTTGCCTTGAGGGGCATAGGTATGCCGGGTAAGCTCGCCTCTGCGAGTGAATGACAGGTTCAGAATCGAAAGGCGGACGGCGTGGCGAAACCCAAAAAGACGGTCAGCAAGAACGAAGCGGACAAGACCACGGCCGATCAGACCCCTCCTGCGGCGGATAAGGCAACAACGGCAGCGAAGGCTGGTGAGTCGAAGCCAATCGAGACCGATGGTAAGCGTGCGGACGCGTTGAAATCCGACGGGCCGAAAACTGATGCCGCCAATGCCGATACGGCAAAGACTGAACCAACCGAGCCGGGCAAAACGCCCAGAACCGCGCCGGGATCCGACAGCGCGACGGCAAAACCGACCGCTGCAAGTGACCTGTCCAGGCCTGATGACAAAGCGCCGGCCATGGCCGAGAGCGCTACAGACCCGAAGTCAGGGCCGACCCCCGACAAGGATAATCCAAAGGTACCTACCAAGGCCGAGGGCCCCTCTGCCGCCACAAATACGAAGCCAGTGACGACCTCTGCCAAGGAGGATCCCAAGGCAACCTCCAACGGTACTCTCTCCAAAGACAAGGTAACGCCTCCAGAGAAACCAGCCGCCGATCCCGCGCCTTCGCGCGCATCGGCGGCTGCGACGAAACCAAGCGATAGCACGTCAAAGCCCGCGTCGACCAAGACCGAAAAGCCGAGCGACGCGCCTTCAAAACCATCCCCGACGCCCACACCAACCCCCGCGCCCGCCCCGAAAGAACGCAAGCGGAGTGTCTTTTTCCCAATGCTTCTCGGCGGTGCCATTGCCGCGGGTCTGGGCTTTGCCGCATCGGAATACGACGTGCTCGGCACCCGCGCGCAAAGTGCGGCGGACCTGCAGAGCGCTTTGGAAGCGCAACAGGCCCGCATCGCTGATTTAGAAGCCCGCGCTGATGAGCCTGCCGCCCTTCCGGAAAACCTGCCGCAGGTCGATGCGCTTAGCGCAGAGCTGACCTCCGCCCGCGAAGAACTTTCGGCGCTCCAAACCCAGTTGGCTGAGATCGACAACCGCCTCACCACGGTTGAAAAACAGCCCGTGAGCGGTGGCGAAAACGAGATTGCGGTCGCGGCGTTTGAGCGTGAGATGGAGGCCCTGCGCGCCTCTGTTGCTGAGCAGCGCAGCGAAATCGAAAGCCTGCTGGACAACGCCCAAAGCGCCGAAGAGGCCACCGCCGCCGCAGCCGAGGCGGCCCGTGCCCAGACAGCGATGACCCAGATGAACGCCGCGATCAGCGCCGGACGCCCCTTTGAGACCGCGTTGGCAGAATTGCAGGAAGCCGGGGTTGAGGACATCCCCCAAGCGCTGAGTGATACCGCCGCGGGCGGTGTGGTTACTCTCGCCAATCTGCAAGCGCGCTATCCCGATGCCGCGCGGCAGGCACTGGCCACCGCCCGCGCCGCCGTGCCTGAAGAAGGTGAAGGTGGCTTTGGCAGTTTCCTGAAACGCCAGCTCGGTGCCCGTTCGGTTGCGCCGCGTGACGGAACGGATGCCGATGCTGTCCTCTCCCGCGCCGAAGCGGCGGTGCGCGATGGCCGTTTGACCGATGCACTGGCCGAGATTGACACGTTGCCCGCGCCTGCGCAGGACGCGATGGCGGAATGGCTCGCCGATGCCCGCGCGCGTCAGGCCGCGAAAACCGCTGCTGATGAACTCTCCCAACGCCTGACGGCCAACTGAGGAACGAAAAATGCTCTGGTCTCTTATTAAAATCGTTCTTTTCGTCGTGCTTGTCGCCGCTTTGGCCTGGGGTGCGGGCTTCTTGCTGGAAAGCGAGGGCGGCATACAGTTGACCGTGGCAGGCACGGAATACACCCTTGGGCCACTTCAATCGGTGATCGCCGTGCTGCTGTTGATGTTCGCGGTCTGGGTGCTGCTCAAGATCGTGGCGTTGCTGTCGGCAACATGGCATTTCCTGAACGGGGATGAGACGGCGCTGTCGCGCTACTTTGACCGAAACCGTGAGCGGAAGGGCTATGAGGCGCTGTCGGACGGGCTGATGGCGCTGGCCAGCGGTGAAGGGCAGGTTGCGATGGCCAAGGCCGCCAAGGCGGACCGCTACCTCAAGCGTCCGGCGTTAACCAATTTGCTGACGGCCCAAGCCGCTGAACTCGCAGGCGACCGCCGCAAGGCCGAACGGACCTACCGCAAGCTGGTCGAAGACGAAAAGACTCGTTTCGTCGGCGTGCGCGGCATCATGAAGCAAAAGCTGGCTGACGGAGATACGGAGACAGCGCTGAAACTGGCCGAGAAAGCTTTCGCGCTGAAGCCCAAACACGAAGAAACCGGCGATACGCTGCTGAAGCTTCAGGCCGACAAACACGACTGGACTGGTGCGCGCCAGACGCTGCAAGCCAAATACAAAAACGGCCATCTGCCGCGCGACGTGCACAAACGCCGCGATGCGGTGCTGGCGCTGTCGGAAGCCCGGGAAGTCATCGCCGAGGGCAACAGCATCGAAGCGCGCGAAGCCGCGATCGAAGCCAACCGCCTGTCGCCCGATCTGGTGCCAGCCGCCGTGATGGCCGCGCGCAGCTATATCGCGCAGGATAAACCCCGCTACGCCTCGAAAGTATTGCAAAAGGCGTGGAGCGTGCATCCGCACCCCGATCTCGCCGCCGCCTTTGCCGAGATCCAGCCGGATGAAACCCCGCAGCAGCGCATCAAACGGTTCCGCGCGCTGACCAAATCGCAGCCCGATCATCCCGAAACCAAGATGCTGCTGGCCGAATTGCACATCGCCAATGAGGACTTCCCCGAAGCGCGCCGTGCGCTTGGCAATCTGGTTGAGACTGATCCTTCGGCGCGGTCCGTCACGCTTATGGCCGCGATTGAGCGGGGCGAAGGCGCGTCTGATACGGTTGTGAAAGGCTGGCTGACACGCGCGCTCAATGTCTCGCGCGGGCCGCAGTGGATTTGCGAAAACTGTCACCACATCCACGCCGAATGGAAGCCGATCTGCGAAAACTGCAAAAGCTTTGACACATTGGAATGGAAAACGCCGCCGCTCTCCGAAGTCGCCATGCCAAGCGGTGTGCAGATGCTGCCGCTGATCGTCGGGGCCCCGGAAACGACGCCGCCAGAAGGCGCGCTGACAACCCGGACCGACGACATCGAAGAGGCAGAGTTGGTGACGGACACAGACGAGCCGACCAATCCCGACGCCCCGAAAAAGGCGCCTGACCCTACAGCTTGATGTCGTAGGTGACCCAGTTGGTCCGCGTGGCCAGCTTGTCATACACCCCACGGCCGCGGTAGTTATCCTCGGCCGTGATCCAGCGCACGAGGCTCCAGCCGCGTTTCTGGGCGATTTTTTTCACCTCCCCAATCAGCGCGTCGGCGGCGCCGCTGCCGCGGGCTTCGGGCTCCACAAAAAGATCGTCGAGGAAACAGCCCGTCGCCGCCGCCAAGGGGCGCGCGAAGTGCCGGAAATGGGTCAGGCCGATCACGCGTCCTTGAGCATCTTCGCAGACCAGCCCTTCGACCTCGGTCAGCGGATCATGTAGCCAAGACCAGACTCGTGCGCGCATCTCTGGCGTCTGCTCGACTTTGTAGAACGCGGCATAGCCTTGATAGAGCCGCTCCCAATCGGCGCGGTCGTGGTCTTTCACGGTACGAATTGTGAGGTCGGACATGGCAGGGCTCCCTTCGCTGCTGCGCGATCTTTGCCCCAGTTGGTTCAGAAATCCAGCCCAAGGTCCAGCGTTGTCGCGGAATGTGTCAGCGCGCCCATGGAGATATAGTTCACCCCCGTCGCCGCGACCTCGGCAATGCGTGACAATGTCATATTGCCCGAAGCTTCAAGCACGATACGTCCTTTGGCAATTTCCACAGCCTGAAGCAGCGTCTTTGTGTCCATGTTATCCAGAAGCACAACATCCGCGCCGCCTTCGTCCAAGACTTCTTCCAGCTGCGCCAGCGTGTCGACTTCGATCTCGACCCGGATCATATGCGAGGCGTTGGATTTCACTGCCTGCAAGACAGGCCGGATGCCCCCGGCGGCGGCGATGTGATTGTCTTTGATCAGGATCGCATCCGAGAGGGAGAAGCGATGGTTGAATCCGCCGCCATGCAGCACCGCCTGTTTTTCGACCATCCGCAGCCCCGGCGTGGTCTTGCGGGTGCAGGTGATCCGGGCCTCGGTCCCCTTCGTCTCGGCGACGCAGGCCGCCGTGAGGGTGGCGATGCCCGAAAGCCGCCCGGCAAAGTTCAGCGCCACACGTTCGGCGGAAAGGATCGCGGCGGCAGAGCCTTCGATCTCCATCAGCGTGTCGCCTTTGGAAATCGTGCTTCCGTCTTCTTTCAGCGTGCGAACCTCAAGCGTTGGGTCGACCAGATGAAAGGCCAGCCGTGCGATCTGCATACCGGAAACGACCCCCTCGGCGCGGGCGCGCAGGCGGGCGGTATAGGTCGTGCCCTCGGGGATCACGCTGCGCGTGGTGACATCGCCATAGGTGCCGAGGTCTTCCATCAGCGCGGCGCGGACCAGCGGCTCAAGGATCAGGTCGGGCAGGGCGGTGGTCATGCGGGAAGTTCCTCAGGGTTGGAGCGCAGGGCGGTGGCCTCGGCCAGTGTCAGAAAACTGCGCGCGGCTTCGGGGAGCGTGTCGGGATAATCAGTGCGGCAATGCGCGCCCCGGCTTTCGCGGCGGGCGAGGGCGGCGGCAGCGATCAGTGTTGCCGTCGCGGTCATGTTTTGCAGCTGGGCGCAGTCGGGCTGTGCGGTCTCAATCTGTGCAATCGTGGCGAGGGCGCGTTGCAGTCCCTCCGCATCGCGCAGAACGCCGACATGGGACGTCATGGTCTGGCGCAACTGTGTAACGAGGGCTTCATCGGGCGTTTCGCCAGAGGGGAGGTCAGGCAGGGTCACGGCGTCGCTATCACCCGCGCGGCACTCTTCAAGCATGTCCTGCGCCGCGCGGCGGGCAAACACCAGCGCTTCGAGCAGCCCGTTTGATGCCAAACGGTTTGCGCCATGCAACCCTGTCGAGGACGCCTCGCCACAGACCCACAGTCCGGCAAGGCTGGACCGCCCATGCGCATCTGTAGCCACGCCGCCCATGTGGTAATGCGCGGCAGCGGCCACCGGAATCGGCTGTGTCACCGGGTCGATGCCGTTACGCGCGCAGGCGGCAGCGACGGCGGGATAGTCGGTCAGCACCGCAACCCCTAAGGCTGTGCGGGTGTCGAGCATGGGGCGTAGGCCCGCTTGGGTCTGGGCAAAGATCGCGCGGGCTACGACATCGCGCGGGGCAAGCTCGGCGAGGGGGTGAACCGCCTCCATAAAGCGCGCGCCTTCGCGGTTGATCAGATGCGCCCCGGCACCGCGCAATGCTTCGGTGGCAAGCGGAGCGGGGTCTTCGCCGCAATCGATGGCGGTGGGATGGAATTGCACGAACTCGGCATCAGCAATGAGCGCGCCCGCCCGCGCGGCCATGCCGATCACCTGCCCCCGGATCCGTGCCGGGTTGGTCGTCAGCGCATAAAGCCCGCCCGAGCCGCCGCCCGCCAGCAAAACGCCTGCGCCGCGCAGCATGGCGGGGGCAGAGCCTTCGGACCGGGCCAATTCGATCTCAACACCGGTGACTTTGGTGCCGTCGCAGTCCAAGCCGCGCGCCAGCACGCCTTCAAGTACTTGGATCGACGGGGTGTTGCGCACCCGCTCGATCAAGGCGCGCATGATCTCTGCCCCGGCCTGATCGCCCTGTACCCGCACCACACGCGCGAAACTATGCGCGGCCTCGCGGGACATGACATAGCCCCCATCGGGGCTGCGGTCGAAAGCGGTGCCATAATCTGTCAGGGCGAGGATATGCGCGCGCGCCTCTTCCGTCACAGTCGCCGCGACGCGCGCCTCGACCGTGCCAGCACCGGCAGCGATTGTGTCTAGCGCATGGTCCTCAGGACTGTCGGCCTGCGCCATCGCGGCCGCCACACCGCCCTGCGCCCATGCGGAACTGGCACCCGACCCGAGCGCGTCAGGCGAGATCAGCAAAACCGGGCGGGGCGCAAGACAGAGCGCGGCATAAAGCGCGCCCAGCCCGGCACCGACGATGATGATCCTGCCGGTTGCGATCTCTTGCACGGGGCGCGGCCCTTATAGGCCGAGTTCGCGGGAGAGGTCGATCATCCGCTGCACCGCCACGCGCGCCTTAGCGGCCACTTCCGCCTCAACCTCAACCGCGCCGGACATGGTGTGGAGCGACCACAGCACTTTCTCCAGCGTGATTTTCTTCATGTAGGGGCACATGTTGCAGGGGCCGACGAAATCGACCTCGGGCAGTTCGTCGGCGATGTTCGAGGCCATGGAGCATTCGGTGACCAGCATTGCCTTGGCCGGTTTTTCGCGCTGCACATACTCAAGGATACCGCTGGTAGAGCCGGAGAAGTCTGCCTCCGCGACCACATCGGGCGGGCATTCGGGGTGCGCGATGATGCGGGTGTCGGGGTTCCACTCGCGGTAATCTGCAATATCTTTCGCAGTATAGCGTTCGTGCACAATGCAGGCGCCGTCCCACCAGACGATGCGCTTTTGCGGCACCAGTTTGGCGATGTTCTGGGCAAGGTATTTGTCCGGCGTCATGATGACGGTGTCACTCTCCATCGCGGCGACGATCTGCGCGGCATTGGAAGACGTGCAGCAGATGTCGGACGCGGCCTTCACTTCGGCTGTGGTGTTCACATAAGTCACCACCGGCGCGCCGGGATACTGCGCGCGCATCTGGGCCACACCCTCGGCGGTGATGCTTTCGGCCAGCGAACAGCCTGCTTCCATGTCGGGGATCAGCACGGTTTTTGACGGGTTCAGGATTTTCGAGGTCTCGGCCATGAAATGCACGCCGCATTGCACGATCACATCGGCCTCGACCTCGGTCGCCTTGATCGCCAGTTGCAGGCTGTCGCCCACGAAATCGGCAATGCCATGGTAGATGTCGGGCGTCATGTAGTTATGCGCGAGGATGACCGCGTTACGCTCTTTTTTCAGCTTGTTGATCGCGGCGACATAGGGCGCGTGGATGGCCCAATCGGGGGGGGAAACGACACGGTCCATCTTGGCGTAGATATCGGCCATTTCAGCCGCCAGCGCAGGCGATGGCGCGAGGTCATAGTGGCGCTCAAGCTCGCTGGGCGAAAAGATTTCATCACGCATGGTCGGTCCCCCTCCGGCCTTGGCGCGTGTCACGGCACCGCGCTGGACACCACACCCGGCGTGCTGGCCATAGACGACTGGCGGGGTTTGGGCAAGCCAATACCCTTTATGGCAGGGCGATCAGCCTGCGTAGTTCAGGTGAACTTGCGGAACAATCGGGTCTGATCGAACATCTCTTCCAGCCGCTCGGCCCGGTCTTTGGTGTCGGCCCAGTTGATGTCTTGCATGGCGGAAATCACGCTTTCCACCAGCAAAAGCGTCGCCGCCGCACTGTCCCAAGCCGAGGGCGCGACGATCCGGCTGGAGAAACAGATATCGGCAAGGCTGTGCACAGGAGAGCGCCACTGGTCCGTGAACAGGATGATCTTGGCCCCCCGCGCATGGGCCATCTCCGCCAGCTTCAGCGTGTTATTCTCATAGCGGCGCACGTCGAAGATGACGAAAACATCGCCTTCGGCCACGTCCAGCAGGTAGTGCGGCCACGCGTTGGAGGTCGATTGGATATGCGTCACACGCGGGCGGATGATCTGCGCGTGCAGGAACAGATACTCGGCCATGGTGTGCGTGATGCGCCCGCCGACAATGTATAGCGGGTGCTTGGTATCCGCGATCATTGCGCAGGCGCGGTCAAAGGTGGCCGGCTCAATTTGACCCAGCGTATGGCGGATGTTGTCGATCACTGCATCGGTGAACCGGTTGAGCACATGGCCCGAGGGCGCGCCTTCGGCCCATGTGTCATGTTTCGCAATGGGGTTCTTGACCTTAGCCTTTAGCTCTTCGCGCAACTCGTTCTGAAACTCGGGGTATCCCTTGTATCCCAGCTTTTGCACCATCCGCGCCACGGTGGGGGTAGAGACATTGGCGTCCTTCGCCAGCGCGGTCAGCGGGCCAAGGCCGGAGGCGGGGTAATTCTCTAGAATCGAATGGGCGAGTTGCCGTTCCGCACGGGTCAGCCGATCCAACTCTTGCTGGATACGGTCGGAAATGGTCAGCGTCGGTTCAGCCATAGATGCCCCTCTTTTGACGAGTAATAGCACAAACTGAGCAGCGTTGTAATAAATTCGACATTATTCTGTTGACAGACGCCCCCCGCCCGAATGAGGTTTGATGTAACTGAGGGGGACAGTGTGTCAGAGCGGACAGAGCTTTCAAATGAAGCCGTTGAAGTGATTAACGCCGGGGCCAAATCGCCGCTGGTGCTGGTCTGCGAACATGCGGCGCGTGAGATACCGGCCTGCTATGATGGTCTTGGTTTGGATGCCGCAGCCCGCGAAAGCCATGTGGCATGGGATCCCGGTGCTCTGGCCGTGGCGCGGGCGATGGCCTCGGATTTGGACGCGGTATTGGTGGCCGGGCGCGTTTCGCGCCTTGTCTATGATTGCAATCGTCCGCCCGAAGCCCCCGGCGCAATGCCCGCGCAGAGCGAGATTTTTGCGATCCCCGGCAATGCGTCACTTGATGAGGCGGGCCGGACCGAGCGGGTGACACGTTACTACGAGCCTTTCCGCGCGACCCTTGCTGCGACGATCAAGCGGGTCAATGCGCCTGCGATTGTTACCGTGCATAGTTTCACGCCGATCTACCACGGCAAACCGCGCAGCGTTGAGATCGGCATTCTTCACGACAGTGACACACGGCTGGCCGATGCGATGCTTGCGGCGGCGTCCGAATTCACGGGTCTCAATGTCGTACGCAACGCGCCCTACGGCCCCCAAGACGGAGTGACCCATACGCTGAAAGAACATGGGCTAGCCCATGGTCATCCGCATGTCATGCTTGAGATCCGTAATGACCTTATTTCGACCGAAGCTGAGCAACAGCAGATGGCCGAGATGATCAGCAACTGGCTGCGCGCCGCGCTTGAGCGGCCCGAAATGAGTGACGCGATGAAGGACGCCAAACCATGAAATTCATGCGGGGCTATATCCGGAGCATTGATGCGATGAACCGGCGGATCGGGCGGGTCATGATGTATGGCATCTTTGTCCTGATGGGGGTGCTTTTGTGGTCGACGGTCAGCAAGGCGTTCTTCGTGCCGTCCCTCTGGACGCTGGAAATGGCGCAGTTCGTGATGGTGGGCTATTACATCTTGGGCGGGCCCTATTCGATCCAGCTTGGCTCGAATGTGCGGATGGACCTGCTCTATGGCGATTGGTCGCTGCGCCGGAAAGCGTGGTTTGATCTATTCACGGTGCTTTTCCTGATCTTCTATCTCTGTGTGCTGCTCTATGGCGCGGTGAGTTCTACCGCCTATTCGCTGGGCTATTGGGGGACCGAGCCGTTCAGCTTCTTCGGCGGTCTGGTTACTGGCGCGGAAGAGATCGGCCATATGGAGCAATCCAGCTCCGCATGGCGGCCCTACCTTTGGCCCATCAAGGTCGTAATGATTGTCGGCTTCGTGCTGATGCTGCTGCAATGTCTGTCCGAGCTCGCGAAAGACGTGCTGCGGCTAAAGGGTGAGGCCATCTGATGTCCTATGAAATGATCGCGACATTGATGTTCTCGTCGATGATGCTGATGTTGCTGACCGGCCAGCGCGTCTTCGGGGCGATTGGCTTTATCGCCGTGGTCTCGGCGCTGCTGCTCTGGGGGGACAAGGGTGGCTATGACATCGGTTTTGCCGCCGCGATGAAGCTGATGAAATGGTATCCGCTGCTGACCCTGCCGATGTTCATCTTCATGGGCTATGTGCTGAGCGAGAGCCGCATTGCCGATGACCTCTATAAGATGTTCCACGTCTGGATGGGCGGCGTACGCGGCGGGCTGGCGATTGGGACGATCGGGTTGATGGTGCTGATCTCGGCGATGAACGGGCTGAGCGTGGCGGGCATGGCGATCGGCTCGACCATTGCGCTGCCGGAACTGCTGAAACGCGGCTATGACAAAAGGATGGTGACCGGGGTGATCCAGGCCGGGTCGAGCCTCGGCATCCTTGTGCCGCCGTCAGTGGTGCTGGTGCTTTATGCGATGATCGCGCGGCAGCCGGTGGGGCAGTTATGGCTGGCGGGTGTGGTGCCGGGGCTGATGATGGCGTCGATGTTCATCGCCTATATCGTGATCCGCTGCTGGATGAATCCGACCCTCGGTCCGGTGCTTTCGCCCGAGGACCGCGATATTCCCCGCGCCGAGAAACTGCGCCTGCTGCGTGCGGGCATCCTGCCGCTGGTGATCTTTGCTGTGATGATGGTGCCCTTTGTTAACGGTTGGACCAGCTTGGTCGAAAGCTCGGCCATCGGGGCTGCGGCGGCCTTCTTTGCGGCGGTGCTTAAGGGGCGCATGACCAAACAGGTGTTCGAGAACTCGGTGCGCAATACGCTGGGGATCACCTGCATGTTTATGTGGATCATCCTCGCCGCCCTTGCTTTTGGCGCGGTTTTTGACGGGCTGGGCGCGGTGAAGGCAATCGAGAGCCTGTTTACCGAGAAGATGGGCCTGAGTCCTTGGATGATCCTCATCCTGATGCAGCTCAGCTTCATCCTCATGGGCACATTTCTTGACGACACCGCGATGCTGGTCATCGTGGCCCCGCTCTATGTGCCTTTGGTTGGTGCGCTGGGCTTTGATCTGATCTGGTATGGTATCCTTTATACGATCACCACGCAGATCGCCTATATGACGCCGCCCTTTGGCTATAACCTGTTCCTGATGCGCGCCATGGCTCCGCCGGAGATTACCCTGCGCGACATCTACGCTTCGATCACGCCCTTCGTGCTGGTGATGGTCTTGGCGCTGATACTCGTCATGGTCTTCCCGCAGATCGCGACATGGCTGCCCGATTATATCTACGACAAATAACAACGAGAGCCGCGAAAAGACGGCCTGATTTTCAACAAAGGAGAGACGTATGACCACTCGCAGAAAGTTTCTAAAAGGGGCCGCCGTCGCCGCCCCAGCGGCTTTGGCCGCACCGTCCATTGTCCATGCCCAAGCGCCGATCAAATGGCGCATGCAGACCTATGCCGGTGCTGCCTTGGGTGAGCAGGTGACCAAGCCTGCCGTCGACTACATCAACGCAGCCGCCAATGGCGAGATGGAGATCGAACTGTTCTACGCCGACCAGATCGTGCCCACCGGTGAGCTGTTCCAAGCCATGCAGCGCGGCACCATCGACATGGTGCATTCCGATGACGATTCCATGGCTTCGCCCACACCCTTGCAGCAATTCGGCGGCTACTTCCCCTTTGCCACTAAGCATATCCTCGACGTGCCGGTGCTGTTCAACCAGTACGGTTTGGCCGACATCTGGAAAGAGGAATACGCCAAGGTTGGCGTCGAGTGGCTGTCTGCCGCGGGTCAAGACCCCTGTAACTTCAACACCACCAAAGAGATCAAATCGGTCGCCGATCTGGACGGTCTGAAGCTCTACACATTCCCTACCGCGGGCCGCTTCCTGTCGAAGTTCGGCGTGGTGCCGGTGAACATTCCTTACGAAGACGCCGAGGTTGCGGTGCAAACTGGCGAGCTCGACGGCATGGCGTGGTCGGGCATCACCGAAGACTACACCGTCGGCTGGGCTGATGTGACCGACTATTTCCTGACCAACAACATCTCGGGTGCTTGGATCGGGTCGTTCTTCGTGAACCAGCAGCAGTGGGCCGATCTGCCGGATCACCTCAAGCAGTTGGTCATGGCGGGGATCGAAGCGGGCCACACCTACCGCAACCAGTGGTACTGGGGCGGCGAGGCGCGTCTGCGCGCGCAGGGCGACAAGCTTAAGCTCAGCACCGTGCCTGCCGACGAATGGGCTGAGGTCGAAAACGCGGCCAAGGACTTCTGGACCGAGATCGCCGAAGAAGGCGAAGTGCACGCCAAGATCGTTCAGATCTTCCGCGACTATAACGAAGTCATCAACAAAGCCGGTCCGCCCTACACCAACGGCTGAACCGACAACCGGGGGCGCGCTGCCTGCGCCCCCGCCTTACCCCCTGAAGTGGACAGAACATGCCCGGCACCCTGACATTCGATGCGCTGAAAAAACTGGTCAAAGAAGGATCCGTCGACACGGTCCTTGCCTGCCTTGTGGATATGCAGGGCCGGTTGATGGGCAAGCGCTTCCATGCGGTTAACTTTGTCGAAACCTCTTACAAAGAGACCCATTGCTGCAATTACCTGCTGGCCACCGACCTTGAGATGGCGACGCCCGATGGTTTCGCCTCCACCTCGTGGCAGTCCGGCTACGGCGACTACGTGATGCAGCCCGACCTTGATACGATCCGCCCGGTGCCGTGGCTGGACGGGACGGTGATGGTGCTTTGCGATGTGCTGGATCACGACACCCATGCGCCCGTGCCTCATTCGCCCCGCGCCATGTTGAAGAAACAGATCGCCCGGCTGAAGGAGTTGGGCTTTGACGCGATGATGGCGACGGAGTTGGAGTTCTTCCTCTTCGAGCAGAGCTTTGACACAATCCGCAAGGGCGGCTACCGCGACCTCACGCCGATCAGCGGCTATAACGAGGATTACAACATCCTTCAGACCACCAAGGAAGAGAACGTGATGCGCCCGCTGCGCAACCATCTCTTTGCCGCTGGTTTGCCGATTGAGAACACCAAGGGCGAAGCCGAAGCCGGTCAGGAAGAACTTAACATCCGCTATTCAGCGGCGCTCGACTGCGCCGACTACCACACGATTGCCAAACATGCGGTCAAGGAGATCGCGTGGCAGCAGGGCCATGCGGCAAGCTTTTTGCCCAAGTGGCACAAGGATCGCGTTGGCTCGTCCAGCCATGTGCACCAGTCGCTGTGGCAGGACGGTAAGCCGATGTTCGTGGGTGCTGATGATGAACTGGGCATGTCCGAGCTAATGTGCCACTACATGGCCGGTTTGATCGCCTATGCGCCAGAATACACCTATTTCCTCGCGCCCTATGTGAACAGCTACAAGCGCTTCGCCAAGGGCACCTTTGCACCGACCAAGACTGTCTGGTCCGTCGACAACCGCACCGCGGGTTTCCGACTGTGCGGGGCAGGGACAAAGGGCGTGCGGGTCGAATGCCGTATTGGCGGATCGGACCTGAACCCTTATCTGGCGCAAGCGGTCATGCTGGCTGCCGGGATCAAAGGGATCGAAGACAAGATGGAATTGGCCCCGCCTACACGCGGCGATGCTTACGGCAAATCCGATGCAGTCGATATCCCCCAGACCCTGCGGGCAGCAACCGAGACCCTGCGCGGCTCGACGTTCCTGCGCGAGGCCTTGGGCGACGATGTAGTGACCCATTATACCCGTGCGGCGGAATGGGAGCAGGAAGAATTTGACCGGGTGGTGACCGATTGGGAAATCGCCCGTGGCTTTGAAAGGGCCTGAGAATGACGACGGTAAAATGTATCTCTCCGATTGACGGATCAGTCTATGCGGAACGCGAAACCCTGAGCCTTGACGCGGCGCAAAGTGCAGTCGCCCGCGCCCGCAAGGCGCAAAAGGCATGGGCGGCGCGGCCCCTGCAGGAACGTGTCGATCTGGTGATGGGCGCGTTGAAAGAGATTGAGAATTCCACCGACCGGATGACCGAGGAGCTCGCCCATCAGATGGGCCGCCCGGTGCGCTACGGGGGTGAGTTTGGTGGCTTGCAGGAGCGCACCAGCCATATGGCCAAGATCGCCGCCGAAGCGCTTGCGCCCACGGTGATCGAAGACAGCGCGAGCTTCACCCGCAAGATCATGCGCGAACCGCATGGCGTGGTTTTCGTCGTGGCACCGTGGAACTACCCCTATATGACCGCGAACAACACCATCGCGCCGGCGCTGATCGCGGGCAACACGGTGATCCTGAAACATGCCGCACAGACCATTCTGGTTGGTGAACATCTGGCCGATGCCTACCGCGCGGCGGGCGTGCCCGAGGATGTGTTTCAGAACGTTGTGCTGGACCATGACACCACCGGCCGTCTAATCGCCGACAACGAGTTCGATTTCATCAACTTCACCGGCTCCGTCGGCGGCGGTCAGGCGATGGAACGCGCGGCAGCAGGCACCTTTACCGGTGTGGCGACGGAATTGGGCGGCAAAGACCCGGCCTATGTCCGCGCCGATGCCAACCTTGATGCCGCCGTCGACGGCGTGATGGACGGTGCCATGTTCAACGCGGGCCAGTGCTGCTGCGGGATCGAGCGGATCTATGTGCATGAGAGCCTCTATGACGCTTTCGTTGAGAAGGCCGTCGTTTGGGTGAACAACCTGAACCTCGGCAATCCGCTGGACGAAGCGACGACCCTCGGCCCGATGGCCAATGTCCGCTTTGCCAATGAGGTCCGCGCACAGATCGACGAAGCACTGGCCGATGGCGCCAAGGCCCATATCGAAAAGATGCCCGCCGACGATAATGGTGCCTACCTCACCCCGCAGATCCTGACGAATGTGACCCACGAAATGCGCGTCATGCGTGACGAAAGCTTTGGCCCCGTGGTCGGCATCATGCCGGTGAAGGACGACGAAGAAGCCATCGAGCTGATGAACGACTGCCAGTTTGGCCTGACCGCGGCGATCTTTACCGCCGATGCCGAGGCGGCTGACGCCATCGGCGCACGGTTAGAGACCGGCACCGTCTTCATGAACCGCGCAGACTACCTTGACCCGGCGCTTTGCTGGACCGGCTGCAAGCAAACCGGGCGCGGCGCGGGCCTGTCTGAACTGGGCTATCACGCGCTGACACGCCCCAAATCCTACCACCTCAAGAAAGCCTGAGACATGTCCCTGACTGCCAATTGGTCTTACCCCACCGCCATCCGCTTCGGCGCGGGCCGGATTGCCGAAATCGCCGAGGCCTGCGCCGCTGCGGGTATCAAAAAACCGCTTCTGGTCACCGACAAAGGGCTGGCCTATCTGCCGATCACCCAGTCCACGCTCGACCTGATGGAGGCCGAAGGTCTGGGCCGCGCCATGTTCTCGGACGTTGACCCGAACCCGACCGAGATGAACGCCGAGGCGGGCATCAAAGTCTACCGCGACGGCGGCCATGACGGTGTGATCGCCTTTGGTGGCGGCTCCGGGCTGGATCTGGGCAAGGTCATCGCCTTCATGTCGGGTCAAACCCGCCCGCTGTGGGATTTCGAGGATATCGGCGATTGGTGGACCCGAGCAGACGCGGGCGGTATCGCGCCCATCGTGGCCGTGCCGACGACGGCTGGTACTGGGTCGGAAGTGGGTCGCGCCAGCGTTATCACCAATTCCCAGACCCATGAGAAGAAGATCATCTTCCACCCCAAGATGCTGCCCGCCGTCGTGATCTGCGACCCGGAACTGACCGTCGGCATGCCGCCGATGATCACCGCAGGCACCGGGATGGACGCCTTTGCCCATTGTCTCGAAGCCTTCTGCTCGCCGCATTATCATCCGATGAGCCAAGGCATGGCGCTGGAAGGGATGCGTCTGGTCAAGGAATATCTGCCCCGCGCCTATGCCGATGGCAGTGATCTTGAGGCGCGCGGCCATATGATGTCTGCCGCTGCCATGGGTGCCACGGCGTTCCAAAAGGGTCTGGGCGCGATCCATGCCATCAGCCACCCGATCGGCGCGGTGCATCACACGCATCACGGCACCACCAACGCGGTGGTCATGCAGCCCGTTCTGCGCATGAACCGCCCCGCGATCGAAGAGCGTCTGGCCAAGGCGGCGGCCTATCTTGATATCGTCGGGGGGTTCGACGGGTTCTACGATTTCGTGGGCAAGCTGAACGCGGAGCTGAACATCCCCGCCAATCTGACAGCCCTAGGCGTCACCGACCCCGACATCGACGCGCTGGTGGCCTCCGCGTTGCAGGACCCGAGCTGCGGCGGCAACCCCATCGAACTGACGCGGGAAAACACCACGCAGTTGCTGCGTGAATGTTTCTGAGGCAAGAACGGGGCCGTCCTCTGCGGCCCCTTTTGCCGGTCCGGTTCGCGTATCAGCGCTTGTTCAGGATGTAGATCCGCCCGGTCATGGCATTATCGATGCAACGCCGGTCGTTGCCGCAATCGTTCCGCAATCCAAGCCAACGTTTCTGATCCGCCCGGACGGCGTTGCGGTCCCCGCCGCGGGCCAGTGCCGCGGCGTAGGCCTGTGCCACGTCCCGATCCAGCCGCGACAGGCGGGTGTCGGCGCAGATCGTCCGTTCCACGGCTGTCCCGGCGCGCCCGCAATCGAAGCTCGGCCCGGTGGCGACGACCTCCCCCCGGTCCCAGCCCTGCCCGTGCAATTGTCGCAGCTGCTCAATCAAGGCGCGCGACGGGGTGCCGGTAACCTTTTTGCCGGTCTCGCGCTGGAAAGATGTGATGGCGGCGGCGGTCCCCGGCCCCATGACGCCGTCGACGGTGCCCAGCTCGGCGCGATAGCCCATGTCGGCGAGCAGACCCTGTACCTGTACGATGTCGCGTTCGCTCAGCCCCTGCGCGGCAAGCGGCGCCGCGGTCAGGTATAATAGCAGTGTTACGATCAGGCGCATGGCAGACCTCCCGGCAATCGGCCGATGTAGGAAGAATGCCAAAGAGGCTACCACGAAACCCCCTATCGGCCAAACCGCGGGCGCGGGAGATGGCGGCAATAAGAGGGGGCCCGCCCATGGCAGCCCCCCGGATCTTCGCGGTTCCGCGCTTACTCGGTCGCCTTTTCTTCTTCGGCGTCCATCTCGACCTCTGGGCCGACGGAGACCAGATAGGCCCAAACGTCCTTCGCGTCGTCCTCATCCTTCAACCGATAGGACATTTTGGATTTCGCGCGGGTCTGATCAAGATAGCTGGCAAGGAACCCTTTGGGGTCGGCTACATAGCCGGTGAAATTCTCTTCGTTCCACGCCAGACCGGCTTCGCCGGCCTCAACGATTGAATCACCATAGCGGTAGTCCTCGACGGACCCGGCGACGCGGTCATAGATGCCGTAAAGGTTCGGCCCTGTACGGCCACCCTTTTGGATGTCATTGCCTTCATCGTCCGAGATCATGTGGCAGCTTTTGCATTTACGAAAGACCTTTTCCCCGGCTTCGGCATCACCGGAGGCATGGCTTTCCGCCCAAAGGGGCGTGGCCCCGAGGCAGATGGCGAAGATCGACGCGATACGCATGTTCATTATGAGTTCCTTTGTCTGGCTGCTTCGAAACTAGCGTCCGCTGCGACGGGGTAAAGGACCTGTGCTGCGCCAAAAGGTAGCATGGGCGCACCGCATGCCGGTTAGTGGTTGAGGCTAGGGGAGATTCCTCCGATAACTGCCAGTGAATTTCTTCTGCGCTGAGGGTGAGATGAACACAACGGCGAGCCGCATTTAATGGAGATCATGGTCCCCGCCTGGGTTGACGGCACCCTGCAACCGGTCGAGAAACTCGCCGCGCATGAACGTGGTCTGCGGCATATGGCGATCTCGGTCTTTGTCATCGCCGATGGCAAGCTGCTGCTGCAACGACGTGCGCTTGGCAAGTATCACACGCCCGGTCTGTGGGCGAACACCTGCTGCACGCATCCGCAATGGGACGAGCCGCCCCAAGCCTGTGCCACACGGCGGTTGGACGAAGAACTGGGGATCACCGGGCTGGACCTTCAGCATCGCGGACAGGTCGAATACCGCGCCGATGTTGGTGGCGGACTGATCGAACATGAGGTGGTTGAGGTCTTTCTTGCCCATGCGGCCACTGACCTGTCGATCACGGAAAACCCGGATGAGGTGATGGCGACGCGCTGGATCAGCTTGAGCGATCTGCATGTGGATCTCGCGCAGCATCCGGATGATTATACGCCTTGGTTGCGGATCTACATGGCCGAGCACGAAGGCTTGATCCTCGGCGATGGGGCGATGGAATAAGAGAAGGGCGGGCCAGAGATGACCGACGACATGCAGGAAAAAAAGACACGCGCGGCGGACTGGTTTCGCAAGCTGCGTGATGACATCGTTCAGGCGTTCCATGACATCGAAGCACGTCATGTCGGCGAGGAAGAGGCCGGGCGTTTCGTGGTCAGCAACACCACCCGCACCGCGCCCGATGGCTCGGACGCCGGTGGCGGCGAGATGTCGGTGATGCGCGGCGGGCGCGTGTTTGAGAAGGTGGGCGTCAATATCTCCACCGTCTACGGAACCTTGGGCGAACGTGCGCAAGCGGCCATGGCCGCGCGCAAAGGACTGCCGGGCATGGCCGATGATCCGCGTTTCTGGGCCTCGGGGATCAGTTTGGTCGCGCATATGCAGAACCCTCATGTTCCAGCGGTCCATATGAACACCCGTATGTTTTGGACTCCCCATGCGTGGTGGTTCGGCGGTGGGGCCGATCTGAACCCTTGCATTGAGTATGACGAAGACACCGAACATTTCCATGCCGAGATGAAGGCCGCCTGTGACCCCCATGGTGCCACGCTCTATGATGAGCTGAAGGCTTGGGCGGATGAGTATTTCTACATCCCGCACCGCAAACGGGCGCGGGGTGTGGGCGGTATCTTTTATGACGACCGCAACAGCGGCGATTGGGAGGCGGATTTTGCCCTGACGCAAGACGTGGGCCGGGCGTTTCTGCCCGCCTATGTGCCGCTGGTTGATAAGCGGCGTGAGATGGACTGGGACATGGACGATAAGGACGTGCAACTGCGCCATCGTGGGCTCTATGCCGAATATAACCTCGTTTATGACCGGGGCACGAAGTTCGGGTTGGAGACGGGGCACGACCCTGATGCAGTGCTGATGAGCCTGCCGCCGATGGCGAAATGGGCTTGAACTGACGCCCGAGCCCGGAATCAAGCCGCAGGCGCCGGGCCATCGCCTGCCCGCCCGTCACGCCGGAGGCGTGCCTCCCATATTTGGCGCACCTTCGGTGCGACCCGGTAGGCGATTTGGAGAGGCTGGGCATGACTTCGTGAAGGCACATCACGGTTGAACCATAAAGTGGCATGAGCCATCGTCTCATCGCCGACCCGCTGGCAGGCGATGGCCCTCATTGTAAGATGCGGAGGTTCAGCCTCGCGTTCCGCGCACCGTGTCGATCATCAACTGCACATTCTCCGGATCCGCATCTGGCGTGATGCCATGGCCGAGATTAAAGATATGCGGCCCCTTCGCCAGCGCATCGACAATCGCCCGCGTCTCCTGCACCAATGCATCCCCGCCCGTCACCATATGCGATGACTTCAGATTGCCCTGCACACAGCCATTGGGCTGCACATGCTCGGCAACCCATTCCGCGCTGACGCCATCGTCGATGGCGATGCAATCCGCACCGGTCGCCGCATGCAGATTGGCAAAGCGCGCGCCCGCGCCGCGGGGGAAGGCGATGATCGGGACATCCGGATGCCGCGCCTTCAGCGCGCTGATAATCTGGCGCAGCGGCTCTGTCGAATAACGGTCAAAATCGGTGCCTTGCAGCGATCCGGCCCAACTGTCGAAAAGCTTCACCACCTCGGCCCCGGCTTTAATCTGCATGTCGAGATATTCGATGGTCGCCAGCGTAATCCGCTCCATCAGCGCATCGAACACCTCTGGGTTTTCGTCTTTCAAGGCATGCGCCGGGCCTTGGTCCGGCGTGCCTTTGCCCGCGATCATATAGGTCGCCACGGTCCAAGGCGCACCTGCGAAACCGATGAGCGTGGTCTCATCGGGCAGTTCGCGGGACAGAATGCGCACAGTCTCGTAAATCGGGGCGAGGTGGTCGTGGATCGCATCGGCTGGCTTCAGCGCCTCCATCTCGGCCTTTGTCGTGATCGTCGACAGGCGCGGGCCTTCGCCCGTGACGAACCACAGGTCGGCACCAAGCGCTTGGGGCACCAGCAGGATGTCCGCAAAGAGGATTGACCCATCAAACCCGTAGCGGCGGATCGGTTGCAATGTTACCTCGGCGGCCAGTTCGGGGTTGTAGCAAAGCGACAGGAAATCCCCCGCCTTGGCCCGCGTCGCGCGGTACTCCGGCAAGTAACGCCCGGCTTGGCGCATCATCCAGATTGGTGGGGTCGGCAGGGTTTCGCCCGCAAGGGCGCGCAGGATGGTCTTGTTCTTTGTCATTTTGGCGCTCCTAACTGTGGCAAAGCCGTTGGGATGCGAGGTACAGCAGTTGTCAGTTCATGTCGACGGGGGTAGGGATGCGGCATGACGTATCAGCTCCCCACCCCGGCTCAGCCCCTTAACATCGGCACACGCGGATCGCTTCTGGCGCTCGCGCAAGCGAATGAGGTGCGCGACCGGCTCGCCGCCGCCTTTGACCTGCCGTTTGAGGCGTTCACCATCGTCGTGATTAAGACCACCGGCGACAAGATCATCGACCGCCCGCTTAAAGAGATTGGCGGGAAGGGGCTCTTCACCCGCGAGATTGAGGCCGCGCTGCTTGAGGGCTCCATCGACATCGCGGTCCATTCGATGAAGGACATGCCGACGTTGCAACCCGGTGGGCTGGTGATCGACACCTATCTCCCGCGCGAAGATTGCCGCGATGCGTTCATCTCGCCGCACCTGAAATCCATCGCTGACCTGCCGAAGGGTGCGGTTGTCGGCACCTCCAGTCTGCGTCGCCGGGCGCAGGTGAAACTGCGTCGCCCCGATCTGGAAGTGGTCGAGTTTCGCGGCAACCTGCAAACCCGTTTGAAGAAGCTGGATGACGGCGTGGCCGAAGCGACATTCCTTGCGATGGCGGGGCTAAACCGCCTGAAGATGGACGAGGTGCCCAAGGCTTCCGTCGATACGGATGACATGCTGCCAGCGATTGCGCAGGGTGCCATTGGCGTCGAGCGCCGCAATAACGATAGCCGCGCCGCCGACATGTTGGCCGCGATCCATGACCCTGCTACGGGCGAACAACTGGCCGCCGAACGCGCGTTTCTAGCGACGCTCGACGGGTCTTGCGAAACACCCATCGCCGGGCTGGCGGAACTTAACGGCACCAACATGCGCCTGCGCGGCCAAGTGCTGCGCCCGGACGGGTCCGACGCGATTGGCGATGACGTGACCTGCACCATCTCTGATGGTGCGGCGGCGGGCGAAGACATGGCGCGCAAGCTGTTGGCGCAGGCGGGTCCGGGCTTTTTCGACTGGCGCGAATGATCGGCAATCTCTTCACGCTAAAACAGCTTGAAGCGCTGATCTGGGTCGCCGACCTTGGCAGCTTCCGCCGCGCCGCCGCGCATCTGAATACCACGCAGCCGAATATCTCGGCCCGGATATCAGGGCTCGAGGCGACTTTGGGCGTGACGTTGATGCAACGCGATGCCGGGTCGATCCGACTGACCGAAAAGGGCACCGCCCTACTGACCCAAGCCCGCCGTGTGCTGCGGGAGGCCGAAGCTCTGGTCGAAACCGCCGCGCGGCCCGATCTGATCGACGACAGCCTGCGGCTTGGGGTGACCGAAGTGGTCGCCAGCACATGGCTGCGCCCCTTTCTGCGCGCGCTGGCCGAGGCTTATCCCAATCTTACCGTCGAACTTACCGTCGATCTATCGCGTGATCTGGATCAAGAACTCGCCGCCCATGCGCTTGACCTGACGTTGCAAACCGCGCCCTTCTCGACCCCGGCGAGCGGGCAGGTGGATTTGGCGACCTACGACTATATCTGGGTGGCCGCCCCTGAATTGGCCGCACAGATTGGCCCCGCACCCGATTTTGCCGCGATGCTGCGCCATCCGGTGCTTGGCCATGCGCGGCACACGCAGGCGCATTCTGATCTGATCCGTCATTTCGATGGCACCACCGCGACCAAGGCCCGTTTGGTGCCGTCTAGCAGCCTATCGGCGGCGATGAACATGGTGCTCGACGGGATGGGCGTGGCGGTAATGCCGCGTGTTATGGTGGCAGGCGCCTTGGTCGACGGGGCGCTGCGTATTCTGCCCGCCGCATGGCATCCGCGCCCACTGCAGGTCGCCGCGCGTTATCACGCGGATCGCACGCCCGCCTATGTCACCCGCGCCGCCGAGCTGGCCCGTGACTGCGCTCAGGTCTTCGAGGCCGAGGATCGAAAAAACCTTTCACACCCATAGAATATAATAATTTGCAACGATGCTGCGCCCGCTCCTATCCTGCGCCCAAAGAGGAGTGAGACATGGCATCAACCATTCGACTGGGCGTAGACATCGGCGGCACCTTCACCGACGTGGTGCTGGAAAAGGGCGGGGAGAGCTTCTCGACCAAAGTGCTGACCACCTATGCCGCGCCCGAGAACGCGATCATCGACGGGATGCATCAGGTCTGCGCCAAGGCCGGGATCACGCCCAACGATCTGACCCAGATCATCCACGGCACCACGCTGGCTACCAATGCGCTGATCGAGCGGCGCGGGGCCAAGACGGCGCTGATCACCACCCAAGGTTTCCGCGACGTGATCGAGATGCGCACCGAAAGCCGCTTCGAGCAGTATGACTTGAACCTCAACCTGCCCGAACCGCTGCTGCCGCGCCAGATGCGCTACACGGTGGAAGAGCGCGTCGATGCTACCGGCGCCGTACTTTTGCCGCTCGACCGGGCCGAGGTCGAGGCGCTGGCGGACCGCATCGCCGAAGCGGGTTATGAGAGCGTCGCGGTGGGGCTGATCCATTCGTATCTGAACGACACGCATGAGCGCATGATCCGCGAGGTGCTGGAGGAGCGGCTGCCCGGCGTCATGGTCTCGATCTCCGCCGAGGTGTCGCCGCAGATGCGCGAGTACGAGCGGTTCAACACCGTGGTCGCCAATGCCTATATCAAACCGCTGATGAAATCCTACCTCGGGCGGCTCGAAGGGCGGCTGCAGGAGGAGGGTGTCTCTTGCAACATCTTCCTGATGCACTCGGGCGGCGGCATCATCTCGATCGAAAGCGCCGCCGAATTCCCGGTGCGGCTGGTGGAATCCGGCCCGGCGGGCGGGGCGGTCTTTGCCGCGAACATCGCCGCGCGCTACGGGCTCGACAAGGTGCTGAGCTTTGATATGGGCGGCACCACGGCTAAAATCTGCTTGATCAAAAACCAGACGCCCAAGACCAGCCGGGTCTTCGAAGTGGCGCGGACCTACCGTTTCAAGAAAGGCTCCGGCATGCCGATCTCGATCCCGGTGATCGATATGGTAGAGATTGGGGCAGGCGGTGGTTCTTTGGCCCATGTCGATGCGATGCGACAAATTCGTGTGGGGCCCGAAAGCGCGGGGTCCGAGCCCGGACCGGCTTGCTACGGTCGGGGTGGTGCGAAACCTGCCGTAACGGACGCCGATCTGGTGCTGGGCAAGCTTGATCCTGACAATTTCGCGGGTGGCTCGATCAAGCTTGATACCGCAAGCTCTGAAGGGGCGTTGCAGGACGTAATTGGCAAGGAGATCGACATGGACGCCGCCACCGCTGCCTTCGGTCTGGCCGAGGTGGTGGACGAGAACATGGCCAATGCCGCCCGTGTTCACGCGGTCGAAAACGGCGAGGACCTTAGCGAATACACGATGATCGCTTTCGGTGGGGCAGCGCCGCTCCATGCCGGGCGGCTCTGTGAAAAACTGGGTGTCGAACGCCTGCTGGTGCCGCCCGGTGCCGGGGTTGGCTCGGCCATCGGCTTCCTGCGCGCGCCTTTCAGCTTTGAGGCCAACCGCTCGGTCTACATGAAACTTTCGAATTTCGATGCGCCGCGCATCAAGGTGTTGCTGACGGAGCTGCAAGAAGAAGCCACCGGTTTTGTCCGCAACTGCGATGCCAAGGCCAAGATCCTGTCGGAATTCAAAGTCTACATGCGCTACAGCGGGCAGGGCTGGGAGATCCCGATCATCCTCGGGGCAGATGACGCGATGAACCCAGATGCCGCGCGGTTCGAGACGCTCTTCGAGGCAGATTATGCCAAGCTCTTTGGCCGCACCGTCGAAGGCTTGGACATCGAGATCACCGTTTGGGCGGTCAACGCCACCACCCCACCTGAACAAGTGGCACGGATCACCGGCGCGACCCCCGGCGCTGCAGCAAATGCGGCCAGCACAAGGCGCATGTTCGACCCGGCCTTGGCCGAATATTGCGATGCGGCTGTGGTGCTGCGCGGTGAAATGGCACCGGGCAGCACCACCCAAGGCCCCGCTGCGATTACTGAGGATGAGACCACGATCATTGTCCCCGCGTCGCGCCAAGCCATCTGCCAGCCGGACGGCTGCATCGACATCACCGTGAAAGGGTAAGCCCATGGCACAGACACATTCAAACGTCGCCTATCAGGTCATGTGGAACCGGCTGATCTCGGTCGTCGAGGAACAGGCGCAGGCGCTGGTGCGCACCGCCTTTTCAACCTCGGTGCGCGAGGCGGGCGATCTCTCGGCGGGCGTCTATGACACCGAGGGCCGGATGCTGGCGCAGGCGGTCACCGGCACGCCCGGACACGTCAACGCCATGGCTGACGCGGTGGCGCATTTTATCCGCCGCATTGGGCGGCAGAACATCCGCGAAGGCGATGTCTATATCACCAACGACCCTTGGGAGGGGACAGGCCATCTGCATGACATCACCATGGTCACGCCGTCCTTTCATCGCGGCAAGCTGGTCGGGTTTTTCGCCTGCACCGCGCATATCGTAGACATTGGTGGGCGCGGTTTTGGCGCGGATGCAGCGAGTGTCTATGAAGAAGGCCTCTATCTGCCGATCATGAAGTTCGCCGATGCGGGCGAGGTCGACGCAACACTGGTGCGGATCATCCGCGGCAACGTGCGCGAGCCGGATCAACTGATTGGCGACATCTACGCGTTGACCACCTGCAACGAGATCGGCCACCGCCGTTTGGTCGATATGATGGGGGAGTTTGACCTCGCAGATCTTGAAGGTATCGCCGCCTTCATCCTCGACAATTCCCGCCGCGCCACGCTGGAGCGCATCAATGCGCTGCCGCGCCAGCGGGCCACTGGGGAGATGACGATTGACGGTTTCGACACGCCGATCACGCTTAAGGTCACGGTAAGCATCGAGGAGGATCGCATCCTATCAGATTTCGCCGGCACCTCGGGGATTGATAAAAAGGGCATCAACTGTCCATTGGTCTATACCAAGGCCTATGCCTGCTACGCGCTGAAATGCGCTATCGCCCCGGAGATTCCCAATAACGCGGCCTCGCTCGCCCCGTTTGAGATCGCCGCGCCGGAGAACACGATCGTTCATGCGCTACACCCCGCGCCAGTCGCGCTGCGCCATATTGTCGGGCATTTCGTGCCGGATACGGTCTATGCCGCGCTCGATCAAATCTTGCCAAACTTGGTGCCGGCCGAAGGTGCGGGCTGCCTGTGCAACTTCCAAGTCAGTCTGCGCCCCCGCACGGATACCCAACCGCCCAAGGGTGCAAGGCGCGCCGAGGTGCTGACCTTCAACTCCGGCGGCTCGGGTGCGCGGCCAGAACATGACGGGCTGAATGCCACGGCTTTCCCTTCAGGCGTGATGACCATGCCGGTTGAGGCCACAGAACATGCAGGACCGGTGGTGATCTGGCGTAAGGAACTGCGGCCCGACAGCGGCGGGGCAGGACGTCAGCGCGGCGGGCTGGGACAGTATATGGAGGTCAGCGCCCGCGAGGGGCATGAGTTCGACATGCAGGCGATGTTCGACCGCGTCGATCATCCCGCTCGTGGGCGGCAGGGCGGCAAGCCTGGCGCACCCACAACAATTGCCCAAGATGACGGCACCCCGATGCGTGGCAAGGGCAAGCAGTTCGTGCCGCATGGCCGCCGGGTGATGATGGCCTTCCCCGGTGGCGCGGGATACGGCGATGCGTCTGAGCGCCCCAAGGAACTAGTCAAACGCGATCTGCTGCGCGGCTATATCTCTGCAGAGGTTGCTACCGCGGACTATGGGCTGAGCGCTGAGGACATTCGTGAGGTACAAGAAGCGATCCGCAAAGGTGCGGACCTGTGAAAGAGTTGCCGCTTAAGGCCTTATAGGCGCGGGGGTCATTGACTGTTACAAAGCGCGAGTGTTCCTTGGCCGCAACATGCCAAGAGGAACCCAGTGATGTATGTGATTGACCCCCCAAAGCAGAGCAGCCTTGCCGTTCAAGGCACCAACGACCGTTTTCCGGTGCGCCGTGTCTTTTGCGTTGGCCGTAACTATGAAGCGCATGTGCTTGAGATGGGCAATGATATGCGTGACCCGCCGTTCTTTTTCACCAAACCTGCCGATGCCACGCTTGATACGCCCTGCACCGTGCCATATCCGCCGCTGACGGAGGATTTTCATTTCGAGGCAGAGCTTGTGATCGCCATCGGCAAGGGTGGCGCGAATATCGCGGAAGCTGATGTGATGGATCACATCTGGGGGGCCTCCGTGGGCATTGATTTTACCCGCCGTGATCTTCAGGCCCAAGCCAAGAAGATGGGCCGCCCGTGGGACTGGTCTAAGGCGTTTGATAATTCCGCGCCCATCGCACCGATCTTGCCGATTGCAGATGTTGCTTCGGTTGAGACAGGGCGCATCTGGTTGGCCGTAAACGGTGAGATGAAACAAGAGGCCGATCTGTCGCAGATGATCTGGTCGGTGCGCGAGCATACCGCAACCCTTTCACGGGCAGTCATACTGGCGCCGGGCGATATCATCATGACGGGCACGCCAGCCGGGGTTGGCGCCGTGGTGCCGGGTGATGTGTTGACTGGCGGCGTCGATGGCATTGCTGAGTTTGAGGTTACCGTCGGCCCGCGCGCGTGAGCGATCTGGCGCTGTATAATTACTTCCGCTCCTCGACTTCGGTCCGGGTGCGGGCGGCGCTGAATCTCAAGGGGCTGCGCTATGACTATGTGCCGCTGTCCTTGCTTGCCGGAGAACAACATGGGGCCGAACATCTGGCGCTGAACCCTTCGGGGGCGGTGCCGACCTTGGTGACGGGGCAGGGGCCGCTGTCGCAATCAATGGCAATCCTTGAGTGGTTGGATGAGGCATTCCCCGAACCGCCGCTTCTGCCGCCCGACGCGTGGGGCCGCGCGCGGGTGCGCTCGCTGGCGTATTTGGTGGCGCAAGATGTGCACCCGGTGAACAATCTTCGGGTGCTGCGGCACCTTGAGGGTGAGTTTGGCGCAGATGCCCCCGCCAAGGCGGCGTGGTTTAGCCATTGGGCCAGCGCAGGGATGACGGCACTGGAAACGCGGCTTTCGCAGGAACCTGAAACCGGCAAGTTCTCCCACGGCGACAGGGTGGGGCTGGCCGACCTCTGTCTATACGCGCAGGTGCTTAACAACGCCCGCTTTGAGGTCGATATGACCCCCTATCCGACGATCCGTCGTATTCACGCCAATTGCATGGCCCTCCCTGAATTGGAACGCGCCGTGCCGGCCAACCAGCCCGACGCGGTCTAGCGCTTAGGTACTGGCCAACGTCCGCTCGGCCCTTGCACGCGCCTGCGCGGCAAGGTCAGGCAGGCCGGTCTTTTCATAGACTTCGCTCAGCATCAGGTTCAGCGGCACGCCGTCGGGATCATAGGTGCGGCGCATTTCCAAAGCCTGCTGCGCGGCAGAGGCCCGACCATCACGCACCAGTGCATCAAGATGGATCTGCTCAAACAGATCGCGCTGGGCATGGCTGCCGCCGCATTCCGCCATCCGAGGCAGAGCCATGCCCAATTCGCGGATTGCGGTGCTCCAATCCCCTTCGGCATGGGCGGCGATGCCACGGGCGGCAGGCAGGGCGACTTCGGCCCATGCGGCATGGTCATAGGCGTTAGTTTCGGCGGCGCGGGCTTCTATTGCGGTGAGCATCTCTGCCGCCTCGGGTCGTTCGGTGCGGCAAAGGGCATAGAGGTATTGCAGTGTCAGGAAGGGGCTGACCGTGTCTTGCCCCCGGGCCGCTACATGATCGGCTACATCGCTCCAACGGTCTCCGACATCAATGCCTGCAAACTCCATTCGCGCCAATAGAGACACCGCGCCGACCTGATCTTGGGAATAGTCCTTCTCCAGCCCCCAGATGTGTTGGTCATAGGCGGCGCGCACGTCGTCATGGCGACCTTGCGACAGGTAGAAGAGCGCCAGATGCCACCAGTTATGACTGCGCATGAAGGAGTTCAGATCGCTCCAAGTCTCTGCCACGCTTTCCATGAAGCGCGCGCCTTCGGCCACGCGGCCTTGGGTAAGCATCACATGGGCCATCGCGTGATGCGCCCAAGGTTCATCATGGCGCAGCTCCATCGCACGGCGGGCGGCGGCCTCGGCCCGGTCGAGCAGGTGGCACTGCTCGTAGCCAAATGCGATCATGCCGTGGGTATAGGCAATGTCCTCGGCCTCGGGCACGGATTTCAGCGCCAGGCGCAACATGCCAGCGGCATCGCCGGTGTTGAAGAGATGGTATTGCGCCAGTTTCAGCATCGCCAGATCGCGCGGCCATTGGTCAGTGAGCGTGTCGCAGGCAGCTAGAAGGGCAGGCACATCGCCCTCGACCCAATGCCCCACCACGCGAATGACTTCTTGTTCACGGGCGTTTGCGACTTTCGAGGCGTTGGCGCGTTCTAGATAGGGACGCGCCTTTGACGGCGCTATGGGATGCTCAAGAAACATCCACAAAAGGGCCGCGTAGGCGTTGACCAGCGGGCAGTCTGGGTCGGTATCGGCGGCGGCGATGATGCCTGCGGCTTTGGGCTGGTAGGACAGAAAACCGTGGATGAAATCATTGATCGCCTGCAGGGTTTCCGGGCGGCTGGCTGTCGTTTCCAATCCGTAAAGGTCTTGTGTCATCTCGGGTCTCCGGCGGTGTCGTGAAATTGGCGCAGGTATTGGGCGACGGCAGGGGCTGCGTCCCAATGGATCGAATGGCCCGCATCGGGCAGAGTGGCCTGCACCACGTTCGGTATCTGCGCGAAAGCTTCTTCAGCGGCGGCGCGGGGGATCAGCAGGTCTTCGGCCCCGTGGAGCACTTGGGTCGGGCAGGTCAGATCAAAGGGCCGGACCGTGGGGCGGAAACCGCGTAGTGCTTCGAGTTGATGGGCCATGGCTTCCGCACTTTGTGCATGGGGATAGGCCAGCGCGGCGGAGAGGGCGATGTCTGTATTGGCTGGATCGGTGAAGAAACCGGGGACGAAAATCCACGGGTAAAGCGCGCGAAGCCAAAGCTGCTCCCCCTCCGGCGCGTGGCGGACGGCGAGCAGCGCGTCGAACACCGCCATGGTGCGCGGCGCACGGACCGGGGCGGAGGCGAGGATGCTGAGCGCTTGGATGCGCTCGGGTGCTAAGCCAAAAAGCTCCATCGCCATCAGCCCGCCCATGGAATGGCCGACAACGTGAAAGGTCTCATGCCCCAGATGGTCCATCAGGGCCAGCGCATCCCGTGCCATCTGCGCGACGGAGGTTTCGGCGTCCCAAGGTGTCGTGCGCCCGGTGCTGCGGTTGTCGGGCCGGATCAGGGTGAAGTGATCGGAAAGCAAAGGGGCCAGTGCACCCCAACTCGCGCTGTCGCTCAGCATCCCGGCCAGCATCAAAAGCGGCGGGCCGCTGCCGTCGACCTCGTAATGGAAGGAGATATCGGAGAGGGGCAGATCAGGCATTCAGCGTGCTCCAACAAGGCAGAAGATCCCCTCCGGCAGGGGTGGCTGCATAGATCGCGCGGCCGATGGCGCGTGACAGGCAAAGGGCGGCGGCATGGCCGATCATCGCCACATCGCCCGCAGGCCGCGCCGCGGTCGAGAGGGAAAAGACCAGATCGCCGTCATTGGGCATATGTGCTGGCACCACAGCGCGGGCAATGCCGTCATGGGCGGCAACGGCGACGCGTTGGCATTCGGCTTTGGTCAGCGTGGCATCGGTGGCGACGATGGCGATGGTGGTATTGGCGCGGGCCGACATGGCGGCCATCTTGCGGCTTTCAAGGGTGAGGCCCAAACCGGTGGAAGGGTCTGGTCCCAGCCCGCCAAACTCCCTGTCGATCTCAAATGGGGCGGCGTGGAAGTAGCGGTCACCGGGCGTGGTGACGGCACCGACCGGATTGGCCCCCACCAACGCGCCGACCATGCTGCCATCGGGCAGCAGTAGGCTGGCAGAGCCGAGACCACCTTTTACCATCGCGCTGAGCGCGCCCGTGCCCGCGCCGACAGAGCCTATCTCGAACTCCTTGCCCGCTGCCTCAAGGGCTTTGCGGCCCAGATCGACATAGGGGTTCTGCGCCCATTCCTTGTCTCCGCCGTTGAGCAAATCAAACAGGATCGCACCGGGCACCAGCGGAATCAGCGCATCGCCCACACGAAAACCACGCCCCTGCGCACGGAGCGCATCCACCACGCCTGAGCAGGCGTCGAGCCCGTAGGCAGAGCCGCCCGAGAGCACCAGCGCATCCACCGCCGCGACGGTTTTATCGGGGGCCAGCAAATCAGTCTCGCGCGTGCCCGGCGCACCACCCATGACATGAACAGAGGCCGTGAAGGGCGCATCGCCGATCAGCACGGTGCTGCCGGATTTCAGCCGCGCGTCCTGCGCATTGCCCACCTTGATCCCCGTCACATCGGTGATCAGGTTGCGGGGGCCGGGGCGCATCGGGGCGCTCATGTCAGGCTCTTCACGTGAAACATCCCCGTACTGGTGCAAATGGGCGAGGGGTCTAGCAGTGGCATCGTCACTCCGGCATTGATTTCGCGCGGAGTTTGCGCGCTTCCCCAGCGGATGCCAAGACCCGGTAACGGCAGGCGACGAGAGTGCTCAGCATAGGCCGCAAAAAAGGGCGCGCAGGTTGCCCCGCGCGCCCAATCCATTCGGCATGGCCGTTGGTTTACTTTTGCTCTTCGGCGACGGCGGCGGCGACCGCCTCTTCAAAGATCGCCAGACCTTCTTCGACGATGGCGTCGGATGCGGTCAGCGGCACCATGACACGCACGGCGTTGCCATGCATGCCACAGCTCAGCAGCAGCAGGCCGCGCTTTAGAGCATGGGCAATGACACGTTTGGTGAAATCCGCGTCAGGCTTGGCGCTGTCGAAATCGGTCACAAATTCAACGGCGACCATCGCACCAAGGCCACGGATATCCCAGAAACGGAAAGGCGCGGAACGCTCGCCAATCTCGGCAAAGCGGGCTTTGAGCGTTTCGCCCATCGCGGTCGACCGGGCCAGCAGACCTTCGTCTTCGATCGCTTCAATCGCCGCCAGAGCTGCGGCGCAAGCCACCGGGTTGCCGCCGTAGGTGCCGCCCAAGCCGCCGGGGGCCATCGCGTCCATCACATCGGCGCGGCCAATCACGCCGGCCAACGGATAGCCGCCCGCCATGGATTTGGCCACGGTGATCAGGTCTGGCACGACGCCGGAATGCTCAATTGCGAACCATGTGCCGGTGCGGCCAAAGCCTGCCTGAACTTCGTCAGCGATCAACAGAATGCCGTGCTGGTCACAGATCGCGCGCAGCTCTAGCATCATGTCGAAGGGCACCGGGGTATAGCCGCCTTCGCCCAAGACCGGCTCGATGATAATCGCGGCCACGCGTTCGGGCTGGGCATCGGTCAGGAAGAGGTTCTTCAGCCCGGTCAGCGCATCCTGCACGGTGATGCCGTCACGGACCGACGGGAAGGGCGCGCGGAAGACATCCGCCGGGAAGGGGCCCACGTCTTTTTTGTAGGGCGTGACCTTGCCGGTCATGCCCAGCGTCAGCAGGGTGCGACCATGATAGCCGCCGGTGAAGGCGATGATGCCCGGACGGCCGGTCGCGGCGCGGGCGATTTTCACTGCGTTCTCAACGGCTTCGGCACCGGTGGTGACCAGCAGCGTCTTCTTGGGCGCGTCACCGGGGGCGAGCGCGTTCAGCTTTTCCGCCAGTTCGACGTAAGGGCCGTAGGGCACGACCTGAAAGCTGGTGTGGGTGTAGTGGTCTTCCTGCGCCTTAGCAGCTTCGACTACTTTCGGGTGGCGATGGCCGGTGTTCAACACGCCGATGCCGCCGACGAAATCGATGTAGCGGTTGCCTTCCACGTCCCACAGCTCGGCATTCTCTGCGTATTTCGCATAGATCGGCGCGGCAGAGGCAACACCGCGCGGCACGGCGGCGTCGCGGCGGGCGACGAGTTCGGTGTTGGTCTGACCGTTGGATTGAGTTGCGGGGTTGGCTTCGACTACGGTCATTTGCGGTGCTGCCTTAGCTTTGCCGGCGGACTTCCGGGTCGATTTCTTGGCGGTGCTGGACATGGAACAGATACCTTATTGGGAAGAAGGAGGGCTAGTGTGTCAGGTCGTTTAAAAAATCCATATTCTGTTTAATATAATTGTCAATCGCCATCGCAGCCACTATTTAACAATTCCCATGAGCATCAGTTGATCCATCGCAATGGCCATCCGGCGAAGGCGATGGCGCCCACAAAGGACAAGTCATTGAACGTCGGCGAAAAACTCAGAGCGATCCGCAAGAAACATGGGCTATCGCAGCGTGAACTTGCGGCCAAGGCGGGGCTCACTAATGGCACGATATCGCTGATCGAAAAGAACCGGACCAGTCCGTCTGTCGCCTCGTTAAAAAGCCTATTGGATGCGATTCCCATCAGCATGGCGGAGTTCTTCTCGATCCTTGAAGAAGACGACAGCGCCAAAGTGTTCTACCGCGCGCAGGAATTGACCGAGATTTCGCCAAGTCACCAAGGTGGCGTGTCACTGCGTCAACTGGGCAATGCGGCGCATCACGCGCTTCAGGTGCTGCATGAAACCTACGAGCCCGGCGCGGATACCGGGCCGGAGTTTCTAAGCCACGATGGCGAAGAAGCCGGTGTGGTGGTGCGCGGGAGTATCGAGGTGACGGTCGATGGCGCGGTAAGCTTGCTGCAATCCGGGGATGGCTATCTCTTCGACAGCCGTTTACCGCATCGGTTCCGCAATATCAGTGATGAGCTGTGCGAGATCGTCAGCGCCTGCACACCCCCAAGTTTCTAATACCGCCCTTATAAATATCGACCGCCCCGAGCGTTCTGCTCGGGGCGGTCGATAGGGTGTCAGGTCTTAGTAGTCTGACCGGTAGTTCGACCTCTGGGTCTCCGGTTGCTGCTCGTCGCGCCCGGTACGGTCCTCATCCGGGTGAAGTTCCCTTCTGCCCGTCGTAAGGGCAAGGATGATGACCGCTGCTAAGGTCAGGATGGTCAGACCGCCGAGAAATAGCTCAGTGGGCATCTCCGTATTCCTTTTTGCACTGCGTTTCAGGTGCTCAACCGCGCGCGGAGCAAAGGGTTCCGACTAATTTTTCGCTCATGACGAGTCTGTGACACGCAGGCCACGATTCCGGCAAGATTCCGCAGACCGTTTCCCGGGTCAGTAGTCGTAGACGATCTTGCTGTCCTTCGGGACAGGGAAATTTACCCGTATTTGGTATACGTCATCGGTCGTCTCTACCTCCACTTGGCCATTGAGTTGCCGGGTAAAGGCAAGGATCAGCCGCGAGCCCAGACCGGTGCCTGATTTCACTTCTTCGGGGTTGCCGATGGTGTTGCGCACTTCAAGCATCGCCTGTTCCGGGCCAGTGTAGATCAGCTTGAGCGAGATAAACCCTTTGCCATGCTCGACCGTAGAGACATATTTCAGCGCATTGGTCAGCGCTTCGGACACCAGCAGGGTCAATGGAGCGGCATCGTCGGCGTCAATGTCGATCGCCTCAAAAGACTGCTCAACCTTCACGCCAGAGCCTGAGGCAAGCCCCACGGACAGCAGTTGACCCACGATCTCGCGCAGCAACTCGCTCGCGTTGACCCGTACAAGATCGTCGTTTTGGTAGAGGTTTTTATGAACAGTGGCGAGGCTAAGGATCCGATCTTGCAGCCGCCGCAGGACAAAGCGGGCGTCCTCGCTCTTGGCCTGACGGATCTGCATGTTCATGATCGAAGAGATAAGCTGCAGGTTATTTTTAACCCGGTGATGAACCTCTTTTAGCAGGATGTTCTTTTGGCGGAGGCTGTCTTCCAGCGTTGCCTCATCTCTCAAAATCGATTCCGCCATACCGACAAAGGCAGATTCCATCTCCACCAATTCAGTCGGCACCGAGGGGCCGAGCGTGCCACGGGGCAAGGTGCGGTTCAGCGCGAAGCGGCGCATCTGCCGCCCAAGCTTGCGAATGTGGTTAATCGCCAACCTGTTCAACGCCCAAAAGGCCACGATAAGGCTCGCCAGCCACATAACGATGGGCAAAAGCGCACTTAGCCGTGTGGAAACGCCGGTATCGAGAAAGGGGGTGTTGCTCGGCCAAGCGCTCAGCGCAAAAACAGTGTCGGGCACAATCGGCACGATCGCATAGGCGCGTTCTTGGCCTTCGGAGTTGTGCGAAAAGAATACGTTCGGCTCTGCGGTGGTCAGCAGCGACAGGGCGACATCGCTGGGATATTCCTTCTTTGCGACTTCCAGTCCATTTTCCGTAGTAAGGATATGACCCTTTTTGTTGAGGGTCATCATCGCGACGCTGCTGTGCTTTCCCTTCGGCTCGCGGATCGCATTGATCGCATCTTCGGGGATGCTGAGGGCCATGAATCCAATTAGCTCGCGCTCTTCATAGACCGGCGCGTTGATCAAGGTGACTACTTGATTGCTAACGGCCCCCTGCAAAACCGGCATCGCCCGGCGCACCGGCGCTTTCAGCAATGATTGGAAGTTTTTGTCATCGGAAAAATCATGGTTCTGCCCTGTGGAAGAGCAAGTCATCCGCCCATCAAGGCCGATAAATCCCACGAGTGAATAGATATCCGAGGCCTGTTTGTACTCCTTCAGAAACGCCGTGCATTCCTCTGGGTTATCCCGCCGCAGGCGCACGATGGAGGTCAAGGCTTCGGCGGCACCAAAGGCCTCTTGGATCACCCGGCGTTCCGCCGCGGATGCTTGTTCCGTGACGGCGATCAGCGATAGCTCCGCGCTTTGCCGACTTTGATCCGCAATCTGCCGTGTCTGTACCACCGCGATCAGCCCGATGGGCAAAAGCGCGAGTGACAGAAACAGCAGAATACGGATCGTCAGCCCACGCATCAGATCACCGCTGAAGAAGCCAGATGTCATATTTAGAAAGAAGAAACTTTTGAGGCGGATAGGACAGACATAGTTGCGTCGTCAGTCATCTCAAGCGATTCATTTTCATGGTGGCCAAGCAGTTCGGCAAGGCGCGCGCGAGCCCGATTGGTGCGGCTTTTGATGGTGCCAACGGCAACGCCACACATTTCAGCAGCCTCTTCGTAGGAGAAACCAGAGGCCCCCACAAGAAGCAGCGCTTCGCGTTGCTCATCCTTCAACAGAGCAAGCGCTTTGCGGAAATCGGTCATCTGCATGTGGCCATCGTGCGCGGGCTTTTCGGCCAAACCGTCCGTCAGAACGCCATCGACATCCGACACTTCGCGTTTGGCTTTGCGGCGCGAGGAATAATAAGTGTTACGCAGGATCGTGAAGAGCCACGCACGCATATTGGTGCCAACCTGAAACTTGTCGATATTGGTCCATGCCTTGACCAACGTGTCCTGCACCATGTCGTCTGCCGTTGCACCATTGCGGGTCAGGCTGATGGCAAAGGCCCGCATGGCCGGCAGATGTTCTACCAGCTCGTCTCGCGGATCGGGACGGGTCATTATGACGTTCCTTTTTCTGAATCCTGTTCCTTCAACTTTTGAAGCAGATCCTTGAAACGGTCAGGGATGCCTTCGTCGAGCGTCTCATCGAAGACACGCTTAAGGTTGTCGTCGATGACGCGCTCGCGCTCGTCCTTGTTTCCTGAATTCACTAACATCACCTCTGGCATCGTCGTCTCGTTTAAATAATTATGTACGCATACTGGAACCAAACACAATGTCAGCGTGTTTGGTTCCAAGAAAAGTAAAAAAGGATTCGACTAGATGAACGATGCGACACAAAAGACCAGCATCAGCGATGAACTGGGAGCCAACATCCCCTACCTTCGCCGGTTCGCGCGGGCGATGACAGGCAGCCAAACTAGTGGTGACACATTCGCCGCGGCGGCCCTCGAAGCCATCTTGGTTGATCGCTCGGTGCTCGACGGAGTAGACACAAAGACGGGTCTTTTCAGAGTTCTATATGGAATTTGGGCCAGCGCAGGCGCCCCTGTGGAAGAAGGTGAAAGCGGTCCCCGGGCCAAGGCGCAGCGCCATCTTGCCAGCCTGACCAACAACAGCCGCGAAGCGCTCTTGCTGCACACGATCGAAGGGTTTTCCCACGGTGAAATCGCCAAGATCATCGGTGTTGATGAGGCTGAAGCAGACGAGTTGATCCAGATCGCCCACCGCGAGATGGCCGACAGCACGTCGGGTTCGGTGATGATTATCGAAGACGAAGCCATCATCGCAATGGACATTGAATCCATCGTGGCAGAGATGGGCCACCGCGTTACCGGCATCGCCCGCACCCGCGAAGAGGCTGTGAAACTCGGCAAGGCCGATGTGCCGGACCTTATCCTCGCCGATATTCAGTTGGCCGACAACTCATCGGGTATCGACGCGGTGAACGACCTGCTGAACGAGCTTGGCATGCGTCCTGTGATCTTTATCACGGCCTTCCCTGAGCGCCTGTTGACCGGCGACAAACCCGAACCCGCCTTCCTGATTTCCAAGCCCTATTCGGTGGACCAGGTCGTATCGGCAGTTTCGCAAGCGATGTTCTTTTCCTCGACGGAAACGCTCAACGCCTGAACCGGGTTTGAATGACAGAGCTCCCTGCGCAGTATTTACGCGCAGGGAATGTTTTGCATCAGACACCCGCGCTGCCTAACATCACACAAACATTCAGGAGGCCCTCATGGCCAAGACTACGACAGCTGCCGCAAAAGAGGTGACCATCGACGATCTGTCCAACCAGATCGCGCTCCTCAAAAATGACATCGCATCGCTGACTGAAACTTTGGGCGAATATGGCAAAGCCAAGTCAGAAGAGATGCGCGACAACGCCCGCTCGGCGGCCAACGACTTTGCCGAAACCGGACGTGCCAAAGCGATGGAAGCGCAAAAACAGGCCGAAGAGTTTCTGCACGCCCAGCCCGGCACTGCACTTGGCATTGCAGCGGGACTTGGCTTCCTTGTCGGTATCGTGACGGCACGCCGCTAAGATGCTTACATCGGTGATGCAACATCTGCGCGGGTCCGTGCGGCGCGCGGTCCGCACCGCTATGCTGAGTGCCGGCGCTGCGATCTTTTTGCTAATAGGTCTGCTGTTCCTGACCCTCGCAGCTTGGCTTTACCTCATCACCGTGACCACAACACTTACTGCCGCGCTGATCCTCGGCGCGGCTTACTTTGGCGGTGGGTTTCTCATGCTCGCTCTGGCCGGCTCTGACGGCAGCACCGCGCGTCAGGCGCCCCAGCAAGAACAGCCAACCTCAGCCGAACATGACGGGCTCAAAAATTTGGTTATGGCATTTCTGGCTGGCATAACTGCCGGTCAGAAAGCGCGGCGTTAACAGCGTTCAACAAGGTGCTGCTGGAAAAAGGGCGGGTAATGAACCTCAGCCCTTTCTCTGTATCGGTCAAACGGGGCTTATCGCTCATGATACAGATCACCGGAAACCACACCTGTAAATTGCGCAACTCTGGCAAATACTGATGAAACTGTTCCTGCCTTAGCGACAGGACCGCGAGCCGAGTATCGCTGATGTTCTCTACCAGTTTGCTGACGTCGAATGCCTCCAAAACGTCAATTTGCGATTGCGGAAAGGCGTTAGAAAGCGTTTCATTTATGTCTGAACAGACCAACGGGTCCGGTTCGTAGATCAAGATCGACATGGTCTTCCCCCGGTGAGCAAAAGCCTGTTTTTACGGGCGGTATCATAGGGGTGCATTAAACTAAGACATAAGAGGGCAACTTTTCCTGATGACGACACAATGCCGCTATTGCCCCCTTCAACGCAAAGATGCCTTCCTGCCGATGTCGAAAGAAGAGTTGAGCTTTATGGAGAAGTTCAAGTCTGGCGAATTGACGGTTGAGCCGGGCACACCGATCCTGCTTGAGGGCTCAAATTCGCCGCAGCTTTACACGGCGCTGACCGGGATGGGCATCCGCGACAAAACGCTGGAGAACGGCAATCGGCAGGTCATCAGCTTTGTCTTCCCCGGTGATTTTATCGGCTTGCAGGCAGGCATCATGGGCGAGATGGGCCATTCGGTCGAGGCCCGGACTCACATGCGCCTTTGTGTGTTCAACCGCAGTGAGTTTTGGAATTTCTTTAAGTCCCACCCCGAACGCGCCTTCGACATCACGTGGCTTGCCGCCATCGAAGAGCATTTCATGGGCGAAGTCCTCGCCACGATCGGCCAGCGCACTGCGATACAGGCCATCGCTTGGGCGATGGTCAAGATATTCGAACGGGGCCAATCGCTGGGCATGGTCACCCACAACCAGATGCCGTTGCCCTACTCGCAACGGGATCTTGCCGACGCTCTTGGCCTGTCAGTGGTCCATACGAATAAAACGCTCAGCGCTTTGAAGGAGCGGCAGTTGCTTTCATGGTCCGACAGGGTGCTTCAGATCAACAACCTCGCCGCCTTAGCAAAAGTGGGCATGACCACACTCGAGGGCCGCCAAAAGCGCCCCCTGCTGTAGCGGTCACTCCTCCGCAATGTCGATATAGGTATCCGCCGCCTCGGCCCCACGACGCCCGCGCGGTTTGGCCGGGCCGACTGTGCTGTCTGACCGCGTGCGCCGTTCGACCTGAGCGTTCAGCGCTGCACCAAACAGGATCAAAAAGCTGCTGATCCAAAGCCATACCAGCATCGCAATTACGGCCCCGATAGAGCCATAGACCTGATTATAATTCCCAAAGTTGGCCACGTAATAGGAAAACCCGATCGACAGAACCGCCCAAGACAAAACAGCCAAGACCGCCCCGCTGCTCAGCCAGGGCAGTCGCGCTGCACGTCGGTTTGGACCAAAGCGGTAGAGCACCCCAACCCCGGCAAACAGCACCACCGTGGCCACGGTCCAGCGCAGCAGATCGGCCACGGCGTTGCCAAAAGGGCCCAGAGGGATAAAGGCTAGGATGATGGGTGCGACCACCACGGCCAACAGCGCCACGATCCCGACAGCCACAAGGCTGACCGTCAGCAGCAGCGCATGGAGGTAGTGCTTCGCCGTGTTGCGGTTGCGTTCGTTATAAACGGCATTCAGCCCGATCACCATCGCGCCCACACCAGCCCGCGCCGACCAAAGCGCCACCAGCAAAGACAAGATACCAGCCCAGCCCAGCGTATCAGCCCGTGCAGTGACCAGACCGGTCACCTGTGTATTGATTATGTCATAGACATCAGCCGGCAGCAGCCCGCGGACATCCTCCAGCTGGGCAATCACCACCACCGGGTCTGAGATCAGTCCCAAAAGCGCGATCAGCGCGGCCAGCGCCGGGAACAGGGACAGCATGGCGAAAAATGCCACCCCAGCCGAGATCAGCGCAAGATTGTCATCCGCCGCCTGTTTCAAGCTCGCCTTGAAGGCATCCCAATAGATCGCCGGTCGGGTCGGAGGTCTGCGCAGCACCAAAGCCTATCCTTTCACTCCGGACCCGGCTTTAATCGGGACCGCCTTGCGTCATATATCCTCCACATCGTCGCGGACCTGTCCCCAAGCGACAAGGGTAAAGACCAAGGTGCCCCCGATGATGTTGCCCACAAGCACCGGCAGGAAGAAGCCAAAGATCGCCTGACGGAACCCCAGGCCGCCATGCAGGATAAGTGCGGCCATCTCGACCGAGCCTGCAACGATATGTGTAAAATCACCCGCTGCAATGAGCCATGTAAAGGTCAGGATCAGGAAGAACGCTGCCTCATCCGCCTCAGGCAGCATCCAGACAATCAGCGCCACGATCACCCCCGCAGGAATAGCGCGCCAGAACCCCTCAGACGGAGGCATTCCGGTGGCATGTTCCGACAAGCTAATGATGGCAGGCAGAATTTCCCCAGGAATTGCAGGCGTATGAATAAACAGCGCCGCTGCGGCGAAGGCACCGATGACATTCGCCCCCAGCACCACTCCCCAAAGCCGCAAGAGGCTGCCAAAGACATACCAGCTACGCTCTTGCATCAGTGGCAGAACGGTGGTGATGGTATTTTCGGTAAACAACTGCATCCGGCCCATGATGACCGCGATGAAGCCTAAGGAATAGCCGAGGTTCTCAAGAAGGAACCGCCACTCAGCATCCGGCAAATAGGTCCGAAAAATCGCTTCGCCCAAGACCGACAGGCTGATCAGCATCCCCGCAGAGATCCCCGACCAGATCAGCGACCGGTTGGTGCGGTTCAACTCATCGCGGCCCTCACGCCGGATCACCTCATAGATCAGCTTTGGCGAAAGCGCCGCTGCCTCACTGACAGAGCGTTCTTCTGCCTCTTCCTGCACGGCGGAAGTGGTGGGCTTTTTCTGGATCAATGGGGCCATCAGCGTTTTCCTGAAAATCATGGACATCATGAACATAGCCCACCGCGGCCCCGCGCACAGTAAAAAGCCCGCTTCGCCTGTTCTGCGCACTGATTTCACGGCTCAAGCAAACAATTTACGGCCTCCATGACGAAGCGTCACTTGATGCCTGCCGAATAAAAAGCGCATTGCAATAGACTGCCTTATAAGCGCCCGCGGATCAGTCGCGCAGCATGCTCCCAGATCTCTTAGACGTTCTGCGCACCGGCCAACTAACGTCCGATTATGAACTGAACGAACTCAGTCTTGCCGCGACGCGACAGTGGCGCAAACGATACCCCGCGCAATCTAGGCTGCGATGGCCGACGCCCCAACGTCACCATTGCCCTCCAAACCAGTCCATCCCGAGAGCCACCCCCTCACCAACTAAAGGACAACCCCCTTTATCTTCATCCTTTCTTAAATACCGATCCCACCCTCTCACCCGGAGGGATCACCCGCGTTCAACCCCACCACTGCTCAGCGCCAGCCCTTCAACAATCGCCGTCAGTGCCGCCCCACGATGCACTTCCGCCCGAGGGAAACGCGCCCGCAAAGCGGCTTCGACCACCTCCATCAGGCTCGACCCGCCGACAAATATCAGGCGGTCCACTGCTTCGGGCGCGATGCCCGCGTTTTGCAGGGTCGTCTCTGCCGCATCCCCCATCTGCGCGGCCAGCTTTGACAGCCGCTTGCGCATCCAGTCGCGGGGCAGGGGCAGGGCGGCGCGGGGTTTCAGCATCGACACGTCGATCACCGGCTCCGCATCCCCATCGACACCTGCGCCGTTGGCGCGGATTTTCCCTGCTTCAACGGCAAAAGCGAGGTCATGGCCAAGTTCTTCATCAAGCACTTTTACCAATCGGGCCAAACGCTTGGGATGTTCGGCGAACTTATGCAGTTCCGCAGCCGCCTTGCGGGTGTCAGGGCCATAGAGAAACGGAATTTTCGCCCATGTGGCGAGATCGTTGAAGATCGCATTGGGCGCGAGGTGGGTGTCACCCCCGAAAGCATGGCGAATTTCGCTGCCCATACCGAGTTGCGGCATCACCCGTCCGATGGACAGCCAGCGGTCAAAATCTGTCCCGCCAAGCCGGATGCCGTGGCTTCCTAAAATGTCGATCTCATCATTGCCGCGCTGGCGGAACAGCGTGAAGTCCGAAGTGCCGCCGCCGATATCGACGACCAGACCCAGATCGCCCGGCTGCAACGCATCGCGGTTGGCAAGCGCGGCGGCTTCGGGCTCGTTCATGAAATCTACGCGGTCAAATCCGGCCCGGTCATAGGCTTCGCGGAGGTCTTCCAACGCTTGCGCATCGCGTGCCGCGTCAGCCGAGTGAAAGCGCACCGGGCGGCCCGAGAGCGCCGCGTCAAATGTCGTACCCGTTGCCGCCTCTGCCCGTGACTTTACTGTGGACAGAAAACGCGCGACGATATCGATAAAATCCAGCCTTTCGCCCAAAAGCACCCGCCGTTCGCGCATCAGCCGGGTGCCAAGCAGGCTTTTCAGCCCGCGCATATAGCGCCCCTCAACCCCGGTCAGCAGCGCATCAGAAGCCGCAGCACCGATCCGCATTTCCTGCGCCTCAAAGTCGAAAAACACTGCCGTCGGCAGGGTCTGGGCATCGGCTTCCAACGCGATCAGCTGTGGGGTGCCGTTGACTGCAATGCCAGCAGCGGTGTTGGACGTTCCGAAATCAATCCCCAGCGTCGCCATGGCGTTCTCCTGTTGCCATTTCACAGCCGGCGCGATGCGCGCTGCCCGTGCAAAGGACCCGCGATACCCTTCCCGCGCGCGCTTGGCAACGAATGCTGGTGTGCCGCGCAGCTTTTAGCTAGCCTCCGGAAAAATACGCCAATATGGGAGAACATCATGAACCGTTTGAACCGCCTGATGACAGGGGTGGCGAGTGCAGCATTGGCCGTTGCCGCCACGACAGCGCTTGCCAAAGATGACATCACCGTCGCCCTGCAGTTGGAGCCGCCGCACCTCGATCCGACCTCTGCCGCCGCCGGGGCGATCGACTCGGTGCTTTACACCAACGTCTTCGAAGGGCTGACCCGCTTTATGGGCGACGGTTCAGTCGTGCCGGGCTTGGCTGAATCTTGGGAGATTTCCGAGGACGGTCTGACCTACACCTTCAAACTGCGGGAGGGGGTCACCTTCCACGACGGCAGCGCGATGGATGCCGAGGACGTGAAATTCACCCTCGACCGGATCAACGCCGAAGACAGCGCCAACGCGCAAAAGGCCCTCTATGCCGCGATTTCCGAGGTGAACGTCATTGACCCGCAGACCGTTGAGGTCAAACTGAGCGGACCGAATGGCAACATGCTGTTCAACCTCGCTTGGGGCGATGCAGTGATTGTTGCACCCGAATCCATCGAGACGATCAAACAGACCCCAATCGGCACCGGCGCTTTCAAGTTTGAAAACTGGAACCAAGGCGACAAGATCACTCTGACCCGGAATGACGACTATTGGGGCGAGGCGCCGGCCCTTGCCAGCGCGACTTTCAAATTCATCTCTGACCCGACAGCGGCCTTCGCCTCGGTCATGGCCGAGGATGTTGACGTCTTCGCTGGCTTCCCCGCACCAGAGAATATCCCCCAGTTTGAGGCCGACCCGCGCTTTCAGGTGCTGATCGGCTCCACAGAAGGGGAGACGATCCTGTCGATCAACAACAAGCGTGAACCTTTCGATAATGTTAAGGTCCGTGAGGCCGTGGCCCATGCGATTGACCGTCAGGCGATCATCGACGGGGCCATGTTTGGCTATGGCACGCCCATTGGCACCCACTTTGCGCCGCATAATCCCGACTATGTCGATCTGACGGAGATGAGCGCTTACGACCCCGAAAAGTCTAAAGCGCTGCTGGCCGAGGCAGGTTTCCCCAACGGGTTCGAGACAACATTGCATTTGCCGCCCCCATCCTACGCCCGTCGCGGCGGAGAGATCATCGCGGCGCAACTGGCCGAAGTTGGCATCAAGGCGCAGATCACCAATGTCGAATGGGCGCAGTGGTTGGAAACCGTGTTCAAAGGCAAGGATTTCGGCCTGTCGATCGTCAGCCATACAGAGCCGATGGACATTAACATCTACGCCAATCCGGACTATTACTTCCAGTATGACAATGCGGAATTCCAGTCTCTGATCGCGGAGTTCAACAAAACCGCCGACCCCGCCGCGCGGAGTGAAATGCTGGCCAAGGCACAGCAGACCATCGCCGAAGACTACGTGAACGGATACCTGTTCCAACTCGCTTTCCCGACTATCGCTAAGGCCGGTGTGCAGGGGCTTTGGGTGAACGCACCTACCCAAGCCACCGATCTGAGCGGTGTAAGTTGGGCCGAGTGATTAGATAAATATCTAAAGCACAACGAAAGAGGGCGCGCTGTGAAGCGCGCCCTCTCTATTAAAAGCGAAGACCTATTAGTCTTTGCCACGCATGTTTGCTGCGGCTTCGCTGACCAGTGCATCGGGGTTCTGGTTACAGACCACAACGAAGTCTTCCATAGCCTGCTGCATCTCAGTGTCAGCCATTTCGTCTGCCGACTCAGAATCTTCGACAGCTTTTGTGTCGTCGATCAGCGAGTCTTCAGTCTCTTCAGCGTCTGTCGCTTCAGCGGCAGAGGTGTCGCTCGGCTCAGTTCCGTCGTTCTTGGTTTCGGTGATCATCGAGCCACCGTGGCCGCCATCTTCAAGCTCGGCAATTGCCATGGAAGCCACTTCCATCTTGTCTTCATCGCTGAGTTCTTGATACTGCGCGCAGGTCATGGTGGCCATGTCCATGTGAGCAGCGGCGAAAGCGGGTGCGGAAACGGTGCCCAGAAGGCCAGCGATCGCAAGTGTTTTCAAAGTCGTTTTCATTTTAATCTCCAGTTTTTCTCTGTTCTCCCAAAGACAACCCCGCATAACGGATATGGTTCCAGCGCATAGCGGCAATCGGCGATAAACCGTCGCCGCTTCTCGCTAGGACACAGCGCCTCGTATATTTTTCGTTGATAGGGACCGGCTCGATCCTTCCCATTCGAAAAACTTCAGCGCTTTTCACTTTTGCAGGGTGGAAACTGCGCGCGGGCTCTGGACCCTCCCGAGTGCGCCGCCTAACCTCCGCGCTATGTTACGCTATGCGTTGAAAAGATTTCTCTCCCTGCTCATCAGCCTCGCCGTCGCGTCGCTGGTGATCTTTGTGGTTATTGAGGTCGCCCCCGGCGATCCGGCTTCCTTTATGCTAGGCCTCAATGCCCAGCCCGAAACGCTGGCCGCTCTGCGCAGTGAGCTGGGTCTCGATCAATCCCGACCCGAGCGATACCTAGAATGGGTCGGCGGGATGTTGCAGGGGAATTTCGGCACGTCCTACACCTACCGCACCCCGGTGACCGAGATGATCGGCGACCGGCTCTGGGTTTCTGTACCCTTGGCGCTCTATGCGCTTTTCCTCTCTGTCATCGTGGCCTTTCCGGCGGGCATCTATGCCGCATCTCGCCGGGGCCGGGCGGGTGACATCGGTGTAATGGGCGCGACGCAGTTGGGCGTGGCGGTGCCGAACTTTTGGTTTGCCATGATCCTCGTGCTGATCTTTTCGATCAACCTGCGCTGGTTTTCGGCAGGCGGTTTCGTCGGCTGGGACAAGGGGCTTTTCGCCGGGCTGCATGCCCTGACCCTGCCTGCCATCGCGCTGGCCTTGCCGCAGGCGGCGATCCTCGCGCGGGTCATGCGCTCGGCCCTGCTGGATGTCTTGGGCGAAGATTTCATGCGCACCGCGCGGGCCAAGGGGCTGACCGCGCGACAGGCGCTTTGGCGGCACGGGCTGCGCAATGCACTGATCCCGGTACTCACGATCATCGGCCTGCAGTTCTCTTTCCTGTTGGCCGGGTCGATCATTATTGAGCAGGTTTTCTACCTCCCCGGCCTTGGGCGGCTGGTGTTTCAGTCGATTTCGGCGCGGGATCTGATCGTGGTCGAGTCGGTGGTGATGCTCTTGGTCTTTTCGGTGATCTTGGTGAATTTCCTTGTCGATCTGGCCTATGCCGCCGTTGATCCCCGGCTGAGGGCCCGCACATGAACCGCAACTTGATCCTTGGCGCTGCGCTCACCTCGGTCTTTCTGCTGGCCGCGCTGATCTCCTTTGTCTGGACGCCCTATGACTATGCCGGGCTCGACATCGCCAATAAACTGCACAGCCCTTCGCTGGCCCATCCCATGGGCACAGATCACTTTGGCCGCGACATCCTCAGCATGATCATGGTCGGCGCGCGGACATCTATCGCCGTGGCGTTGGTGGCGGTGGGGATCGGCATGGGCGCGGGCGTGCCGCTGGGGCTTTGGGCCGCAGCGCGGCGCGGGAGCCTTGTGGATGAGGTCATCATGCGCGGCAATGATCTGGTCTTTGCATTTCCGGCCATCGTTATCGCCATTCTGATCACGGCGGTCTTTGGCGCCGGGGCGATCAACGCGATCATCGCCATCGGCATCTTCAACATCCCGGTCTTCGCCCGGATCACACGCGGGGCGGCGCTGTCGCTGTGGCAGCGCGAGTTCATCATGGCGGCCCGCGTGGCGGGCAAATCCGCCGCGCGGATCTCGTTCGAGCATATCTTGCCCAACGTTGCCAATCTGCTGATCGTGCAGGGGACCATCCAGTTCTCCCTCGGCATCCTCGCCGAAGCGGGTCTTTCCTACGTCGGTCTTGGCGCACAGCCACCAGTGCCATCCTGGGGTCGAATGTTGGCCGACGCCCAAACCATGGTCAGTATCGCGCCGCATATGGCACTGATGCCCGGCTTTGCGATTATTCTAACGGTGTTGGGGCTGAACCTGATGGGCGACGGGCTGCGGGACATGCTGGATCCGCGTCTGAGGGTGGCACGTACATGACGCTTTTGAATGTCTCTAATCTTTCGCTGTCGATTCACGGGCTGCGCATCCTCGACGGGGTGACCTTCTCGGTCGCGCCGGGTGAAATCGTGGCCGTGACGGGGGAAAGCGGCTCGGGCAAGTCGATGACCGCGTTGGCGGCGATGCAGCTGTTGCCCAAGGGCGCGAAGACCACGGGCCATCTGATGCTGGGCGATGATGATCTGACCCAGATGAGCGAAGCGGCGCTGTGCGGGGTGCGCGGCAATGACATCGGCATGGTGTTTCAGGAGCCGATGACCGCGCTGAACCCGGTGCAGACCATTGGCCGCCAAGTGGCCGAAACCATCCGCGTGCATGAGCCGAGCGTGTCGCGCGCCGAGGCCGAGGCCCGCGCCGCCGATACCTTGACCCGCGTGGGCCTGCCGCAAGACCGCTTCCCCCTGTCGCGCTACCCGCATGAGCTGAGCGGTGGGCAGCGCCAGCGCGTTGTGATCGCCATCGCCATCGCCCTGCGTCCCCGTCTGCTGATCGCGGATGAGCCGACCACAGCGTTGGATGTGACCACGCAGGCGCAAATCCTTACCCTGCTGACCCGTCTGGCGCGCGAAGACGGCATGGGGCTGTTGATGATCACCCATGACCTTGCCGTCGTGGCCGATATGGCCGACCGCATCATCGTCATGCGCAAGGGCCAGATTGTCGAGCAGGGAGAGACTCAGAGCCTGCTGCGCGACATGCGCCACCCCTATACCAAGATGCTCTTTGAGGCTTCCCGCCATGAGGTCAACCTGCCCACGCCACCCGCGCCCGTGCCGCTGTTGGAGGTCAAAGGCGTCTGCCGCGATTACCATCTGCCGCGCAAAACGCTGTTTGGTGCGCCGGGCACGTTCCGCGCGGTGGACGACCTCAGCTTTACCCTGAACCAGGGCGAGCGTCTGGGGCTGGTGGGCGAATCCGGTTGCGGGAAATCGACCCTGACGCGGGCGATTTTGGGGCTGGAGCCGGTGCAGAAGGGCAGCATTACCGTTGATGGCCAGCCCGTCTTTACCGGTACGAAGCCGAACCTCGCCGTGCGGCGCAAGATGCAGGTAGTGTTCCAAGACCCCTTCGGCAGCTTCAATCCGCGCCACCGGGTGGATCGTCTGGTGACAGAGCCTTTTCACCTTCTCGATAACCCGCCACAGGGGACGGAGCGGACCCGGGCGATTGACGAAGCGCTGACTGCTGTGGGGCTGCGCCCGGCAGATGCGCGAAAATACATTCACGAATTCTCCGGCGGTCAGCGCCAGCGCATCGCCATTGCCCGTGCGCTGATCATCCGGCCTGAGCTGATCCTCTTTGACGAGGCGGTCAGCGCGCTGGATGTCTCGGTCCGGGCGCAGATCCTTGATCTGCTGGCCGATCTTTGCAGCCATTATGACCTGACCTATCTTTTCATCTCGCATGACCTCTCGGTGGTGCGCACGGTCACGGATCGAGTGCTGGTGATGCAGTCCGGCAAGATTGTTGAGGCCGGAGAGACGACGCAGGTCTTTGACGCGCCGCAGCACCCCTACACCCAATCGCTCATCGCAGCCGCGCCGGTTTTGCCGGTTCTGCGTCCGCAGGCCGGCTGATTTACTTTACCCAGTCTGCTGTGCCCTCTGGGCGTCCGGATTGATCAAAATTGCAATCCGACCTAACCTGACCGGGGGATTCTCGTGATAAGGGCGTGACGGAGGTCAGGCCTTGATTGTAAAGCGAAATTTCCAAGCCCGGTCAGTTGCCTGAAGGCTGCGGCGCTCTACTTGTGCATGCAATGGTGTCCGCCTAAAGGGTGGTCCGCCAATATAACAATGGGAGACATCTTATGAAAATGTTCAAAATGCTCGCGATGACCGGCGCCATGGTGGCCGGCTCTGCGGCCATGGCTCAGGAAAAGTTCATCACCATCGGCACCGGCGGCCAGACAGGCGTTTACTTCGTCGTCGGTCAGTCGATCTGCCGTCTGGTGAACCGCGGTACCGCGGATCATAACCTCAAGTGCACCGCGCCCTCGACTGGCGGGTCCATCGCCAACATCAACGCGATTAAAGCGGGCGATATGGACATGGGCGTTGCCCAATCTGACTGGCAGTTCCACGCCTACAATGGCTCGTCGCAGTTCGAAGGCGACAAGTTCGACAACCTGCGCGCGGTCTTCTCCGTGCATGGTGAGCCGTTCAACGTCATCGCCCGTGCCGACAGCGGTATCGAGTCCTTTGACGACCTCAAAGGCAAGCGTGTCAACATCGGCAACCCCGGTTCCGGTCAGCGCGCCACCATGGAAGTCGTGATGGACGCCAAGGGTTGGACGCTGGACGATTTTGCACTGGCCTCCGAGCTGAAACCTGCCGAGCAGGCCGCTGCACTGGGCGACAACAAAGTGGATGCGATCATCTACACTGTGGGCCACCCGAACGGTTCGATCCAAGAAGCCGTGTCGACCATCGACGCCAAGCTGATCCCTGTTGAAGGTGACGCGATCCAAAGTCTGATCGACGACAATCCCTATTACGCCGAGGCCACCGTGCCGGGCGGCATGTACAAGGGCACTGACAGCGACATCAAAACTTTCGGCGTGAAAGCGACATTCGTCACTTCCGCCGATGTGGATGACGATGTGGTCTATCAGGTCGTCAAAGCCGTCTTCGATAACTTCGACCGTTTCAAGCGCCTGCACCCGGCGTTTGAGAACCTGACCCAAGAAGAGATGATCTCGGGCGGTCTGTCTGCTCCGCTGCACCCCGGTGCAGAGAAGTATTACAAAGAGCAAGGTTGGATCGAGTAATCTTCACGTGACATGATAGCTCTGGCGGCAGTACGCTGCCGTCAGAGACCCAGAAAAACAATATGCGCATCCATCCCAAGGTGGAGCCGACAGGGGGACGATATGTCTGAGAAGGACCAGCAACAAGCGGCGGCAGTCGAAACCGCCGCAACCGGTGACCGGGGCGGATTGAGCCAAGCGGAACTGGACGAACTTGTCGCTTCTTCTGACACCGGCGGACGGTCGGTCAGCGGGTTGATGGGCACCTTGCTGCTGTTGGTAGCGCTGGCTTGGTCTCTGTTCCAGCTTTATATCGCCTCGCCCGTCGGCCTTTTCAACGATACGCTGGCCCGGTCGATCCACCTTGGCTTTGCCGTATTCCTTGGCATCATGGTGTTCCCGGCCACGCGCACCAGCTTTCAGGTGGCGCTTGGCGTCATTGTTCCTGCCGTTCTGGCCGCACTCTTTATGGTCAGCACCAAGGATTCGACCGCCGTTTGGTGGATCCCGATCCCCGCAGCCTTTGTCATTGCCACGGTGCTCCTCGGCTCCCCGAAGAACCGCATTCCGATCTGGGAATGGGCCTTGGCCATCGTCGGCACCTTTTGCGCACTATATCTTTTTATCTTCTACCGCGAGATTGCCAACCGCGTCGGCGCGCCGATCCTACCTGACTATATCGCCGGGGTTACCGGACTGTTAATTCTGCTTGAAGCCACCCGTCGCGCGCTTGGTCCCGCGCTGATGATCGTGGCGAGCCTGTTTTTGTTCTACACCGTGCTTGGGCCTCAAATGCCCAGCATCATCGCGCATAAAGGCAACAGCCTGAGCGAGATCGTAAACCACCAGTGGATCACCACCGAAGGCGTCTTTGGCATCGCGCTTGGCGTCTCGACTTCTTTCGTGTTCCTTTTCGTATTGTTCGGTTCGCTACTCGACCGGGCGGGCGCGGGTAACTATTTTATCCAAGTTGCCTTCAGCCTCATGGGCCATATGCGTGGCGGTCCGGCGAAGGCAGCGGTTGTCGCCTCGGCGATGACCGGCCTGATTTCTGGCTCCTCCATCGCCAACGTTGTCACCACCGGCACCTTTACCATTCCGCTGATGAAGAAGGTCGGCTTTAGCTCGGAAAAAGCGGGCGCGGTCGAGGTGGCATCGTCGGTCAACGGGCAGATCATGCCACCCGTCATGGGCGCTGCGGCCTTCTTGATGGTCGAATATGTCGGCATCCCCTATTTCGACGTGGTTAAACACGCCTTTCTGCCTGCGGTGATTTCCTACATCGCGCTGGTCTACATCGTGCATCTTGAGGCGATGAAAGCCGGGATGCAGGGTCTGCCCCGCGCCTATACGCCCAAGCCGCTGGTGCAACAGTTGATCGGCATCGCCTTTGCGATCATCGCGATCTGCGCGCTGTCCTTTGCCGTCTATTACCTGATGGGCTGGATCCGCCCGGCCTTCCCTGAGACGGCGGGCTACATCATCTTTGTCTTCCTGACGGCGGTCTATGTCGGCTTGCTTTATGTGGCGAGTAAAGAAGAACCGCTCAAGTTGGACGATCCCAATGCTGAGGTGACATCGCTGCCGATGCCCGGGCCGACCGCGCGGTCGGGGCTGCATTTCATCCTGCCCGTGGTCGTGCTGGTCTGGGCGCTGATGGTTGATCGCCTGTCGCCCGGCCTCTCGGCCTTCTGGGCTGCGGCTTATATGATTTTTATCCTGCTGACACAGCGCCCGTTGATGGCGATGTTCCGTGGCGAAAGCCAGTTCGTGAACGACGTGAAAGCGGGTGTGCTTGACCTGATCGACGGTCTGGTCACCGGTGCCCGTAACATGATCGGTATCGGTATTGCCACGGCGACTGCTGGTATCATCGTTGGCGCAGTCAGTCAGACCGGCGTTGGTTCGGCGCTGGCGGATGTGGTCGAGGTGCTGTCTGGCGGCAATATCCTTGCCATCCTCTTCCTGACGGCGGTGCTGTCGCTGATCCTTGGCATGGGCTTGCCAACCACAGCCAACTACATCGTCGTGTCGGCGCTACTGGCCCCAGTGATCGTGACGCTGGGCCAGCAGAACGGTCTGATCGTGCCGCTGATCGCGGTGCACCTGTTCGTCTTCTACTTCGGCATCATGGCCGATGTGACCCCGCCAGTGGGGTTGGCGAGTTTCGCCGCCGCCGCCGTGTCGGGCGGTGATCCGATCCGCACTGGCTTGGTCGCCTTCTTCTACTCCCTGCGTACTGCCGCGCTGCCGTTCCTGTTTATCTTCAACACGGAACTGCTGCTGATCGGGGTCAACTGGGGGCAGGGGCTGTTCATCTTTGTCGTGGCGACTATTGCGATGCTGCTTTTCGCGGCGGCTACTCAAGGCTGGTTCCTAGCCCGCAACCGTTTTTATGAGACCATCGCGCTGCTGCTGATCGCCTTTACCCTGTTCCGTCCGGGCTTTTGGATGGACATGATCTCACCCCCCTATAGCGAAGAGGCCCCGACCGAGATCGTGCAGGCGGCTGAGGAAACACCGGCGGGCGAACGGCTCCGACTGCGGGTGTCGGGCGTGAACGATCTGGGCGATCCGCTGGAGTTCGTGGCGCTGCTGCCGATTGGCGCGGGAGAGACGGGGGCCGAGAAGCTGGAGGCTTCGGGTCTGATGTTCCGCGAGGAAGGCGATAAGATGATCATCGACGATGTGATCTACGACAGTCCCGCGCAATCGGCCGGTCTGGACTGGGATCAAGAAGTGCTGCGCGTACTTAAACCCGTGCCCCAGCCCAGCAAGTATTGGATGTTCATCCCCGCGCTCTTGCTGCTGGCGCTGGTCGTCTTCCTGCAACGGGGCCGTGCTGCGCGCGAAACGCGCAAGCCCGCGACAGCCTGAGGAGGGCGCACCATGTTTGACAATATTCTGCTGACCGTTGACCTGAGCGACCCTAAATCTTGGGAAAAGGCGCTCCCTCAGGCGATTGATATGATCCGCTTGTCCAAAGGCACCTTGCATATCCTCTCTGTCGTGCCGGACATGGGCACGCCGCTGGTCGAAGGGTTTTTCCCCGCCGACTACGAAAAACAGGCCACAGGCCGCGCGGCCAAGGCGCTGGAAAAACTTGTCGAGCAGGAAGTGCCTGATGACGTAAAGGTGAAGCAGCACCTAAAATTCGGCAAGATCCACCGAGAGGCGCTGAAAACGATAAAGAAATCAAACGCCGATCTGGTGGTCATGGGATCTGAGCACCCTGACAGCCTGCGCGAATTCCTCGTCGGCTCCAACGCAGACCGCATTGTGCGCCGTTCGCCTGTTTCCGTTCTGGTCGTGAGGGCGTAAGACACGTGGATCGCGGAGATAAGCAGGGAAATGGTCCATTGCGCCGCGTTGTTCGGAGTATTCACGCATGACCCCCTTCGCGATTGCCGGCGTGCAAATGTACGTCAACGCCCTCCAGCCCAATGTTGAGGGCATGATCCAGCGGCTCGACATCCTGATGGCGCGCTTTCCTTGGACGCAGATGGTCCTGTTCTCCGAATTGGCGCCCTTTGGCCCGCTTGACCGGTTTGCCCTGCCACCCGAGAATGAAACGATTGAGCAGTTCCAGGCGGCTGCCCGGCGGCATCGCGTATGGCTGATCCCCGGCTCGATGTTCCTCAAGCATCCGGAAGATGGGCGGGTCTATAACACCTCCGTCGTCATCAACCCCGAGGGCGAAGTGGTGCGCCGCTATGCCAAGATGTTCCCATTCCGCCCCTATGAGGCCGGGATCGCGGCGGGCAATGAGTTCTGCATCTTCGACGTGCCGGATGTGGGCCGCTTTGGCCTATCGATCTGCTATGACATGTGGTTCCCCGAAACGACGCGGCAGTTGACTTCTCAAGGCGTCGAAGTGCTGTTGCACCCGGTTTTGACCGGCACTACGGACCGCGACGCAGAGCTTGCCATCGCGCGGGCCACGGCGGCGCAGTTCCAGTGCTATATCTTTGACGTGAACGGCCTTGGCGCGGGCGGTGTGGGCAAGTCCTGCGTGGTTGATCCGACCTCAATGGTTTTGCACCAGTCGGCAGGCCAAGAAGACATGTTCCCGATTGAGATCGATCTCAACATGGTGCGCCGCCAGCGTGAAACGGGCATGAAAGGCTTGGGCCAACTGCTTAAATCCTTCCGGGACCGCCCGACAGACTTCCCTGTTTATGACCGCGAGAGCGGCGCGGATGCCTTCCTGCACACCCTCGGTCCGCTTGAGATTCCACAGCAGGGCAGCCGCGCGGGTCTGCATGTCGATGTGCCAGCGCAACAGGTGCCTGCCGATATTCCGACCTACAAAGGCAAGAACGGTTTCCCACCCGAGCCGCTAGCCAGCCCCACCGCCGGCACTGCGCCGGAGGTGGCCCAAGCACCGGTACCCGCAGCCCCCGCGGCGGCGATGCCCGATCCACAGACAACGCCCGACACACCCGGGCTGAACGAAAATACCAGCGGCTAGGCCGGGGCGAGGTTCGCGCAAAGCGTGACCTGAAGCATCGGTCGGCCCTCCAGCAGAGGACGACTGATGCATTCTATGAACGACTATTCCTCGGCCATTCAACTGCGGTCGGATCGGTGGAGCGCCCTGCGCGCCGCCACCACCGCCATGGCACGTGACCCCAAGAACAAGGGCGCGGCACAAGGGCGTAAGGAAATCGAGGCGCTGTTCGACTCGCTGGCCCTGATTGAGCCCTATTGGGCCTTCCCGGGGATGAGCGCCTTTGACCATATGCGCCGCCAGTTCGCGCATGGCAATTTCGAGGATCTGGCCTTTGCAGTGAACCGTGTGACCCGCGCGTTGACCACCGGCGCCTATCGCCGCCGCACGATCCCACTGGAACGCGACAGTCTGGATCAGGACGAGCACGACGACGAGGCGATGCTCCCGCCCGAGGCACGGGCGTTGGCGAAACCCTATTTCGAAGTGCTGATCGTCGACAATGTAAGCGAACAGCAAGAGCGCTGGCTGCGCAGCAACGTCACCCGCATGCGCCGCACCGAAGACCCGTTTATCTATGAGGCGGTCGTGGTGCCCAGCCTTGAGGACGCGCTGATTGCGGTGATGTTCAACCACAACATCCAAGCGATTGTGGTGCGTCCGGGGCTGACGCTGAAGTCGAAAGTCGATCAGCAGATCCTGACCCGCTACCTTGCCCGCGCGGGGGGGCGCGATGAGATTGATGCGCTGGAACCGGAAAGCTATGGCCCCGAACTCTGCCGCATGATCGCCAAGGTCCGCCCCGAATTGGACGCCTATCTCGTGACCGAACGCTCGGTTGAGGACATCGCCGGGCTTGATCTGGGCATCTGTCGGCGGGTTTTCTACAACCAAGAAGACTTTATGGAGCTGCACCTTAACATCCTGCGCGGGGTACAGGCGCGGAACAAATCGCCCTTCTTCACGGCGTTGGTGGAATACTCCAAACAGCCAACCGGTGTCTTTCACGCCATGCCCATCAGCCGCGGCAAGTCGATCACCCGCAGCCACTGGATTCAGGACATGGGGGCGTTTTACGGGCCCAATATCTTCCTCGCAGAGACTTCGGCCACTTCCGGCGGGCTCGACAGTCTGCTGGAACCGCACGGCCCGATCAAAGAGGCACAGGAACTTGCCAGCCGTGCCTTCGGCTCTAAACAGACGTTTTTCGCCACCAACGGCACCTCGACCTGCAACAAGATCGTGGTGCAGGCGCTGGTCCGGCCCGGCGACATCGTGCTGGTCGACCGCGACTGCCACAAGTCACACCATTACGGAATGGTGCTGGCCGGCGCACAGGTCAGCTACCTCGACAGCTATCCGCTCAATGAATACTCAATGTACGGCGCGGTGCCGTTGCGCGAGATCAAAGAGCGTCTGCTTGAGCTGAAGGCCGCGGGCAAGCTCGACCGGGTGCGGATGCTCCTGCTGACCAACTGCACCTTTGACGGGCTGGTCTACAACGTGGAGCGGGTGATGGAGGAATGTCTGGCGATTAAGCCCGACCTTATCTTCCTCTGGGACGAGGCGTGGTTTGCTTTCGCCCGGTTTAGTCCCACATATCGCCAGCGAACGGCGATGAACGCAGCCAACACCCTGCGCGAGAAATTCAAGTCTGACGCCCATGCCGACGCCTATGAGGCACAGCAGAAAACGCTGAAAGACGCGGATGACGAGTCCCTACTTAAAACCCGGCTGATCCCGCCGCCCCACGCGCGGGTGCGGGCCTATGCCACGCAATCAACCCACAAGACGCTAACATCTCTGCGCCAAGGCTCAATGATCCACGTCAACGATCAGGACTTCAAAGGGGAGGTCGAGCAGAGCTTCCACGAAGCTTACATGACCCACACCTCAACCTCGCCGAACTACCAGATCATCGCCTCACTGGATGTTGGCCGACGTCAAGTCGAACTCGAAGGGTTCGAGTTTGTCCAGCGGCAGGTCGAAGCGGCGATGTCTATGCGCCGCGCGATCAGCGAACACGCCTTGCTACGGAAGTATTTCAAAGTGCTTTCCGCCGGCGACATGATCCCCGAACAGCACCGCGAAAGCGGCGTCACCAGCTATTATGACGTAGAGCAGGGCTGGACTGATATGTGGGATTGTTGGGAGCAGGATGAGTTTGTGCTCGACGCCACCCGCGTGACCCTTGCCGTGGGCGGCACCGGCTGGGATGGCGATACCTTCAAGACGCAGATCCTGATGGATAAATACGGCATCCAGATCAACAAGACCTCGCGCAATACCGTGTTGTTCATGACCAACATCGGCACCACGCGCTCTTCGGTCGCCTATCTGATCGAAGTGCTGGTCGAGATCGCCAAATCGCTTGATGATCTTCTGGATGACGCCAGCCGGATGGAACGGCTGTCGTTTGACCGGCGTGTGACCAATTTAATGGAAAACTACCCCCCGCTGCCGGATTTCAGCAAATTCCACGATGCTTTCCGCGCAGCGGATACGCCCGAGGGGGACATTCGCACCCCTTTCTTCCTCGCCTATGATGAGAAAAACTGTGACTATCTCGACCTGAACGGCTCGCTCCAAGAGGCGATGGACGCGGGCGAGACCGTGGTCTCGGCCAGTTTTATCATTCCCTATCCGCCCGGCTTCCCGATCCTTGTCCCCGGACAGGTCGTCAGTCAGGAAATTCTCGATTTCATGCGCGCCTTGGACGTGAGCGAGATCCACGGATACCGGCCCGATCTGGGCCTGCGCGTTTTTACCACCGATGCGCTTAACCGTGTCCGCAGCAAAGACCTTTCTTCTTCACCCGTTTGACCAAAAGGACCAACCACATGGCAACAGTACTTAAAAATATCTCTGAAATCCGCCGGTTCTTTCACCGAAACGAAGACCCGATTTATTTCATTTCGGCCACCAACTTTAACCTGTTGGGCTTGGATGAATGGGTGAAGAACTTTAAATATATCTGCTACATCGACTGCTACGGCGGCAAGCATCCCAACGTCTTTTGCCCCTCGGAACAGCCGCATGCGGAGTTCCAGAGCATCGAGGACATCAACAACTACCTGCTGCAGCACAAGGAGGTCATCGACTTCATCAAGCGCCGCGGTGGCAAGCCTAAGTTTGTTTTCCTGATGTTCGACGAGGAAACCGAGCGTCTGTCGAAAGAGCTGGGCGCCGACGTCTGGTTCCCCAAAGCCAAGCTGCGCCAGTCGATGGACAACAAGATCGAGACCGTCCGCATCGGCAACAAGGCCGGTGTGCCCTCGGTGCCCAATGTATTGGCAGAGGTGAAGTCTTATGAAGATCTGAAAAAGACTTGCGAGAAGGCCGGGATCGGCAATGACTTGGTGTTGCAGTCGGCTTACGGCGACAGCGGGCACACGACGTTCTTCATCAAATCCGAAGCTGATTTCCGCCGCCATGAGAGCGAGATCATCGGCGAGGGCGAGATCAAGATCATGAAGCGCATCGATTGCCGGGGTGCGGCGATTGAGGCCTGCGCCACAAAGGAAGGCACGATCGTTGGTCCGCTGATGACCGAGCTGGTCGGCTTCAAAGAGCTGACCCCCTATCGCGGCGGCTGGTGCGGAAATGAAATTCTTGCAACCGCCTTCCCGCCTAAGGTGCGCGAGAAAGCCCGCGATCTGACCTTCAAGTTTGGTGAGCAACTGCGCAAAGAAGGGTATCGCGGCTATTTCGAACTCGATTTCCTGATCGACAAAAAAACCGGCGATCTTTGGCTGGGCGAGTTGAACCCGCGCATCACCGGGGCGTCTTCGATGACCAACCACGCGGCTTTCGCCCATGCCGACGCGCCTTTGTTCTTGTTCCACTTGCTCGAGTTCAGCCGGAAGAAATTCGATCTGGATGTGGATGAGCTAAACGCCCGCTGGGCCGACCCTGAGATGATCGATGGTTGGAGCCAGATGGTGATCAAGCACACCGATGACAGCGTCGACATCTGTACCGATGCGCCTGAGACCGGCATCTATAAGATGAAGGAAGACGGCAGCGTGGTCTTTGACCGCTTCGATTATCACCGCCGCGCGGTGGAATCGGAGAACGAAGCCTTTTTCCTGCGCATCCTTCAGCCGGGCGATTACCGCTATGAAGGGGCCGACATTGGCATCCTTGTGACGCGGGGTCGTTCAATGACGAAGTCTTTCCAGTTGAATGAGCGCGCGAAAAAGTGGATCCACGGGATCAAGCGTGCGGTGGATGGCAAACCCCTGCCCACCGCTTCTGCCGGTCCGGAGCTTTCTGACCCGGCGTTCAAGATCCTGTAACGAGATGAAGGGCCGCGATGTATTGGCGCGCACTGTCCGAAGACCAGCCCGGCCCCAAGTGGGCCGGCCTCTTCGCGGCCTATTGGCCTGACTACCACGCGTGGTGGCTGAAGGAGGGGGAGGCCGCGCGCCCGACCTATGCCCAATGCCGCCGCGCGCTGGCCAAACACATGCCTGAAATGGTGCCGCTCTATGACGAGCTTTGCACCCTCGCGGGCGGCGGCGATCACGCGGCCCGGTTCCTCAGTTTCTATTGTCCGCCGCCCTATCTTTCGGCCTGTTCGCAGGCGATCTGGGCGGGAAAAGAGCCGGTCATGGTGCGCAACTATGACTATAACCCCAATGCCTTTGACGCGATGGTGCTGCGCACCGGTTGGCAGGGGCGACAGGTCATGGGCACTTCGGACGGGCTTTGGGGGCTGGTTGACGGGGTGAATGACGCGGGACTGTCGATCTCGCTGACCTTCGGCGGGCGGCGCGTGGTGGGCGAAGGCTTCGGCGTTCCGCTGATCCTGCGCTATGCGCTGCAAACCTGCGAAACCGCGCAGGAGGCGGGCGAGGTGCTATCGCGCGTGCCGACGCATATGAGCTACAATGTCACCGTGCTAGACCGTAAGCGCAACTATCTGACCGCGATGATGGCCCCAGATCGCCCGGCGGTTATCACCCGTGCCGCGGTGGCAACAAACCATCAAGAGAATGTCGAATGGATCAGCCACGCGCGGTTTACAGCGACGGTTGAGCGGGAACGCTATCTTCTGCAACGTCTGCGCCTACACCGTGACCCGGAGGAGAAGTTTATCGGCGCGTTTTTGAAGCCGCCGCTTTATTCCACGGCCTTTAACGCCGGTTTCGGCACGCTTTATACCGCTGTCTACCGACCGCGAAAACGTGAGATGGAGTTGCGCTGGCCCGGCACGACATGGGCGCTGTCACTGTCTGATTTCACCGAAGGCGCGCGGCAGGTGCTGGTGCCGGGGGCGGCATGAGCGGCGCGGTGCGCAAGGGGCCGCTGTCCTCATTAAGGGTGGTGGAGTTTTCGGGGCTTGGCCCCGCACCGCTGGCTGGGCAACTGCTGGCCGATCTGGGCGCGGATGTCATCACGGTTGACCGCAAAGCGGCCCCGCCAGACCCATCTGACATCAACCGGCGCGGTAAGCGGTCGGTGGTGCTGGACCTGAAATCCCCCGAAGGCATCGCAGCAGCGCAGGCGCTGATCGCTTCTGCCGATGTGCTGATCGAAGGGTTCCGCCCCGGCGTGATGGAGCGTTTGGGCCTCGGGCCCGAGGAGTGCCCGGATAAGCTGATCTATGGCCAAATGACCGGCTGGGGCCAGACCGGCCCATGGGCGCAGACGGCGGGGCATGATATCAATTATCTGGCTCTAACAGGGGCTTTAAACGCGATGGGCAGCGCGGATGCGCCCCCTGTGCCGCCGCTTAATATGGTCGCGGACTACGGAGGCGGGACGATGTTCCTGCTGTTCGGCATCCTCTCAGCGGTGATCGAGCGCGGTGTGACAGGCAAAGGCCAAGTGGTCGACGCGGCGATGGTCGACGGGGTGCCTGCGATGATGGGGCTGATCCATGGGATGCTGGCCCAAGGGGCATGGACGGAAAAGCGTGCTACAAATTGGCTTGATGGGGCCGCGCCATTCTACCGCTGCTACACCTGTGCCGATGGCAGATTCATCGCCGCTGGCGCGTTAGAGCCGCAATTCTACGCGATCTTGTTGGAAAAGTTGGGCCTGCCCGCAGAGCTTGCCGCGAGCCAAAATGACACGGCGACTTGGCCCGCACGGATCGCCGAATTCTCTACGATCTTTGCCACCCGCAGCCGTGACGACTGGGCCACGCATTTCGACGGGTCGGATGCCTGCGTGGCCCCGGTGCTCAGCTTTTCCGAAGCGCCGGACCATCCGCAGATGGCGGCACGAGGTAATGTGCTGAAGGTAGATGGCGTGCTGCAATCGGGCCGCGCCCCACGGTTTGGCCCCAACGCACCGGAAATGCCCAGCCCGCCGCGTGCGATTGGTGCAGATACCGATGCGGTGTTGGCTGAAATTGGCGTAGATTTAATCCGCGCATGAAAAACCCCGGCCAAAGGGCCGGGGGCAGTCTAAGGCGAGAGGTAAGGTTCAGGCTGCCTTACGGTCGTGTTTGCCTTCTTCGATCTCCTCGACGATCTTGGCGACGAACGCGTCCAGATCTTCGGGCGACCGGCTGGTGACGATACCTTGATCGGCCACCACTTCGCTGTCTTCGTAATGCGCCCCTGCGTTCTTCACGTCAGTTGCGATGGAGCTAAAGCAGGTTGCCTTGCGACCTTTGATAATGCCTGCTTCGATCAGCAGCCATGGGGCATGGCAAATCGCGGCGACGGTCTTGCCACTGTCGTGGAATTTGCGGATCAACGCGACAGCGTCTTTGTTGGCGCGCAGCAGATCAGGATTAATCTGACCGCCGGGCAGAACGATGCCTTGGTAATCGTCAACATTGACGTCTTTCAGCGCGAGATCGGCAGGGACAGTGTTGCCCCAATCGTCTTCGTCCCAGCCCTTGATCTCATTCCCGTCGGGGGTGGCCACATGGACGGTGGCGCCGCGCGCGCGGAGGTCTTTCAGGGGCGTTTCGAGTTCGGACTGCTCAAAGCCGTCGGTGGCGAGGATCAGGATCTTTGCATTGGTGATATCGGTCATTGCTTTCTCCTTTGTGATTTCTGCTGGACCAACGATGTGCGCGGCGGCCTGTTCCGCTCACATTCGCGAGAGCGCGATGTTCCGCCGGTGCAGAAGCGCCACAGAGCCGCGAATATTTGTTGATACAGTCACGGGCGGCATCATATATCCGTTCAGAATGGATCACCCCGACACCCCCCTTGCCGAATTGCCGATGGACGAGTTGATCGTCTGCCCGCAATGCGATGCCGTCTACCGACTGCGCCGCCCCGCCCATGGGGAGCGTGCGGCCTGTGAGCGCTGTCATACGGCCTTGATCACGCCGCGTAAGAACGCAGGATTGCAGATCATTGCCGTGGCGGTGGCGGTTATGGTGTTGATCATCGGCGCGGCAGTCTTTCCCTTTCTTACCATTGACGCGGCGGGCAACAGAAATGCGGTCTCTGTGCTGGACGCGGCACTGGCCTTTGCCGGGGGGCCGATGATCTTTTTGTCGCTGGCAACGGCGGCGCTGATCTTTTTCATCCCGCTGCTGCGGGTGATGCTGACACTTTATGTGCTGATCCCCGTGGTGCTGGATCGCCCGGCCGCGCGGCACGCCGTTGCGGCCTTTCGCCTGTCAGAGGAACTGCGCCCCTGGTCGATGGCTGAGGTCTTTGCGATTGGCTGCGCTGTGGCGCTGGTCAAAGTGGCCGATCTGGCCGATGTCGGCTTTGGGCCGGCCTTTTACATGTTCGGCGCGCTGGTTGTGCTTGTCATCGCGCAGGACAGATTTTTATGCAAATGGTCCGTATGGAACTCTCTGGAACAGCCCAAGAAATACTGAGCGCACGGGAGTTGGGCATCGTTGCCTGCACCCGCTGTAGCAAGCCTTGGCCGATGGGCACGCCGACCTGTGGCCGCTGCGGCAACAAGCTTGTCTCGCGCGACCGGCAGAGCCTTCAGCGTGTCTGGGCGTTTTGGACGGTTGGGCTGATGTGCTACATCCCCGCGAACACCTATCCAATGCTCAAGACCCGGACGCTGTTTCAAGTCGATGAAAGCACAATCATCGGCGGGGCGGTGGAACTCGCGCAGTACGGCAACTGGGGGATCGCTTTCATTATCCTCTTTGCTTCCGTCGCCATTCCGCTTGCTAAATTCATGGCCGTGGCCTTTCTCGCGATCAGCGTCAAAAGGCGCTCGGTCACCTCGCAGCGGCAGCGGCATTACCTTTACGAAGTGGTTGAGTACATTGGGCGCTGGTCGATGATTGATATCTTTGTGGTTGCGATTTTGTCGTCTCTGGTGCAACTCAAGACACTGGCAGCCATCAATCCCGGTACCGCGAGCATCTTTTTCGCCCTCTCCGTGATCTTTACCATGCTGGCGGCACAAGCGTTTGATACCCGTATGATCTGGGACGCTCAGACCAAGGACGAGGGCCTGAAAACCGATGACTAAGACGCCTCCCGACGTACCGATTTCCCCGACACGCAAGATGTTCCTTAGCGGGGCGTCGGTGGTCTGGATCATCCCGATCCTTGCGCTGATCGTGGCGCTTTTCGTGGCTTACCGTTCTTATTCGGAACGCGGCCCGGTGATTGTCATCGAATTTGAAGAAGGTGCTGGCATTTCAGCCGGAGAGACCGAACTGCGCTTTCGCGATGTAACAGTCGGCGTGGTCGAGAAGGTCGGGTTCACCTCTGGGTTGGACAAGGTCACGGCGCATATCCGTCTCGACAAGGATGTGGCGCCCTATATCGACAGCGGTGCGGTCTTCTGGGTTGTCCAGCCCGAAGTCACGGCGCAGGGGATTACCGGTCTCAGCACGGTGCTGAGCGGTGTCTATATCGAAGGCTCGTGGGACCAACAGGTCGGCCCGGCGGCGCAGCGCTTTCAGGGCTCTTCGACCGAGCCTCTGATCCGCGGCGGTCAGAGCGGGCTTGAGATTGCCTTCCGCTCCACTGCCAATGGCCAGCTGACCGACAATGCACCAATCCTTTACAAGGGGATCGAAGTTGGCCGCGTGGGCTATGCCAAGATCGCCCCGCGCGGCAACTTTGCTATTGTCGAGGCGCTGATCTTTGAAGAACACCGCCAGCTTATCAATGAATCCACCCGTTTCTGGGACGCTTCCGGCTTTAGCGTCAACATTGGCCCCGCGGGGGCCGAGATCGACTTTTCCTCGCTCGCGACCCTTGTAGGCGGCGGGATCACTTTTGACACCTTCGTCTCGGGCGGGGCGCAGGTGTCTGACGGGACGGTGTTTGAGATCTACCCCGACAAAGAAACCGCGCGGAACTCTGTCTTTAACGCGTCCGAAGTCGATCCGCTCAAGATGAGCGTCGTTTTTGACGATAATATCTCGGGCCTGATTGTCGGCGCCCCGGTCGAGATGAGCGGGCTTGAGATTGGCGAGGTTGAGACCCTCTCTGGTCTCGTAGATTTCGAACGATTTGGCGACAGCCGCGTGCGGTTGAATGCGATCCTGTCGATCCAACCGGCGCATCTGGGGCTTCAGGATGACGTGACCGCCGACGCCGCGCTGGCGTTTTTGAAAGAGCGTGTCGCGGACGGACTGCGCGCCCGGCTTGCCTCCGCCAGCTTGCTGACCGGCGGCTTAAAGGTTGAGTTCGTCATGGTCGACGACGCACCTGACGCAACCCTGAACGAGACGGACAACAATCTCGCACTGATGCCGACCACCGAAAGTGATGTCTCGGATGCCGCGGCCACCGTCGAAGGGGTCTTTACCCGCATCAACAGCTTGCCGATTGAAGAGTTGCTCAACAGCGCGATTACCTTCCTTAACTCGGCAGAGGCTTTCGTTTCTGACGAAGACCTGCGCGAAACCCCGCAGGACGTGCGGACCCTGTTAGGTGAATTGACCGGGCTCATCTCTTCCGAAGAGGTGAAGAACGTGCCGGTTGCTCTGAACGGAACGCTCGTGCGGATCGAACAGCTGGCGGCCCAGCTTGAGGAAGAGCGTATCGCCGAACGGCTTTCCAGCGCATTGCAAGGCGCTTCGGATGCGGCGAATGCGGTCTCGTCTTCGGTCGAAGGCGTGCCAGAACTGGTGGAGAGCATTCAGGCGGTCGCCGCCAAGGCCGAGACCCTTGAAGTGGAAGAGTTAGTCGTCGCCCTGACGGATCTCACCGAATCCGCCGACGCGGTGATCGGCACCGAAGATGCGGTCGCCCTGCCGGGCGCGCTGAAACGGGCATTGGATGAGGTAAACGCCACCCTCGAAGAATTGCGTGAAGGCGGCGCGGTTGAGAATGTAAACCAAACCTTGGCCTCGGCCCGCAATGCGGCGGATAACATTGCCCTATCGGCCCGTGATCTTCCGCAGGTAGTTGAGCGTTTGACCGCGCTTTTCGCACAGGCCAGCCGCACCATTGAAGGCTATAACAAGGGTGAGCAGATCAGCCGCAGCGCTGAGCGCACCCTGCGCGACATCCAGAAAGCCGCCGAGGCCCTTGCATCTTTAGCGCGGACCATTGAACGTAACCCCAATTCTCTATTGCTGGGACGGTAAAGCATGAACGTTGCAAGACCCCTGATCACTCTCGGCCTGCTCGCGGCTCTGGCGGCCTGCGGCGGCACTGCTGAGCGGTTCACAGTGCGCGCCCCGGCGGTCACGGAAAAAACCTCTATCGCCTTCAGCTCGGTCGAAGTGCGCGATGTGTCCCTGCCGACCTATGCCGCCGCCGAAGAGATTTCGTTGCAGATGGCGGACGGCAGCCTTGTCAGTTCCACCGATGTGCTCTGGGCCGACGCGCCTGAGCGTGCCGTGGCGCTTGAGCTGAGCCAGAACCTCGCGCGGATGACGGGCCGCCGCGTCGCATCTGAGCCCTGGCCCTTTGAGGCCTTCCCTGATGCCCGCCTCGAAGTGCGCTTCGCCGAGTTTGTGGCAACCGAAGCCGGTGAATTCCGCGCCTCAGGTCAGTATTTCGTGGCCGTTCCTGATGGCCGTCGGGAGCGTTCGGGCCTGTTTAACCTCAGCGTCCCTTTCAACCGCGAGGGTGGGGTCAATGCCATCGCCACGGCGCGTGGCCAGCTTGTGCTCGATCTCGCCCGCTTCATCGCGCAGAACGGATTAAAGTAAGGCTGTTCGCCCTAGAGTGACCTTGCGGCATCTTGCGTTCAGTCTGTTCGGAATTTTCTGAATAGACTTGATTTGTACTGAGCTTTGTCTATCTACCGTCAACGCAGCATGCCGTTGACGGGGAAATGATGGATACCACAAACCAAATCGACCAAGTCCGCGATGATTTCATCGCGCGGATGGGCGTGATCGCGATGGGCGAGGGCTTGCCCCGCATGTCGGGTCAGGTCTTCGCTATGCTCGTCTTTGAAGGTGAGGCGATTGCTTTCGGCGCATTGTCGCGCCGCCTGTCGGTCAGCCGCGCCACGATCAGCACGTCGATCCGCCTGCTCGAAGAGCGGGGCCTGATCCGGCGTATTAACAAAACCGGCGACCGGCAGGACTACTTTCAACTTGCCGATGATGCCTATGCCGCGATGACGAAATACGCGCTGGCGGGCACGCGCCACGCCAAGGCCGAAATAAATGACACGATCAGCAAGCTGCCCGAAGAGGCCGAAGGGGTGCGCCAAAGGCTCGATTCCTTTGCCGAGTTTTACGACACGATCAGCACCGCGCTGGATGATGTCGCAGCCCGGGTGAGCAAACCCAAGATTTGACGCGCGACCTGAAAACGAGGTTGCGGCGATGGAGTTCTACCAATGAGTGACACATCCCCTGAGCGTCAGACGCTCTCCTTTGACAGCGATGCTGGCTCGAAACGGTCGAAGTTCATCGCCGGTGGGATCGCCGTATTGATCGGCCTTTGGATGGGCAGCGGCTATATCATCCCCTCTGACGCGCCTGAGGAGGCCACTGTCGCGCCTGTTGCGCCTAAGGCAGTGACAGTGGCGGTGCGCGGCTCTCGTGCCGATAGCGTGACGCAGGTCTTTGTGGCCGAAGGGCAGGCCCTCCCAGACCGCGATACAATGGTGCGCGCGGAATCCGGGGGCGAGATCTCTGAAGTGCTGGTCGCAAAGGGCGATGTGGTCGAAGCAGGCGATCTGATTGCCCGGCTCAGCACCACGGCGCGTGACTCCGACTTGGCCCGCGCCCGTGAGGAACTGAACCGTGCGCAACGCGAATATGACAATGCCGAAGCGCTGCTGAACCGGGGCGTCTCTACCGTTGATCGGGTCAGCCAGGCACGGGCAACCCTGGCCGCCGCGCAAGCCTCGGTCACCACAGCTGAAGAGGCGCTGAACAACACAGAAATCCGTGCGCCCTTCCCCGGACGGCTTGAGATGCTGGACATTTCGGCCGGTGAGTTTGTGTCGACTGGCGATGAAATCGCGCGTTTGGTCGATAACACGCCGTTGACGATCCAAGTGCAGGTGCCCCAGCAGGCCCTGAAAGACATTGAAGAAGGGCAAGACGCCGAGGTGATGTTCATCACCGGGGCAGAGGCGCAGGGCAAGGTGCAGTTCGTCTCAAGCAGCGCCAGCGCCGAGACGCGAACCTTCACCGCTGAGATCAGGGTCGAGAACGCCGACGGCACGATCCCTGCTGGCATTTCTGCCCGTGTGCGCATCCCCACCGGCGAGACCCGCGCGCATTTCGTCTCTCCGGCGATCCTGTCTCTGGACACCAACGGCACCTTGGGCGTGAAAACGGTGAACGATGAAAACAAGGTCGTTTTTAATAAGATTGCTATTGTCCGGGCCCAGACCGACGGCATTTGGATTGCGGGTCTGCCCGATGAGACCGAGATCATCACCATCGGGCAGGGGTTTGTGAACGACGGCGAAACTGTTGACCCTCAGCCCGAGACCGGCGGTGAGGATGGCGCCGAAGAGCAGCCGATGGCGGGCGTGCCGGAGATTGATGAGCTGGAAGAGACCTCGACCGGTGAAGGTCAGATCACAGGCAGCGCCGAGGCGGCCCAGTCGGAGCGGGTGGAATGAACGCGCTGATTGACGCTGCCTTCAGCCGCGCCCGCGTGGTGATCCTAGGCTTGGTGATGATATTGGCTGTTGGGGCCTACGCCTATGTCGGCATCCCCAAGGAAAGCTCCCCCGAGATTCCGATCCCGACGCTCTATGTCTCGACCTCTCTCGAAGGCATCTCTCCCGAAGACAGCGAACGGCTGTTGGTTGAACCGCTGGAAACGGAACTCAGCGCCATTACTGGCCTAAAGCAGATCACCTCCAACGGGGCTGAAGGCCATGCCTCCGTCCAGTTGGAGTTTGAACCGGGCTTTGATTCCGACGAAGCGCTCGACAAGGTGCGCGAAGGCGTGGACCGGGCCAAATCCGACCTGCCCGAAGATGCCACCGATCCGGTCGTGACTGAGATCAACACAGCGCTTTTTCCGATCCTGACGGCGATCCTTTCCGGCCCGGTGCCGGAACGGATGCTCAACACGATTTCCGAAGAGTTGAAGGACGCGATTGAGGGGCTGTCCGGCGTGCTTGAAGTCGATGTCGGCGGCGAGCGAACAGAACTTCTAGAAGTGTTGATCGACCCGACGGTGTTTGAGACCTACAACATCTCTTTCGAAGAACTGATTAGCCAGATCAACCGCAACAACCGCCTGATTGCGGCAGGGGCGATCGAAAGCGGCGCGGGGCGCTTGGTGCTTAAGGTGCCGGGGCTGATCGAGAACGTCGAAGACGTCATGTCCCTGCCAATCAAAGTGCGCGGCGATACGGTGGTGACTTTCGCGGATGTCGCCACGATCCGCCGGACGTTCAAAGACCCCACCGGCTTTGCCCGCATTGATGGACAGCCCGCGCTGGCGCTTGAGATCAAGAAACGCTCTGGTGCGAATATCATCGAAACGGTCGCCGCCGTGCGCGAGCTGATTGACGACATGCGCGCGGAATGGCCCGACAGCATCACTGTCAAATACACTCAGGATGAATCCGAACAGGTGCAAAGCATGCTCAGTGATCTTGAGGCCAATGTGATCGCGGCGGTCATCCTTGTGATGATCGTGATCGTCTGGGCCTTGGGCGTCCGTTCGGCGCTACTGGTGGGTCTGGCGATTCCGGGGGCGTTTCTGGCCGGGGTCACCGCGCTTTGGGTCATGGGCTATACGATGAACCTTGTGGTGCTGTTCTCCCTGATCCTCGTGGTGGGGATGCTGGTCGACGGGGCCATCGTGACCACCGAACTGGCCGACCGCCGCTTGCAAGAGGGGCATTCGCCCCGCGCCGCCTATGCCCATGCGGCCAAGCGTATGTCATGGCCGATCATCGCCTCGACGGCGACGACGCTGAGCGTGTTCTTCCCGCTGCTGTTCTGGACCGGCACGGTGGGGGAGTTCATGAAATTTCTGCCGATCACCGTGATCCTGACCCTGACCGCTTCGCTTTTCATGGCGCTGGTTTTCATCCCAGTGGTTGGCGGCATCATCGGCAAACGCCCGCCGCAATCGGCCAAGGATAAGGCGACACTTTATGCTGCGGAACAGGGCGATCCGCGTGATCTGACAGGCTTCACTGGCGGCTATGTAAAGCTGCTGCAATTCGCCATTCTGCGTCCTTGGATGACTCTGATCCTTGCCATAGCCATGTTGATGGGCGGCTTTACCGCCTATGCGCAGTTCGGCAACGGGATCACCTTTTTCCCTGAGGTAGAGCCTGATTTCGCACAGGTGCAGGTCCGCGCTAGGGATAACTTTTCGATCTATGAGCAAGACGCGCTGGTGCGGCAGGTTGAGCAGCGGCTCTTCGCCTATGATGAAATCGCCAGTGTCTATGCGCGCACAGGCAGCAGCAACCGCGACAGCGCCGATCTGATCGGCACCATTCAAGTTGAGTTCACCGAATGGGACGAGCGGCGGACGGCGGCCATGATTGGCGAAGAAATCCGGACCGAGATGGCGGCAATACCCGGGATTGACGTGCAGGTGCAGACCGCCTCAAACGGCCCGTCGGCGGGCAAGCCGCTCAACCTGCGGATCAAGGCGCATGACGCCGAGGTGCAGCAGCAGGTGGTCAATCAGATACGCGAGAAGATGGCAGATATCGGCGGTTTCACCGATGTGACGGATTCGCGGCCCCTGCCGGGGGTAGAGTGGCGCATCGCGGTGAACCGGTCCGAGGCCGCGCGGTTTGGGGCCGATATCTCGACACTGGGGCAGGCTGTGCAGCTGCTGACGCGCGGCATTACCGTGGCGGATTACCGGCCCGACGATGCCGAAGGCTCTATCGACATTAACGTACGCTTTCCCTCTGATGAACGCACCTTGGAGGAGCTTCAATCGCTGCGCGTGCCGACTTCGGCGGGGCTGGTGCCGATCTCGAACTTCGTGACATTTGAGCCAAGCCCCCGCACCGGCACGATCACGCGGGTGGATCAAGAGCGGGTCGTTACGATCGAGGCCAACGTTGCACCGGGCGTTCTGGTCAACGATCAGACCGTCGCCCTGCGCAGCGCGATTGACGCGATGGACCTGCCGCCGGGTGTTGAAGCGTCGTTCGCCGGTGAAGCGGAGGACCAGCAGGAATCGATGATTTTTCTCGCGGGGGCCTTCATCACCGCGATTTTCCTGATGTTCGTGATCCTGGTGATCCAGTTCAACACTTTCTACCAAGCCTTTGTTGTTATGTCGGCCATCGTCTTTTCGATCGCGGGCGTGCTCTTTGGCCTGCTTGTCACCGGGCGGCCCTTTGGCGTGGTCATGGGCGGCATCGGAGTGATCGCCTTGGCGGGGATCGTGGTGAACAACAATATCGTTCTGATCGACACCTATAATGACCTCAAGAAAGCCGGGCTGTCGCCGCTAGAGGCCGCGCTGCGGACCGGGGCGCAGCGTCTGCGGCCTGTGGTGCTGACCTCGGTCACCACAGCGCTTGGCCTGATGCCGATGGTCATCGGTCTGAACATCAACTTCTTCAGCCGTGAGATCGTTTATGGCGCGCCCTCTACCCAATGGTGGACCGAGCTGAGTTCGGCCATCGCGGGCGGTCTGGTGGTCGCGACCGTGCTGACGCTGGTGGTAACACCGGCCATGCTGATGCTGGGAGAGAAGAAAGCGAAACGCGGCGAACCTACTCCGACAGAGCTAGAGCCCGCAGCGGTCTGACCGAAGGTCAGGCGGCCTTGTCGGCCTTGTCTTCGGTCAGGATGGTGTAAAGCGTGGCGGGGTCGGGGTTCGACCGCAGCTTGGTGCAGATGCTGGTGTCGCGCAGCGTGCGGGCCACCAATGCCAGCGCCTTGAGGTGTTCCACCCCCGCATCTTCGGGGGCGAAGAGGGCAAAGGCCACGTCGACCGGTTGCCGGTCGACCGAGGAGAAATCAATAGGTTTGTCCAAGAGCACGAAAGCACCGACAACCTTGTCGATGCCATTCATGCGCGCATGAGGCAGGGCAACACCGTGGCCCACGCCGGTCGGCCCAAGGGTTTCGCGCGTCATCAACGCATCTACCACTTGGCCGGCCGGCAGCCCATAGGCATGCTGGGCGAGTTCGCCGATATCCTGCATCAGACGCTTCTTGCTCGAAGCCGAAGTCAAAACCTTCACGGCCTCTGGCTTGAGGAGTTTGCCGAAATCCATTCCGCTCGCCCTGCTTTTTGGCGGATATTACCGCCGTGGGTTACGAAGGGTCGATCCAGCCGATGTTCCCGTCCTCGCGACGGTACACGACGTTCATCCCTTCCTGGCCTTCCTTGCGAAACAGCAGCACCGGATCGCCCGACAATTCCATTTGCATCACCGCTTCGCCGACAGACAAAGTTGGCACCTTCGTCTGCATCTCTGCAATGATCATGGGTTGGAGGGTATCAGGTTCCTGCGCATCTGAATCGCTGTCTGACGCGAGGATATATGAGGACGCTCCCAGAAGTTCAACCGGTTCGGCGCGTTCTTTGTGATGGTCTTTCAGGCGGCGCTTGTAACGGCGCAGCTGTTTTTCCATCTTTTCGCAGCAACTGTCGAAGGCAGAATAGATCTCTGTCGCCTTGGCCTTGGCCGAAGCGGTGAGACCGGTGGAAAGATGCACGGTCGCCTCACAGGCAAATTCGTGACCCGTTTTGGAAAACACCACCATCGCATCGGTCGGGCGTTCGGCGTATTTGCCAACCGCCTCGTCCATTTCCGTCCGGACATGTGTCCGGAGCGCATCGCCAATGTCGATCTGCTTGCCACTGATCTGATACCGCATATCGTCTCCTTGTCTTTCTTGTTCCGAACATTGCCAAACGGTCCACGAGCGTGGAGTAGGGCAACTTTCAGATATGGAGGAATGGTGCTGCGACCAGAATGATTTTGACCGTTCCTTCGCGGGAAGGGCGATGCAGGATCAAACAGGAACGCGATTTCACCATAGATCAATGAGGCCGCCTTTCCGTTTGAAAGTCAATGGCGCCGATGCGTCGGGCAACTTTTAATGACTACAATCAGACCGATTTTCGACAAAGGCTAAGCAATGCTCTGCCGCGCTCTGTCCGAGGCGTAGAATGACGCTAAGCCTTAGGAAATACGGAAGTTATCGCCCAGATAGACCCGGCGCACATTCTCGTTTTGCACAACTTCTTCGGGCGTTCCGGACATCAGAACTTTGCCCTCATGCAGGATATAGGCACGGTCGACGATCTCTAGTGTTTCGCGCACATTGTGGTCGGTGATCAGCACCCCGATGCCGCGCTTTTTGAGATCGGCCACCAATTGCCGGATGTCCCCGACAGAGATCGGGTCGACCCCGGCAAAGGGTTCGTCAAGCAGCAGATAGTTCGGATTGGCGGCCAGACAGCGGGCAATTTCAACCCGGCGGCGCTCCCCGCCCGAGAGAGCGAGCGCGGGCGCACGGCGCAGGTGTTCGATGGAAAACTCGGTCAGCAGCTCTTCGAGCCGTTCGCGCCGCTGGTGGCGGTGTTTGACCCGGATATCGAGGATTGCGCTGATGTTATCCTGCACGGACAGGCCGCGAAAGATGCTCATCTCCTGCGGCAGATAGCCGATTCCCAGCTGTGCGCGACGGTACATCGGAAGTGTGGTAACATCCTTGCCGTCCACGGTAACGTGCCCGCCTTCGGGTGTGACCAGACCGGCCACTGCGTAAAAAGTCGTGGTTTTGCCCGAGCCGTTCGGCCCCAAAAGGGCCACGACCTCCCCCCGGTCAAGCTCCATCGAAAAGTCGCGGATCACCGCTTTCTTGCGGTAAGATTTGCGCAAATGCTGAATGCGCAGGCCGGATTCGCCCCCGGCGACCTTGAGTTCGGGGGGCATCAGTTGCCGCTGCCGGGCTGCAGAATGGTTTTCACGCCGCCCGACATCTGCGCCGTGCCGTCGTTCAGGTTCACTGTCATTTCCTGCGCACTCAGCGCACTGGGGCCTTGGGTCATCAGGACATCGCCGCTCATTACCAATGTGCCTGCGTCGATGTCATAGTCCGCGCGCTGCGATTCAGCGGCGTCTTCGCCCGCAACCAAGACCACGCCGCCGGTCGCCTCCAACTTGGCGATGCCTTGATCCGAGGCGCGATAGATGACCTGCACCTTACCGGCGGAGAGTGTCATTTCGCCCTGAGAGATCAACACGTTGCCGGTGAAGATGGCGGTACCCGAGGCGTTGTCCACCGACAGGTTATCGGCGGTCACTTCAACGGGCAGACTCGTATCTTGCTCAAGCGCGCCGAAGGCGACGTTGGCAGATTGTGCAAAGACAGAGACGGCCTGCAGCGCGAAAAGCAGCGGCAGCATCAAAATAAACAAGTGTCTCAAGGCAGTTACTCTTTCGTTGCTTGGGGCGTGTATACCAGTTTCACACCCTTTGTGAAAAGCAATTGCGAGCCGGCGCTGTTCTGCCGATTGGTGATTGCCATGCTTCCGGCGGTGATCTTGCCTGCCGGGCTGGTGGCTTTGACCGGGCCGGGCGATAGAAGATCTAGTGTGGTGAGGTTCGATGTCATCCGCTCAGAGAGGATCTGGTAGCCGGTTGAGGTGTTAACCCGCACATCGCCCGCCAGTTCCGCCTCCTCCGCGCCGGTGTCAAACCGTCCGCTGCTGGAGCGGAGCGTGATTTTGGCACCGCCCTGCAAGTCAAGCGTGGCCTCGATATCTTGCGCCTCGTTGGTGCCCGTCTCACCGCCGGGGGTCGTCAGCTTTTCGGCAGAGAATGAGATCAGATCGCCATCCGCCGTGGTGCCGGAATAGAAGGGCCCGGTGATCTGCTGATCGCGCAGCCGCTCTTGCACTTCCTTATCCGCGAAGGGGATCACGGCTTGTGGTTCAATCGCGCGTGACAGTAGGAAAAGGGTCGACAGCAGCGCCAGCGCGATCAGCGGAAAGAGCACTTTCAGCCATGACACAACACGGGAGTGGCGGTCGCCCTTCATCCCGCGTTACCCCAACCCGACGCGCAGACAGTCGTGGATATGCAGCAGGCCCACGGGCGATTTGCCCTCGTTCTGGGCCGGGTCTGTCACGATCAGACAGGTGATCTTGCGGTTGTTCATCACGCCCACGGCCTTTTCGGCCAGTTCGTCGGGGCCAATGGTCACAGGTGAAGGGGTCATGACCTCACGTGCAGTCATGGTCATCAACCCATCGAGGTGGCGCGCGAGGTCACCCATGGTGATAATGCCGTTGATCTCACCCGTCGGATCGGTCACGCAAACCACGCCAAAGCCCTTGCGGCTGATTTCTGCCAAGGCTTCGGCCATCGGGGCGTCTGCCGTGACCAACGGGAGCGCGTCGCCCACATGCATCAGATCGGCCACACGGCTCAGTCGCGCGCCCAATTTGCCGCCGGGGTGGAAGTCGCGGAAATGTTCGGCGGTGAAGGCGCGGTTTTCCATCAGCGCCACGGCCACGGCATCGCCCATCGCCAGTGTGAGCGTGGTCGAGGTGGTGGGGACAACGCCAGTGCCGCAGGCCTCTGCTGCGCGGGGCAGTTCCAGCACCACGTCGCAATGGCGGCCCAAGCTGCTATCGGTGCGGCTGGTGATGCCGATCAGCGGGATGGCATAGCGGCGCGAATAGGCGACGAGGTTCGCAAGCTCCGGTGCCTCGCCCGAGTTAGAGATCGCCAGCACCACATCAGCAGCGGTGATCATGCCCAGATCGCCGTGGCTCGCTTCGGCTGGGTGAACGAACTGCGCAGGCGTGCCGGTAGAGGCCAGCGTCGCCGCGATCTTATTGCCGATATGGCCCGATTTGCCGATGCCGGTGACGATCACCCGGCCCTTGCAGGCGCGCATCAGGTCAACAGCGGCGCGAAAGCGATCATCAAGGCTATCGGCCAACAGCGTCAGCGCCTCGGATTCGCAGCGGATCACGCGGCGGGCGGTATCAAGAAAGGGCGTGTTCATGCGTGTGCGAAGATGTCCGTTTCCGGCCATCCCTCCAGATCAAGCCGGGCACGCATCGGTAGGAAATCGAAACAGGCCTGCGCCATTTCCATTCGGCCTTCACGGACCAGACGTTTGTTAAGTTCCTCGCGCAGATGATGAAGATAAAGCACATCCGATGCCGCGTAGTCAATTTGCGCTTGGGTTAGCTCTTCGGCGCCCCAGTCACTGGATTGCTGTTGTTTCGAGATATCGACGCCCAGCAATTCTTGGCAGAGCTTCGCGAGCCCGTGGCGGTCGGTATAGGTGCGGATCAAACGGCTCGCGATCTTGGTGCAATAGACCGGCGCAGCCGTCGCGCCAAAAGCGTTCAGCATCGCAGCAATGTCGAAGCGTCCATAGTGAAACAGCTTCAGCACATGCGGGTTTTCCAGCAAGGCGCAGAGGTTCGGCGCTTCGGTCTGACCCTTGGCGACTTGCACCAGATGCGCATGGCCGTCGCCGCCCGACAGTTGCACGACGCACAGCCGGTCGCGGTGCGGATGTAGGCCCATCGTCTCGCAATCAATGGCAACCAACGGCCCGAGGTCGAGGTCATCCGGCAAGTCGTTCTGATAGAGGTAATTTGTCATGGTTTCGTCTATACCGCGCTTCCCCGGCATGGGAAAGCGGGGCTTTACCAGCCGTTAGGCGGCTGCCGACGCGGCGGCCAGTTCCTGCAATGCCGGGCGCGGATAGCGGTGCAGCAAGCGGTCGACCCTGAGGTGACATTGGTAACCGGGCCATTCGGGACGGATCAATCCGCCGGGAAGGGCAGGGTGTTTCAACACCAAACGCCGCCAATTGTGCACGATAAGGCAGCGCAGCACTGCCACGTGCAAAGCGTTCAATTGGTCCGCGCGGGGCAACTCGTCCTCAAGTGCGGTAAGCGCGGACAGCAGCGCGGAATAATCAGCCTCCAGTTCCGCAGGCTCCACCGCGCGGCGCAGCCAATCTGGTGGGGTGTTGCCGGGCAGTGCAAGGAAGCCTTCAGGTGCCGCGCTGTCGATTCGCCCGACATAGGCGCGGGGCATCGCGGCGATGAAGCCTGCATTGCGCAGGGCGCCGTCGGTATCGCGGCCATTCTCCTCGACCATCACCATTTGCCACGGCTCTGATAGATCCGGCGGCGCGGCGTAGATGCGGGGGCTGGCCGCAACACTTTCCGCGCGACCCTGCGCAGTGAGACTGTGCTGACTGATCCGTCCCACCTTGCGTGATTGCAACCAGCCGTCATTGCGCAGCCGGTGCAGGGCCACACGGCTCGCCTCTGGCCGCACGTCGAGCGCGGCCATGATTGTGGACAGGACCGGCCCGTCGATTGCATCCCCATGCCCTTGGGCAAGATCGCCGAAAAGACTGACCATCAGCGACCAAACGCGCTGACCGCCCAAGCCCGCGAAGACTGCGACGGCGGGGAGGGGGGGATCAGAGGGCATTCATCGTCAGCAGTTCGTATTCCGCGACCGCTTCCTCCCGCTGGTTGGTTAGGGTCACATGCCAGCGCACCTCGCCGTATTCCTCGTTTCGGGGGGTTTTGTGTTTGACCGAGAGCCGGACCTTGATGCTGTCGCCCGCCGAGACCGGCTCGAGAAAGCGCAGGTTGTCGAGGCCAGTATTGGCCAGCACCGGGCCGGGATCGGGTTGCACGAAGAGACCTGCTGCGAAACTCAGAAGCAGGTAGCCATGCGCGACGCGACCGGGGAAGAACGGGTTCGCGGCGGCGGCCTCGTCGTCCATATGCGCATAGAAGGTGTCGCCGGTGAAATGGGCGAAGGTTTCGATATCCTCGAGCGAAACTTCGCGGGCAGGCGAGTTGAACGTTTCGCCCAGATCCAATTCAGTGAAGCGCCGCGTGAAGGGGTGGGCGCGGTCCGAGATCTCGGTCGCACCCGGCACCCATTGCCGGCCAATCGCGGTGAGAATGTCCGGGCTGCCCTGTACGCCGGTGCGCTGCATGTAATGCATGACGCCGCGAATGCCGCCCAATTCCTCGCCCCCGCCTGCGCGGCCCGGCCCACCATGCACCATATGCGGCAGCGGAGAGCCGTGACCCGTGGCCTCAGCCATAGACGTGCGGTTGTTAAAATAGAGCCGCCCGTGGAAGGCGGCGGAGCCCATGGTCAGTTCTCGCGCCACCTCACCGTCGTTCGTGATGATAGAGGCGACAAGCGAGCCTTGCCCGCGGTTCAGAAGCCGCACCGCGTGCGGCAGGTCGCGGTAGGGCATGAGGGTTGAGACCGGGCCGAAAGCTTCGGTGTCGTGCACGCGCTCGGCGCTGTCCGGATCGGCGCAGTGGAACAGCATCGGGGGCAGGAAGGCACCCTTGTCGCGGTCGGCGCCCTTCACGGTGAAATTCTCCGGATCGCCGAAGACCCGCTCGGCCTCGGCGCTCAGCAGCCCGACCTTTTCCAGCACATCGCGTTTCTGGCTGTTCGAGACCAGCGCGCCCATGCGCGTGTCCTCGGCGCGGGGATCGCCGATGGTGGTCTTGGCGAGCCGTTCGGACAGGGCCGCGATCACCGCGTCGACCTGCGACTGCGGCACCATGATGCGGCGGATCGCGGTGCATTTCTGCCCCGCCTTGGCGGTCATCTCGCGCTGCACTTCCTTGACAAAAAGGTCGAACTCGGGCGTGCCCGGCACGGCATCGGGGCCGAGGACCGAAGCGTTAAGGCTGTCCTGCTCGGAGGTGAAGCGCACGGAGTTTTCCATGAGCTTCGGATTGCCGCGCAGCTTCAGCGCGGTGTCGGCGGAGCCGGTGAAAGCCACGGCATCCTGACAGCCGAGCAGGTCGAGCATGTCGCCCAAGCCGCCGCTGACCAGTTGCAGCGCGCCCTTGGGCAGCAGCCCACTGTCCAGCATCAGCCGCACACAATGTTCGGTGACGTAGCAGGTGGCGGTCGCCGGTTTCACGATGGCCGGGACACCCGCCAGCAGGGTCGGCGCGAGTTTCTCCAGCATCCCCCAGACCGGGAAGTTGAACGCATTGATATGCACGGCGACGCCCTGCAGCGGCGTGCAGATGTGCCGCCCCATGAACTGTCCCGCGCGGCCCAGCTGCTCGGGTGGCCCGTCGAGGTAGACATGGGCGTCCGGCATCTCGCGCCGGCCCTTGGAGGCGAAGACGAGCATGGTGCCGATACCGCCGTCGATGTCGATCTTGTGATCCGAGAGCGTGGCCCCGGTGTCGTAGCTCAGGTCATAAAGCGCCTGTTTGTGCTCCATCAGGTGCAACGCCAGCGCCTTCAGCATGCGCGCGCGGTCGTGGAAGGTCATGGCGCGCAAGGCAGGGCCGCCACGGTCGCGGGCAAATCCCAGCATCGCGCCCGCGTCCAGAGCGTCGTTGCCAGCCTGCGCGATCACCTCCCCGGTGATGGCGCTGGCGATATTGCGGGCGCCGGCGCCGGGGGCCAGCCATTCGCCGGCGGCGTAACTGTGAATATCGCGCATGTCGGCTCCTTCAGTGAGTGTCGTAGTCGATGACGAGCGTGTCGCTCAGCGGGTAGCTCTGGCAGGTCAGCACATAGCCACGCTCGACCTCGTAGTCCTCAAGCGCGTGGTTCGAGATCATCTCGACCTCGCCCTCAAGCACCTTGCCCATGCAGGTCGAGCAAACCCCGGCCTTGCAGGAGAACGGCGCTTCCTGTCCGTTCTCCAACGCGGCTTCGAGGACCGATTGCCCCTTCTGCATGGAGAAGCTGCGCCGCGCGCCGTCGATGATAACGGTGATCTCGGTGCCCTTCTGGCCCTCGCTGCGCTTGGCCATTTCCTGTTTCGCCAGACGGCCCTGCTGGCTTTCGCTGAACAGTTCGAACTTGATCTGTTCCTCGCTGAGACCATTGGTCTTCAGCGCCTCGGCAATCGCCAGCATCATCGGCTCCGGTCCGCAGATGAAGGCGGTGTCGATCGTGTCGATCTGAATCCAGTGCTTGAACAGCGCGTTGCATTTGTCCTGATCGACGCGGCCCTCGAAGAGCTCCATGTCCTGCCCGGATTCGAGGATGTGGATCACCGTCAACCGCCCCATGTAGCGGTTCTTGAGGTCCTCGAGTTCCTCGCGGAACATGATCGTGTTCACCGCGCGGTTGGCATAGACCAGCGTGAAGGTCGACTGCGGCTCACGTTTCAGCACGGTTTTCAGGATCGACAGCACCGGGGTGATGCCCGAGCCGCCCGCGAAGCCGAGGTAGTTCTTGGCCACCTCTGGCTCGATCGGGGTGAAGAACTTGCCCTGTGGCGGCATGGCGTGCAGCACGTCGCCGACCCTGAGCTCAGTATTGGCATAGGTCGAGAAAGCGCCGCCATCGACCCGCTTGATCCCGACTTTAAGCTCGCCATCGTCCAGCCCGGCGCAAATCGAGTAGTTGCGGCGCAACTCGGTGCCGTCGAAATCCTGTTTGAAGGTCAGGTATTGGCCCTGGGTAAAGGCGAAGGCCTCGGGGTTTTCCGGCTTCAGCGTCAGCACCACCGCGTCGCGGATGGTGTGGTGAATATCAGTCACTAACAGGGGGTGGAACTGGCTCATCGGGGCCTCAGATACATTTGAAATAGTCGAAGGGTTCAAGGCAGTCTTGGCAGCGCCACTGCGCCTTGCAGGGGGTCGAGCCGAACTGGCTGATGCGCTCCACCGCCTTGGATTTGCAGTGCGGGCAGTGCTGCGGTCCGCCAGCGGGGCGGGGCGGGGCGATGCCATAGGCTTCGAGCTTGGCGCGGCCGGTGTCACTCATCCACTCAGTGGTCCAGGGCGGGGAGAGCTGGCGTTTCAACTCCAGCTTCTCGATCCCGTGGCCGAGCAGGGCCGTCTCAATGTCGAGATTGATGATGCTGGTGGCGGGGCAGCCTGAATAGGTCGGTGTGATCGTCACCACCAGCGTGTCGTTGTCCCATTCTACATTGCGGATAATGCCCAGATCGGTGAGCGAGATCGCCGGGATCTCGGGGTCCGGGATCGCCGAGAGCCACGCCCAAACCATCTCTAGCGTGGGCTTCTCGCCCAAGGCAGGGCCGTGTTGGGCGGCACCTCGCACCACCCCCGGCACCGGCGCGGGGGCGGGCCGGCTGTGGGGCGTGGGTTTTACCATGTGGCGTCCGGGTAGGCGCGCTGCAGCCACTGCATCTGGGTCAGCATATGGCCCAGATGCTCGCTGTGCCGCGCACCGGTCTTCCCGCCCCTATGGGCAAAGTCGTCCTCGGGCTTGGTCAGGGTCGCCGCCATCAGCGTGTCGCCCACCAATTGGTCGTAATCCGCCCGCAGGCTTTCGGGCGCGGGCGCAATGCCGGCCTCGACCATCGCCTTATCGACGTCGTCACCGATGAACATCTCGCCCACGTAGGGCCAGAGCAGGTTCAGCGCCGCCTGCATCCGGCAGTGGCTTTCCTCTGTCCCGTCGCCAAGACCGATCACCGTGTCGGAGGACCGCTCAAGGTGGTAGGTCACCTCCTTGGCCGACTTTTCCGCAATTGCGGCGATCTGCTTGTCGGAGGAATCGATCAGCGCGGTGAGCTGCGCCAGATGCCATGCGTCGAACAGGAACTGCCGCATCATGGTCTGGCCGAAATCGCCGTTGGGCTGCTCGACCAGCAGGATGTTGCGGAAGTCCCAGACATCGCGATGAAAGGCGAGTGCGTCGGCGTCACGTCCCGCGCCTTCGACCTCGCCTGCCAGACCCAGCCAAAGCTGCGTCTGCCCGATCAGGTCGAGCGCCACGTTGGCGAGCGCAATGTCCTCTTCCAGCACCGGGGCGAGACCGCACCATTCCGAGACGCGGTGACCGAGCACCAGCGCGTTGTCGCCCATCCGGCAGAGGAATTCGAACTTGGGGTCGCTCACATCGCCCCCACTTCGTCGGGAATGTCGTAGAAGGTCGGGTGGCGGTAGACCTTGTCGTTCGCCGGCTCGTAAAGCGCGCCTTTTTCTTCGGGCGAGGAGGCGGCAATGGCGCTGGCCTCGACCGCCCAGATGCTCACGCCCTCGTTGCGGCGGGTATAGACGTCGCGGGCGTTCTTGATCGCCATTTCGGCGTCTGCGGCATGTAGGCTGCCGACATGGCGGTGGCTCAGCCCGTGCTGGCCGCGGATGAAAATCTCCCACAACGGCCATTCGGTCGCCCGCGCCTTGCCGTGCGGGGCGGCTTCGGTGCCGTCGTATTCACTGGATTCAGGGCTGCTCATGTCGCTTACTCCGCTGCCATTTGTCTGCTGCGCTTTTTCTCGGCGTGGGCCAGAAGCCCCTCGCGCACCCAACGGCCTTCGTCCCAAGCCTTGTTGCGCGCCGCCAGCCGTTCGGTGTTGCAGGGGCCATTGCCCTTGAGCACCTGAAAGAACTCTTCCCAGTCCGGCTCGGCGAAATCGTAATGGCCGGTCTCTTCGTTGAACTTCAGGGTCTCGTCGGGGATGGTGAGGCCGAGGTATTCAGCCTGCGGCACCGTTTCGTCGACGAACTTTTGGCGCAGCTCGTCGTTGGTGTTCATCTTGATCTTCCAGGCCATCGACTGCGCGGAGTGGACCGAATCCTTGTCCGAGGGGCCGAACATCATCAGCGCCGGGAACCAGAAACGGTTAAGCGCATCCTGCGCCATCTTGCGCTGTGCTTCCGTGCCATTGGCCATCTTCATCATGATGTCGAAGCCCTGACGCTGGTGGAAGCTCTCTTCCTTGCAGATCCGCACCATGGCGCGGGCGTAGGGCCCGTAAGAAGTGCGCTGCAGCGGCACCTGGTTCATGATCGCGGCGCCGTCGACCAGCCAACCGACCGCGCCCATATCGGCCCATGTTAGGGTCGGGTAGTTGAAGATCGAGGAGTACTTCATCTTACCCGACAGCAGGTCGCGGGTCATCTGGTCGCGGGTCACCCCGAGCGTCTCGGCGGCGCAGTAGAGGTAGAGGCCGTGACCGGCCTCGTCCTGTACCTTGGCCAGAAGGATCGCCTTGCGCTCCAGCGTTGGCGCGCGGGTGATCCAGTTGCCTTCGGGCAATTGGCCCACGATCTCGCTATGTGCATGCTGTCCGATCTGGCGGATCAGGTTCTTGCGATACCCGTCGGGCATCCAGTCCTTGGGCTCGATCTTGCCGCCCGCGTCGATGCGCTCCTGAAAGGCGCGCTCGTCGGGGTCCATTTCGTCAAGGGTTTTGACGCCCTTGCCGGTGGATTTGATCATCTGTGCATACATCGGTCTGTTCCTTTCTCGGAAAGAAGTCTCAGCCTGCGTTTTCGAGGATCAGGGCGACGCCCTGACCCACGCCCACACACATGGTACATAGCGCGTATTTGCCGCCCGTCCGCTTGAGTTGCAGCGCCGCGGTCATCACCAGACGCGCGCCGGACATGCCCAAGGGGTGGCCGATGGCGATGGCACCGCCGTTGGCATTCACATGGGGTGCGTTGTCCGGCACGCCAAGGGCGCGCAGGGTGGCGAGGCCTTGGCTCGCGAAAGCCTCGTTGAGTTCGATCACATCCATCTGCTCAATGGTCAGGCCGGCGCGGTTCAGCACCTTGCGCACCGCCGGGATCGGGCCGATGCCCATGACGCGCGGCTCGACACCTGCGGCGGACATGGCGACGACGCGGGCGATGGGGGTGAGGCCGTGGTCTTTCACGCCGGCCTCCGAGGCCAGCAGCATCGCCGCAGCGCCGTCGTTGACGCCCGAGGCATTGCCTGCGGTGACGGTCAGGTCGGCGCCATTAATGCCGCGCAGCTTGCCGAGTTTTTCCAGCGTGGTGCCGGGGCGGGGGTGTTCGTCGCGGTCGACGATTACGTCGTCACCCTTGCGCTGTGGGATCGTGACGGGGGTAATTTCCTCGGCAAAGAGGCCCTTTTTATCCGCCTCAGTCCAGCGTTGCTGGCTGCGGGCGGCAAAGGCGTCTTGGTCTTCGCGCGACACGTCGTGGTCAGCGGCAACGTTGTCGGCGGTCTCAGGCATGGAATCCACGCCGAACTGCGCCTTCATCTTTGGGTTCACAAAGCGCCAGCCGATGGTCGTGTCATAGACAGCATTGCTGCGCGAAAAGGCGGTTTCGGCCTTTGGCATCACGAAAGGCGCGCGGGACATGCTTTCGATCCCACCGGCGATGGCGAGGTCCATATCTCCGGCGCGGATCGCACGGGCAGCGACACCGACGGCATCCATGCCGCTGGCGCAAAGACGGTTAATTGTGGCACCCGGCACATCGACGGGCAGGCCCGCCAGCAGAGCGGCCATGCGCGCTACGTTGCGGTTGTCTTCGCCCGCTTGGTTGGCGCAGCCCATGATGACATCATCGACACGCGCCCAGTCGACCGACGGGTTCCGCTCCATCAGCGCCTTCAGCGGGATCGCGGCCAGATCGTCGGCGCGAACCGAAGAGAGGGCGCCGCCGTAACGGCCAATGGGGGTGCGCTGCGCGTCGCAGATGAATGCCTGCATGGGGGTACTCCTGTTGTTGCTACGCAATTTACACGTGGGGACGATTCGTTTCAATCTAAATGTTACGAGAAGAAGTTCAGTCAGTAATTTTGGTAACACGTTACCGCCCTGTCACCAAAGCTTTGTCAAATAGTCACCTACCTGTCGGCGTCCTGTCACGCGCCGGGGGTTCTGTGCGGTCATTGCCACCTCCTAAAGGAAGCCTAGGATGACCAAATTGATCCGCCCAACCCGCCGCGCTGTGCTGGCGGGCTCTACCGCTTTTGCAGCAAGCCTCGCCATGCCCAGCCTTAGCCGCGCCGCATCGCGCCCGGTGTTCACCCATGGCGTGCAATCGGGTGATGTTGACACGAACTCGGGCATGATCTGGACTCGCACAGACCGTCCGGCCCGCGTGCAGGTTGAGGTCTCCACCACCGAAAGCTTTGCCAACGCACGCCGACTGGCGCCGATGAACGCGTTGCCGAACCACGATTTGGCGGTGAAGCGTCTGGTTGAAGGGTTGCCCTCAGATCAAGATATCTCTTACCGTTTCACTGCCGCCGATTTAAGCGACATCAACGCCACCTCTGAGCCGATCATCGGTCGTTTCCGCACCGCGCCGGCCGCCCGCCGGAATGTGCGCTTTGCTTGGTCGGGCGATACCGCCGGTCAGGGCTGGGGCATCGACGATGAGGGCATGCGGACCTATGCGACTATGGCCAAACACCGCCCCGACTTCTTCCTGCATTCCGGAGATACCATCTATGCCGATGGCCCGCTTGAGGATGAGGTGCAGCTTGACGGTGGCACGATGTGGAAGAACACCACCATCATTGACGAAAAACGCAAGGTGGCCGAGACGCTGGACGAATATCGCGGCCAGTGGAAATACAACCTGATGGACGACCATGTGCGCGAGATGAACGCCCATGTGCCGACGTTCATGCAGTGGGATGACCATGAGGTCGTAAACAACTGGTCCTCTTCGCGCAGCCTGATGGAAGACGACCGCTATAGCGAGAAGTCGATCCATGTCCTCGCCGCCCGGGCCTCGCAAGCCTTCCATGAGATGACCCCGCTGCGCATCACCCCCGCCGAGCCGGGCCGGGTTTACCGCAAGATCAACTACGGTCCGATGCTGGATGTCTTTTTCCTTGACCTGCGCAGCTACCGGGGGCCGAACAGCGAGAACATGCAGACCGAGATGTCGCAGGCCACAGAGATCCTCGGGGCCGAACAGATGGCATGGCTCAAGCGCGAGTTGACCAATTCGTCGGCCACATGGAAGGTCATCGCCTGCGACATGCCCATCGGTCTGGTCGTTGGCGGCGGGGCCGAGGCGGTTGCCAATGGCGACAACGGTGCCGCCAAGGGCCGCGAGCAAGAGATTGCAGGGCTGCTGCGTTTCATCAAGACCGCGCAGGTCGATAACGTCGTTTGGTTCACGGCGGATGTGCATTACACCGCCGCGCATTATTACAACCCCGACAAGGCGCAGTTTCAAGACTTTGATCCGTTCTGGGAGTTCGTCTCGGGCCCGCTACACGCAGGCACCTTTGGCCCGAACGAATTGGACGGCACCTTTGGCCCCGAGTTGAAATACGTCAAAGCGCCGGAAGAAGGTCAGGTGAACCTGCCGCCTTCCGCCGGACTGCAATTCTTTGGCTTGGTCGATATCGACGCCAAGACCCAGCAGATGAAAGTGCGCCTGATGGACCGCGCCGATACCGAGCTTTACACAGTGACGCTTGACCCTAAGGGCGCTGCGATCTGAAAATCATCTGAGCGGTGAGAGCCAAAGGATCGCCCTTGGAAGGGCGATCCTTTTTCGTGTCTTAGTAGTCGACGCCGCGCTGCGCTTTGATGCCTGCTTTGAACGGATGTTTCACCTCTGACATCTCGGTCACCAGATCGGCATAGTCGCAAAGCTCGGGCCGGGCGTCGCGGCCTGTCAGCACGACGGCGGTGCGTTTGTCGCGGGCATCAAGCCCGGCGATCACGTCTTCGATCTTGAGGTATTCATAGCGGATGGCGATGTTGATCTCATCCATCACCACAAGGTCATAGTCCCCGCTCTCCATCATTTCGCGTGCCTTGCCGAATGCAGCTTCGGCGGCGGCGATGTCGCGGTTGCGGTCTTGGGTGTCCCAGGTGAAACCTTCGCCCATCGTGTGCCATGTCACCTCGTCCAGCTGTTCAAAGAACAGCCGCTCGCCTGTCTTCCATTTGCCCTTGATGAACTGCACCACGCCGACGCGCTGTTTCCATCCAAGGGCGCGTACGACAACGCCAAAAGCAGAAGAGGATTTGCCCTTGCCTGGCCCTGTGTGAACCAGCACCAGACCTTTTTCTGGGTCTTGCAGCTCGGCCACCTTGGCGCGCTGCTCGGCCTGACGCTGCTGCATCTTTTCCTTGTGGTCTTGCGGATCCGCATCGCTCATCGGTCAACTCCTTTAGCTGGTTTCGGGGCACCATAGGCAGAGGGCGGGTCAGGCGAAAGCCTGCATTAGATCATGCCTTCGGATCGGTAACAGACCGCGCCTTGCCGCGCTCCATCCCCAATTGGCGCTCGCGCCAGATCACCAATGCGCCCGCGCTGATCACCAGCGCCGCGCCCGCCAGCATCATCATCGTCGGCAGTTCTGCAAAGAAGACATAGCCCAGCACGATGGCGAAAAGCATCGAGGTATAGTCATAGGGCGCCAGCATCGAAGCCGAGCCAAAGCGATAGGCCGAGGTAATCAGAATTTGCGCCACTCCGCCAATCAGCCCGGCCAGAACCAAGAGGCCGAAGGTTTGCAGATCCGGCATGACCCAACCAAAGGGCAGGGTGCAAAGGGCCAGCAGCGACGCGGTGCAGGAGAAGTAGAAGACGATCGCGGCGGTGTCTTCGTTCTGCACCAGCTGGCGAATGTGGATCTGCACAAGGCTGCGCACCATCGTCGCCATCAGGATCAACAGCGCGCCAATGGTGGCCGTCTGCTCCATCGTGCCGATATTGCTGAACCGCGGCCAGAGGATGATCATCACGCCCACCAGCCCCATCGCGACGGCGGTGACGCGGATCAGGCGGATCTGCTCGCCCAGCAGCACGGCGGCAAGGATGACGGTAAAAATCGGCGTGGCGAAACCGATGGCGGTGACCTCTGGCAGGGGCAGCAGGCCAAGGCCAGTGAAGGTCAGGCCCATCGCAGTAGTGCCAAACAGCCCGCGCCAGACATGGCCCATCGGGTTCTTCGTCTTGAGCCCGCTTTTCAGTTTGCCGCGTTGTGCCAGCCAGATCAGGATCACCGGAATGGCAAAGAAAGAGCGGAAGAAGACCGACTCGCCCGCCGGCACGTCGTCGGCCAGCGACTTGATGATCGCGGACATGCAGGTAAAGAGCAAAATCGCCGTGATCTTCAGCCCGACGCCAAGGGCGGGGCGGGCGGAGAAATCATCGACTTTCATGCTCTGGTCCTCATGCTTCGGGGCCAATCCGTCCGCGGTTGGTTCCGATCTGCCCGCGGTGCAGGAGCAGGTGATCCAGCAGCACGCAGGCCATCATCGCCTCGCCCACGGGCACCGCCCGGATGCCCACGCAGGGATCGTGGCGGCCCTTGGTGATGATCTCGGTCTCTTCGCCTTGTTTGGTGATGGTGCGCCGCGTGGTCAGGATGCTGGACGTCGGTTTGACCGCGAAACGCACGACCACATCCTGCCCGGTGCTGATCCCGCCCAAGATACCGCCCGCATGGTTGGAGGAGTACTCCGGCCCCTCCGGCCCCATGGTGATCTCATCGGCGTTCAATTCGCCCGTCAGCATCGCCGCCGACATGCCTTCGCCGATTTCCACGCCTTTGACGGCATTGATGCTCATCATCGCGGCGGCCAGATCGGTGTCGAGCTTGCCATAGACCGGCGCGCCGATCCCCGCAGGCACGCCGCGCGCGGTGACTTCGATGATTGCACCGACGCTGCTGCCCGATTTGCGCAGCCCGTCGAGATACGCGGCCCAGTCGCCTGCCGCCTTGGCATCGGGTACCCAAAACGGGTTATGCTCGATCTGGTCCCAATCGAACGCATCCCGGTCGATCTTATGTGGACCCATCTGCACCATATAGCCGGTGATTTTCAGGTTCGGCGCCAACGCTTTGATCGCCTCACGCGCCAGACCGCCCGCCGCCACCCGCGCCGCCGTCTCGCGCGCCGAGGAACGCCCACCCCCGCGATAGTCGCGGATGCCGTATTTTTGGAAATAGGTGATGTCGGCGTGACCGGGGCGGAACTTGTCCTTGATATCCCCGTAGTCTTTCGAGCGCTGATCGGTGTTTTCGATCATCAGTTGGATCGGCGTGCCGGTGGTGACGCCCTCGAAAGTGCCGGATAATATCCGCACCTCATCCGCTTCACGCCGCTGCGTGGTGTATTTGTTCTGGCCCGGTTTGCGCTTGTCCAACCACTGCTGGATCATCGCTTCGTCAATCGGCACGCCGGGGGGGCAGCCATCAATCGTGGCGCCAAGGGCGGGCCCGTGGCTCTCGCCCCATGTGGTGACCCGGTAAAGATGGCCAAAGCTGTTGATCGACATGGGCGGACCTCCTGTTGTCAAACCCTTAGCGGGGGCAGCGCCCTGCCTCAAGGGGATTTGCCTTGCCAATTGTGTGGGGGGCATCTACCCCTGACGCTACCTCGGGGGGCCTTTCGGCTGAGATGTGCGTGTTGCGCGGACCCGTTGAACCTGAACCGGTTAACACCGGCGGAGGGAAGGTCCGGACAGACATCCACCTTTTACCTTTCGCCGCAAAAGGAGGATGCAATGAAGTATCTTACACTTGCTGCGGGCGTCATGGGCGCATCGGCTGCATGGGCGGAGACGCCTGAACTGACAGTCTATACCTACGACAGTTTCGTCACCGAATGGGGCCCCGGCCCGGCCATCGAAAAGGGTTTTGAGGCCGAATGCGGCTGCGATCTGAAATTTGTCGGTATGGGCGATGGCGCGGCCTTGCTGGCACGGCTGAAGCTCGAAGGCGCACGCTCTGACGCGGATATCGTGTTGGGCCTCGACACCAGCCTTGTCGCCGCCGCCAAGGAGACAGAGTTGTTTGCGCCGAGCGGGTTGCAAGCCGAATACGACCTGCCGATCATTTGGGAAGATGACGTATTCGTCCCTTACGACTGGGGCTACTTTGCCTTTGTTCACGGCACCGATCTTGCGGCCCCTGCCGATTTCAAAACGCTGGCCGAGAGCGATTTGAAGATCGTCATCCAAGACCCGCGCTCATCGACCCCCGGTTTGGGCCTGCTGATGTGGGTCAAAGCGGCTTACGGCGACGACGCATCCGAGGTTTGGGCTGCGCTGGCGGATAACGTCGTGACCGTGACCAAAGGCTGGTCCGAAGCTTACGGTCTCTTCCTCGAAGGCGAGGCCGACATGGTGCTGAGCTACACCACATCCCCCGCCTACCACCTGATCGCGGAAGAGGATGACAGCAAGACTGCCGCGCTCTTTGACGAAGGCCACTATATGCAGATCGAAGTGGCGGGGAAACTTGCGGGGTCGGATCAGCCGGAACTGGCGGATCAATTCCTGCAATACCTCGTCTCTGATGCCGCACAGTCGGTGCTGCCGACGACCAACTGGATGTATCCTGCCGTGACGCCTCAGGATGGTCTGCCCGAAGGGTTCGACGGGATGATCCAGCCCGGTAAGGCGCTGTTGGTGCCCAATGCCGATGTACCTGCGCTCCGGGAAGAGGCCGTGAACGAATGGCTGACCGCGCTGTCGCGCTAAGCAACAAGACGGGGCTTTTCGCCGCCGCTCTGGTCGCGGGCTTGATCCTCGCCGCCTTGGTCGCCATTTTCATGGCGGCCGATGTGGCGGCGGGGCTGGGGGCCGCGGATTGGGCGGCGGTGCGTTTTACCGTCACGCAGGCGGTGTGGTCGGCGGTGTTGTCCGTTCTGCTCGCGGTACCGGTCGCGCGGGCCTTGGCACGGCGGCGGTTCTGGGGGCGGGGGGCGTTGATTACGCTACTCGGCGCGCCTTTTGTCCTGCCGGTGATCGTGGCGGTGCTGGGGCTACTGACGGTCTTTGGCCGTTCGGGCGTGCTCAACCAGTTTGGTGCGGCTCTAGGCCTGCCGTCGGTGTCGATCTACGGGCTGCACGGCGTGGTTCTGGCCCATGTTTTCTTTAACCTTCCATTGGCGACACGGCTTTTGCTGCAAGGCTGGCAAAGCATCCCGTCCGAGCGGTTTCGGCTGGCCGGACAGCTACAGATGACGCCCCGCGCGCTGTTTCTGACGCTTGAATGGCCGATGTTGCGGCAGGTGTTGCCCGGGGTGGCGGCGCTGATTTTCGTGATTTGCCTAACGAGTTTTGCCGTGGCGTTGACGCTGGGCGGCGGACCGCGTGCGACGACGATTGAACTGGCGATCTATCAGGCGTTTCGGTTTGATTTTGATCTGGGCCTCGCCGCGCTATTATCGGTAGTGCAGCTTGTTCTGGCTGGCACTGCGGCGGTTGCGGCGCTTTGGCTTATTCCGCCGATCAGTATGGGCGGCGGATTGGACAGCCCCCTGCGCCGCTGGGATGCGCGGGGCGGAGGGCAACGGGTGTTGGATGGGGTGGTAATTATGCTCGCTGCCTTGTTTTTGCTGCTGCCTCTAGGGGCTGTGATGCTGCGCGGGTTGGTTGGTTTAGGACAACTGCCGCCTTCGGTTTGGCAGGCCACGTTGAACAGCGTTCTGGTAGTGGGGTTGAGCGTGGCGGTGCTGGCCCTGCTGGCGCTGCCGATGGCGGGTTGGATCGCCACCCGGCGGCGCGGCGGGGTGGAGGCGATTGGCTTGATGGGCCTCGCCGCCTCGCCGCTGATGATCGGCACGGGGTGGTTCATTCTGATCAACCCCGTACTTGACCCGGCGCGGCTGAGCCTGCCGGTCACGGCCTTGGTCAACGCGCTCATGGCGCTGCCTTTTGTGCTGCGCATTCTGGTGCCCCGCCTTCGCGAGATGTTGCAGGATTTTGGCCCGCTGACGCAGACCCTCGGCATGAGAGGTTGGGCGCTGTGGCGTCTGCTGGTCTTGCCGCGTTTGCGCCCGCAACTGGGCTTTGCCGCCGGGCTGACCGGGGCGCTGTCGGTGGGGGATCTCGGCGTGATCGCGCTGTTCGCCGATCAGGACCGTGCGACACTGCCGTTGCAAATGTACCGTTTGATGGGCGCCTACCGGATGGAGGCCGCAGCAGGCGCGGCGCTGTTACTGCTGGTCTTGGCGCTGGCGGTGTTTTTCATCTGCGACAAATGGGGGCGCTGGCATGCTGACGCTTGAAGAGATGCGCATTGAGCGGGGCGATTTCAGCCTCACGGCCGACATGACGCTGGCGCAGGGGCGCAGCTACGCGGTGATCGGCCCCTCGGGGTCGGGCAAATCGACCCTGCTGGCGGCGATCTGTGGGTTTGTGCCGGTGGCGGCGGGGCGGTTGTTGCGGGAGGGGGAGGAGATCACGGATCAGCATCCCGGCCAGCGCGGCATGACGATGCTGTTTCAGGATAATAACCTGTTCCCACATCTTACTGTGCGTCAGAACGTCGGCCTTGGACTGCGCCCCGATCTTCGGTTGAAAGCGGCGGATCGAGAGAAAATTGATGTGGCCCTCGCGCGGGTGGGGCTCAGCGATCACGCCGCGAAACGCCCCGGGGCGCTGTCGGGCGGACAGCAAAGTCGCGTGGCGCTGGCGCGGGTGCTGGTGCAGGCGCGGCCTTGGGTGCTGTTGGATGAGCCCTTTGCCGCACTCGGCCCGGCGCTGCGGATTGAGATGCTCGACCTCGTCCAAGACCTCGCCCGCGAGACCGGGGCGGGGTTGATCATGGTGACCCATGCACCGGATGACGTGCGCCGCATCGCGGATGAGGTGATCTTTGTCGAAGGCGGGCGCGCCCATGCGCCGGGGCCGGCTGCGGAATTGCTGGGCAACCCGCCCCCGGCCCTGCGCGCCTATCTCGGCTAGGCGGCGGAAATTTTTGAAATTTCCGGGGCGTTTTCTTTTAAAGAAAACGCCTTCAACGTTTCGGTCATGCCAAGAGCTGCTTGAGCAGCCTCGCGTCCTTTGGTGACGAAGTGATCCCGGTAGATCGCATTGTGGTGGTCGGTTTCCTGATAATGATGCGGAGTGAGCGAGACCGACAGCACCGGTAGGTCGCAGTCCAGCCCCACGCGCATCAGCCCATCGACCACCGTCTGCGCCACGAAGTCATGGCGGTAGATGCCGCCATCCACCACGAAGGCCGCGCAGATCACCGCGTCGTAGCGGCCCGTCTTGGCCAGACGCTGCGCCATGAGCGGCAGTTCAAAGGCACCGGGAACGGCAAAGCTGTCCACCTGCGCGGCGTCGATAACTTCGGTAAACCCGTCATAGGCGCGGTCGACGATATCCGCATGCCAGCTTGCACGCACAAAGGCGAAACGGGCGGAACGTTGTTGTGTCATGGTGATCTCCTTTAGGTTCAGACACGTCCACCCAAGGCGATCACGCGCAAAGACCGAGGCTTGGCCCCCGTCTTTGTTCGCATTCTCTTTCATCCGGACTGTGACCGTCGGCTCTGGAATCGCACCAGATCTGCTGACACCCCGTGGGGCCGCTCGCGGGCTTGCGGGAACCGCTTACCGCCGGTGGGGAATTTCGCCCCGCCCTGAGAATGATGCTAGGTTGCCAAGTTGGGAAAGGCTCTGCAATACCAAAAGAAACGCTCAGGAGGCACCATGCACCCCAATCCGATCTACCGCAAAGAGGGCCGCGACCGGAACCTTGCCTTTGCCCGTGACATCGGCTTTGGCGTCTTGGCGATCAACGGGGCAGAGGGACCGCTGATGGCGCATGTGCCCTTCATTCTGAACGTTGCCGGGGATCTGGCAGAGCTGCATCTGGTGCGCTCGAACCCCATCGCGAGGGCGCTGAAGAGCCCGCAGCCGGTGCGATTGGCGGTGACCGGGGCCGACAGCTATGTGTCTCCGGATTGGTACGGGATCGAAGATCAAGTGCCGACATGGAACTATGTCGCCGTGCATCTAACCGGGATGCTTGAGATGCGCCCGGCGAAGGAACTGCCCGACCTGCTGGCGCGGCAATCGGCGGTCTATGAGGCGCGGCTTGCGCCCAAGACCCCGTGGAAATTGGACAAGATGACCCCCGAGGCGCGAGACAAGATGCTGCGCATGATCGTCCCCTGTCAGATCCGCGTCACCGGAATCGACGGCACATGGAAGCTGGGCCAGAACAAGGATGTGGCCGTGCGTCTTGCGGCGGCGGATCAGGTGGCGGCGCATGGGTTTGGAACGGAACCGACAGTGATAGCTGCGTTGATGCGCGGCCTTTGATCGCCGTTGCGTCTGGCTCTGCCCCGTTGAATAGTACGGTCAACCAAGGGGGGACTTCACGTGAAACTATTCTATTCTCCAACCTCGCCCTATGTCCGCAAGGTCATGGTGCTGCTGCATGAGACCGGCCAGCTTGATGATGTCGCGCTGGAGCCGACCTCGGGCACACCATTGGCCCCGGCCGAGGGCTTTGCCGCGCGCAATCCGCTGACCAAAGTACCCGCGCTGGAGCGGCTAGACGGATGCACGCTCTATGACAGCCGGGTGATCTGCGCCTACCTGGATGACCGCGCCGGCGCGGGGCTCTACCCTCAAGGCGCAAGCAGGTGGGACACTTTGACGCTGGAGGCCACGGCGGATGGGATGCTCGATGCCGCTCTCGCCATGGTCTACGAAGGCAAGCTGCGCCCCGAAGACAAACGCATGTCGGAATGGGTCGAGGGCCAGTGGGGCAAGGTTGAGCGGGCCTGTAAAACACTGAACAACCAATGGGCTGCGCATCTCGCTGGGCCTTTGGACATGGGGCAGATCGCGGTTGGCTGCGCCTTGGGTTATATCGATTTCCGCCATGGCGCGCGGGATTGGCGGGCCGGAAACCCCGATCTGGCAGCTTGGTTCGATGCCTTTGATTCGCGCCCTGCAATGACCCATACAGTGCCGCCGCAGTAATCGGGCCGTAATGATATTGCCACATTCGCGGTATTTTTGCCGCGTTGTGGCAGGCTTGACCCGAGATGCGCGGCTTTGACATCTGGACGGGCGCGGTCCATCCCGGTAGATAGCGGCGAGAAGTCAGGTGGCAAGGTGACGCCACCCCTATGTCTGACGGCCAGATTTGGCCAAGAATTGGAGTAAACCCGTGTCCCAAGCAGAAGAACACGCAGGCACCCGGAGGGATTTCCTGTATTACGCGACAGCCGGTACAGGTGCCGTCGCCGTTGGTGCCGCCGTCTGGCCTTTGGTCAACCAGATGAACCCCTCTGCCGATGTAAAGGCGCTGTCGTCCATTCGTGTGGATGTGTCCGGCGTTGAAGTCGGGACGCAGCTGACCGTGAAATGGCTGGGCAAGCCGGTGTTCATTCGCCGCCGCACAGAGGCCGAGATCGAAGAAGCAAACTCTGTAGACGTGTCCAGCCTGCCGGACCCCATCGCGCAGAACGCGAACCTTGGCGGCGATGTGCCTGCCACGGACGCCAACCGCGCCTTGGACGAAAATGGCGAGTGGCTGGTTCAGATGGGCGTTTGTACGCACCTTGGCTGTGTGCCTTTGGGCGATGCTGGCGACTTTGGCGGCTGGTTCTGCCCCTGCCACGGGTCGCATTACGATACCGCGGGCCGCATCCGTAAAGGGCCGGCCCCGCGCAACTTGCCGGTGCCTGTCGCCGAATTCGTGGACGAGTCCACGATCAAACTGGGTTAAGGGAGCGGAAGAGAGATGTCTGGAATTCCTCACGACCATTACGAGCCGAATTCGAACGGCGAAAAGTGGCTGCACCGCCGCCTTCCCATCGTTGGCCTGTTGTACGACACATTGATGATCCCCACGCCCAAGAACCTGAACTGGATGTGGATCTGGGGCATCGTGCTGACCTTCTGTCTGGCACTGCAAATCATCACCGGCATCGTGCTGGTCATGCATTACACGCCGCATGTCGATCTGGCCTTCGCCTCGGTCGAGCACATCATGCGTGACGTGAACGGCGGCTATATGATCCGCTACCTGCATATGAACGGCGCGTCGCTGTTCTTTATCGCGGTTTATGCGCACATCTTCCGCGGTCTTTACTACGGCTCCTACAAAGCACCGCGTGAGATCACATGGATCATCGGCATGTTGATCTACTTGCTGATGATGGCCACCGGCTTTATGGGCTACGTGCTGCCTTGGGGGCAGATGTCCTTCTGGGGTGCCACGGTTATTACGGGCCTCTTTGGCGCGATCCCCTTCATCGGTGAGGGTCTTCAGACCTTCCTGCTGGGTGGGCCTGCCGTTGATAACGCGACGCTGAACCGCTTCTTCTCGCTGCACTATCTGCTGCCCTTCGTGATTGCGGGCCTTGTGGTTCTCCACATCTGGGCCTTCCACACGACTGGCAACAACAACCCCACTGGGGTCGAAGTGCGCCGCACCTCGAAAGAAGACGCCAAGAAAGACACGCTGCCGTTTTGGCCCTACTTCGTGATCAAGGACCTCTTCGCGCTGGCCGTGATCTTGACGCTGTTCTTCGCCGTCGTCGGCTTCATGCCAAACTATCTGGGCCACCCGGACAACTACATCGAAGCCAACGCTCTGGCGACGCCTGCGCATATCGTGCCGGAATGGTACTTCCTGCCCTTCTACGCGATCCTGCGGGCCTTCACCTCTGAGGTTTGGGTTGTGCAAATCGCGTCCTTCGTGACCGGTGGCATCATCGACGCCAAGTTCTTCGGCGTGTTGGCGATGTTCGGTGCGATTGCGGTTATGGCGCTGGTGCCATGGCTCGACACCTCCTCCGTACGTTCGGGCCGTTACCGTCCGATGTTCAAATGGTGGTTCGCCCTGCTGGTGATCGACTTCTTCGCCCTGATGTGGCTGGGCGCGATGCCTGCGGAGGAGCCCTATGCGACCTTCTCGTTGATCGCGGCAGCCTATTGGTTCGCCTACTTCCTCGTCATCCTGCCCCTTTTGGGCGTGATCGAGAAGCCGCTGGCGCAGCCTGAAACCATCGAAGCCGACTTTGACGCGCATTATGCGCCCAAGGCAGGCGGCACCAAGACGCTTGTGAACCCGGCGGAATAAGGATCATGACCATGATGAAGACCAACCTCCTTTCTGCCGTGGTATCTTTGGGCCTTGCCCTGCCGGGAACGGCAGTGCTGGCGCAGGACACAGCGACAGAAGAAGAACTGCTAACAACTCCGGCGGAAACGCCGGAGACCGAGGCTGAGACTACACCGGCTGACGCGCCCGCCACAGAAGAAGCCCCGGCTGAAGAAGCACCTGCTGAAGAGCCGGCTACCGACGCAGCCCCGGCTGACGAACCTGCCGCAGCCGATGCACCCGAAGTCGCACCCGCCCCATCTGAGGAGCCTGCGGCTGAGGAAGCACCTGCTGAGGAGACCACCACAGAAGAGGCACTTGCAGAGGAAGCCCCCGCTGAGGAAGCTGCGCCCGAAGAGGCTCCGGCAGAGGAACCTGCTGCTGAGGAAGAAGCAACCGAGGAAGCGCCTGCTGAGGACGCACCTGCCGAGGAAGCCGAAGCCACAGGTGAAGAGCAGTCCACCGCCGAAGAAAACGCCGATGCCGAAGTCATCGCCGAAGATGACGTTGCAGGCCAAGCGCATAGCGACGATGCTGAAGTCGGTGTCATGGACGGCGAAGATCACGGTGAGGAACATGCCTCGGACGATCACGCTGGTGACGACGATCACGGCGATTCCCATGCTACGCCGCATATCGACAACATCGACTTCTCCTTCGACGGTCCCTTCGGTGGCTATGACGTAAACCAGCTTCAACGCGGTCTGCAGATCTACACCGAGGTTTGCGCGGCCTGCCACGGTCTGGAATATGTCGCGATGCGGACATTGGCGGACGAAAGCGGTCCGAACATGCCCGAAGAGCAGGTGATCGAGTACGCCAAGGGCTATGACGTCTATGACGCCGAGTTGGACGACACCCGTCCCGGCACCCCGGTCGATCACTTCCCCGGTTCCAACCTGTCAAATGCACCTGACCTGTCGCTGATGGCGAAGAAACGCGCCGCGTTCCATGGTCCTTACGGTCTGGGCATCAACCAGTTCCTGAAAGGGATCGGCGGTCCGGAGTATATTACCGCGCTGTTGACCGGTTATACTGGCGAAGAGAAAGAGCAGGCAGGCACCGTTCTTTATGAGAACACCGTCTTCCCGGGGGGCTGGATCGCGATGGGTCCACCGTTGTCCGATGGTCTGGTTGAGTTCGCTGACGAACATGCCAATGACGCTCAGCATCTAGCTGAAGATGTCTCTGCTTTCCTGATGTGGACCGCCGAGCCCAAGCTGGGCGCGCGCAAGCAGGCTGGCTTTGCCGGTGTCGTGCTGCTGGGTCTGCTGTCGGTGTTGCTGTATCTGACCAACAAAAAGCTTTGGGCACCGATCAAGAACCGCCGCAAGGACGACTGATCGGGCCACGGCCTTTTAGGAAATGAGAAGGGGCGTCGGATAACCGGCGCCCTTTTTCCATTTCTGGACTTGCTAAATGGTGGCGGTAATTTTGCCTAAAACCTCGCAACGCGTTCCGCCCGGTGGCACACCGGGCATCGCCCTCCTTGACCCCGGAGGACGATTTTGCGACGTGTCATAGTGCTGGATCGGTTCGGGTGTGGTGGCCCTTGCGCCGAAAGAATCGTTTCGGATCGGCCCCCAGGGAGGACGATGCCCTTCGCGCTAGGCGGTCAGCTGGGCGCCAGAGATTCCAGTAATCTCGGCCCGCACGATCGAGCCCTCGTTCTGCGGCGCGGCAAAGCTCACCTCAGTAAACTGCGCCGTGCGGCCCATGTGCGGGTTTTCCATCAGCACATCGTGCGTGCGTCCGACTTGCGCGTTCAGATGCAGTTGCACCTGCCGCTCTCCCGCCGCGCGCAGCCGTGCCGCGCGCTCTTTGATAGCGGCACCATTCACCGCAGGCATTCGCGCCGCAGGCGTGCCGGGACGGGCAGAATAGGGGAAGACGTGGAGCCACGTCAGGTCGCATTCCTCGACCAGTTTCAGCGAGTTTTCAAACATCGCCTCGGTTTCGGTCGGGAAACCGGCGATGATGTCAGCACCGAAGGTCATGTCAGGCCGCAACGCCCGCGCCTCTTGAGCAAAACGGATCGCATCGTCACGCAGGTGCCGGCGCTTCATGCGCTTGAGGATCATGTCGTCGCCATGCTGCAACGAAAGGTGCAGATGCGGCATCAGACGCGGCTCGGTCGCGATGGCCTGCATTAGGTTCTCGTCAACCTCAATCGAATCGATCGAGGAAATCCGAAGTCGCGGCAGATCGGGCACCAACCGTAGGATGCGCATCACCAAATCGCCGAGTTTCGGTGTGGCGGGTAGGTCAGCGCCCCAAGAGGTCAGGTCGACCCCAGTCAGCACTACCTCGTTAAAGCCTTTGTCGGCCAACCGCTTGATCTGATCCACCACCACGCCAGCAGGGACGGATCGCGAATTGCCGCGACCGTAAGGAATGATGCAGAAGGTGCAGCGATGGTCGCAGCCGTTCTGGACCTGCACATAGGCGCGGCTGCGGGTGCCGAACCCGTCAATCAGGTGGCCTGCCGTTTCAGTGACCGACATGATGTCGTCGACTTGCACCGTCTCCGTCTCGCCAATGAAATCAGCCGCCAAGCCCTGCCATGTCGCGCCCTGCATCTTTTCGGTGTTGCCGATCACGGCATCGACTTCGGGCATGGCGTTGAAAGTCTCAGGCTCGGTTTGTGCGGCGCAGCCGGTGACGATTAAACGCGCGTCGGGATGCGCTTTGCGCAATTTGCGGATGTCTTGACGGGCCTTGCGGACGGCTTCGGCGGTTACGGCGCAGGTGTTGACAACCACAGCGTTCTGCAACCCAGCCTGTTCGGCCAATTCCTTCATCGCCTCGGTTTCATAGGCATTAAGACGACAGCCCATGGTGCTGAAAACGGGGGCGCTCATGTCAGGCTCTCCAGAAAATCGGCGGTAAAGGTGCCTGAGAAGACATGCATCGTCGGCCCGGTCATCCAGACACCGTCATCGCGCCAGTCGATGTGTAACGTGCCGCCGTCGAGATCGATGCGTACGGCACGTCCCGTCAGGCCCCGCCGGGCGGCAGCCACGGCAGTAGCGCAGGAAGAGGAACCGGAGGCCAGTGTTACGCCAACGCCCCGCTCCCAAACCCGCATACGGATGTGGTCGGGGCCGACGATCTGAGCGACTTGGACATTGGTGCGTTCGGGATAGAGCGGATCATGTTCGGCGCGCGGGCCGATGTCCGACAGATCCACAGCTTCGGCATCCTCCACAAAGAAAGTGCAATGCGGATTGCCCATTCCAGTGGCGACAGGATCACCGTCAATCGGCAGGTGCAGCGTGCCCATCTCGTGCGCCAGCGGCACCTCGTCCCATTTCAGTTGCGGATGGCCCATATTGACCGAGGTCAGACCATTGCCCGCGTCCTTTGCCGCCAGATCGCCCCGCGGGGTGGTCAGATGCAACGAATCACGGCCCGTCTCATCCATCAAGAAACGCGCGATGCAGCGGGTCGCATTGCCGCAGGCCGAAGACAGCGAGCCGTCGGAATTGTAAAATGTCAGATGCGCATCTCCCGCACCTTGTGTGATGACCGCAAGCTGATCGAATCCCACACCAAATTGCCGATGCCCGATCGCCTTGGCCATCTCAGGGGTCACTTCAATTGCCTGCGCGCGAGCATCCAGCACGACAAAGTCGTTGCCGAGGCCATGCATCTTCATGAAGGGCAAAACGGGGGTCTGATTGCTGTACATTCGGCGCATATAACCCCGGCATGAAAACTAATCCAGCATCTCGCAATATTTTCGCGATTAAGGGCTTGACCCTGCCGCGCCAAATTTCTAGTTACCCGCCTAGTGGGCCGTTAGCTCAGTTGGTAGAGCAACTGACTTTTAATCAGTAGGTCGATGGTTCGAACCCATCACGGCTCACCACTTTCTCTTTCTGTATCAAGAGGTTGTGTTGTGGTGTTCCGGTGCCGCAGTCGGCTGTGCCCTATTGGGGGACATATGGGGGACAATGTCATCGCTCTCAAATCGAGAGACCGTGTCGGCACCTAGTTCGTGTCCTTCCCTCAAGCAAGCGATTCTCAGGTCACGACTTTGGCTGAAACAATTGGCACGTAAGCTCGGGCGACGCCCGGCGGCGGATCATCGCCCCATTTTCCTAAGTGAAGAGGCTGCTGCACGCGAAGTGCCTACAGCAGCCTGACTCTAAAGTTAGTTAAGAGTTCAAATCCCCACATTTTGGCTTTGTATCCCGGCCCAGCACCACATCAAGTGGTGCAAGGCGAGGGTAGCAAATTCTTCAGGTAGGTGACTGAAGAGTGAGTCAAGAAAATCCGCGTCAAACACGTCAATATAACGCACTGAAATAAAATAGTAATTCTGAAAAAAGGTGTCGCGTCATATACGTGCAATCAAGAGTGGGACAAGAAATCAAGCCCAGACGGGGTAGTAGCCAGCCTTGGGGTGAGCCTCGTCAGCCACTTTAATTAATCCCGCTTCCAAAGCTTTGCTGATGACACCACTCACCATGGAGGCATTCTTGGGATCAACCCCTAAGCGCCCGCAAAGTGAATTGTTCTTCATCCGGTCCCCGGCCATAAATTTCAAGACCGTATGCCAGTAGCAAGCTCGAACACGTTCGTCCCGACTCATCTCAGCAAACGTTCGGGGGCCGTACATTACAACTTGCATTGAATTATTGTTGTCTTTCAGAAGAGGCGCGGGCAGCTGATAGAACTCAACTTCAGTAAACACTTTGTCCAAGCCGCTGCCTTGCTCCTCGCACATGCCCATACGCCTCATGAGTGAAGCTAAGCTTTCATTTCGTGATCGCGGAGGCAAATCTACCATTCGGTCTGGAGGTACTAGTGGGCTACCGGGGTTGGTAATCTCAATTCGGTCCTCGAACAGCTCCACCTGGGGGCCAGTCCCAGAAATTGTCATATCTTGGTGAATCAGGGCGTTCGCAACTAGCTCACGCAAAGAAAGCTCTGGGAAAAGCGGCCTAGTTTCACGCAACGCCTGACCGATGTGCTCGTTAGTGGGTAGTAGCGCGTTGATAAATGCCATGAGACCTTCAAAACCGGTCGCGTATCCTTTGCGTCCATCTTGTCTATGGGTCACTATAGAAGCCCTGCTGGCACCGTCATACCTGACGAACCTGACCGCTTTGCGCTCCAAGCTACTGTTGAAGTCACGAAGATCATTAGCGAAAAGAATTGCCCCAAGGTTCAGTACATTCCATCTGCCACCGACATCCTTGTGTATCAGTCGGTCAGCCTCCATTTTCTCTAAAATCTGCGTGGGGCTGTCAGGCATTTGCTGTTTCGTCAGTGTAAAATAGGAATTGGCATCAAGAAGTTTCATAATATCTTCAGGCAGCACAAAGTTCAGAGCGACTCCGCTTTCCCAAGTATATGGGCGCATCTTCTCAATCAGAGCGGTGTATCTCTCTGGGTCTTCTGAGAGGCGAGGCGTAGCGCTACCCACTCGAATATATTGGACGCCCTCAAATGAAACTGGGGCCATGGTAGGAGCCGGAATTTCCAGCAACACGAGTTTTCCGTCCGGGTGATCAACTGTGCGAAAGGTAAACGCAGGAGATGGACTGAGCTTCTGCCTCAACCAGAACTCGAACACCTGATTTCCGACCTTTTTAAGTCCCGGGTCAAAGGTCGTTGAAACTACCGCATGTGACTTGTCCTCGACACCCCACACTAGGAAAGCAGTCTCTTTTCCTTCAAGCCTGGCCGCGTTTGAAAGGGCTGAAATCAGCACTCCGATTTTTTGCGGATCGGCTTGGTTGACCTTAAACTCTAGCCAAGGGGATTCCGCCGAAAGCCCCCGGAGATCATCGATTAAAGCTATATCTCGCTCTTCCTGCACTGTGGCCCCCTGTTTGCCAGATACATTATCTCCGCAGAGGAACTGATCTACAAGGATTAGAAACGAACCACTTCAATACAGAATTTTAGCCTAACAACTTACCCTCACAACATAAAAAATGCGAAAGCGACGTGACATGACGGTGGCTAAGTTTGCCTCCCAGCAACCACTAGTGGCAGATCAGCTTAAAACGACCGCAGATCAAACCACCCGAACCGCTCAGCATACGCGTTGCGCTGCTTAAAGAGGCGAATGTTGGGACGCAGCTAGCGTTGCTCGACTTCAATGACGAGACGCGGACGGCTTAAGCTGGGGGACACGGATGTAGTAGTCCCCGAGCCTCGTCAATGAACCCATACATCTCTACGTACTTGATCAAAGCAGCCTCTAGAAGCTTGATGCGCTCAGAGTCAGTCATTCAGGTTGCCTCCCTTTGTTGCTCACGCAACGCTAATATGACATGGGGTATCGGTTTCGCCATGCATTTTTCTGTTCGAGCCAGCAAAGCTATGCTGAGAAAGGAATCGCGGCAAGCCCAGATAAGATGCCAAAAGTCAGATGTAGAGGGCTACGGCGAAAGCAAGCAACCACAGCATGCCAACAGCCGCCGCGAACGCAATGCGCTCGAGCGTCCATCGATGTGTCTGCCGCTTCGTTTTCTCGTCATCATCAGCCATGACGAGTAAGTGGACTGATCCAATGCGATGGCAAGCAAGCTGACTGAAAAATTTGGCTAGCTCACTTTGGGACGGCGCTAGCTGCGCATTACGTAACCGACCACCTCATAGACGGCATAGCCCCAGAGAACGACTAAGGTTGCGATAGCCAACCAGTATGACCTCCGCCAGCGGCGAGCTTTATGGATGAAGCGAACTTCATCCTCGTTATTTTTAGAAGACATCCGACTTTAACGTACTTTCATTCTATGGGTACGGTTCGGGCCGCTTTCGTTAGCCTTCTACCAGATATCGGGAGGGGTGCTATAATCTATATTAACTCGAAACCACTAAATATCAGGAATGTTGAGACAAAATGGCTCAATTCTGCCCTGTCCTTGAACATGCCACGACCAACGGCGGATCAGCGGGAAATGACCTCAGGTCGAACCACTTGAAGCGCGTGCCGTCTGGATTGCGCTGATCACCCATTACAATTTGAGGTGCGTTCACCCTGTTGCGGATAAGCGCGGCCCGAAAGGCGCGGAGGTCGAGCAGCCACCACGCCTCAAGGCCCGTCTGATCTGGGTTGGAATGGCCGTAGAACATCCAATCACCATTGCCGTTCACAATCTTGGAAAGCTCTGTCTGTGCGCCAGATGCCACTGCTGAGCGTATGGTGAACTGGTAGGGATAGCGCTGCGCGTAGCCGGGACGCCTTACCCGTGCGGCAACCCGCATGTCGCGGGCATCCAGCATCATGAGGTCGGTGGCTTGAATGTGGTCAAATGGGTCGGCAGCGGTTTCCAAAAGATAGCCGCCGATGAGTTGCTTAATCTCAGGCAAGAACCTGTCGGACCAGTTTCGGTTGTTGGTGTAGCAGTTCATTTGCTGACAGTCTCCTATGCGGCCCCCACCGCGTTGCCCACGCCCCGGCAGAGGGGCGCAGGCGGGTTTGTTAGGCCTTGGCCCGCAGGTATTCAATCACAGCCCTCTGAGCGCGCGGATACTGCTCACACAGCAGTTCTTCGGCGCAGTCCTCAACGCACCATTCCAGCATGGCGGCTGCGTCTTCATCTGATTGAGGCTCAAAGCAGGAAATGCGTTCAGCAAGCCATTCGATATTCTGATCAAGCTCTGACAGTTCCGCAGGCTCCGCTGCCTGCTCAGCAGGTAGCGCCTGCATCAGCGCGTCTCTGGTGCGTTTTGCAGCCTTCCATTTATCCAGCAGCTGCACGGCACCTGTTCTCTGGCTGGCATCCTGCTCCGAGCGCTCCCCTCTAAGCTCAACCAGTTCAAGGGTGCTGATCAGGTCGCCCACCATGTTCCCCGCCAGCTTGACGGTATGGGCGGTTGCTGCGTCGTCTCCCGGCTGCTCTGGCGCATCGCCTTCAAGAGAGCGAACACAGACGCGCAGAAGGCTGCTGAGGTCGCATGCGTGAGAAATTGCGGTTGCGAAGTTCGTGTTCATTGTACGGCCTCCCCTGCCAAACGACGCGCGCCTGTGCGCAAGTTCAGCATTGCGATGTAGGTTGGATTGCTCATAGACGCCTGCCAGTCAGGCGATCCCATGTGCGAGACCGGCCCTTCAGTCTGCCAATGCATGTTGGCCAACGCGGCCAGCCCCTCTGCGGTTGTCGGCACGTGTTTCAGCATCTCACCCTCAAGGCGGTGCAGTTCTTCGATCATGTCATCAAGCAACGGGTCACTTCCATCCACGCTGTTGATCAGCTTGCGCAGCGGACGGCACCGAGCGTCGAGATTAACCAGCGGATCGCGCTCACCTTCGGTCAACCGTTCGGCATCAGAGCGAAGGGCCGCAATAGCTTCATTAACCATGCCTTCGCAGATGAGGGCTTTAACCTTCCGCAAAGCATCAACCGGGGTTTGTGGTTCAATAGCCATAAGGGCGCGTTCAGCCTTACCTACCGCCTCGGCAGCGTCCCCGACTGCATCTTCCTTTGCAGGGGACGTCTTGCCGCCATTAGCTGCCTGATGTGTATCCCCTACGGCGATAGCGGCCTCATGGGCTTGGCGGGCATCTTGCAGGACCTGTAGGGCATTCGTGAATTTGGACATGTGGGTTTCCTCCGTTCGTGTGGCGTTCAGCCACGGTGGTTTGATTGTCGGGAATTCAGGCGCGGTATGGTGGACGCCACCTCAACCGCGATCCGGGAGATAGTCGCCAGATTGACTGAGCACGGCCCTCAGAGCAGCGCGAAGGACGCCAATGCGGGCATAGTCGGGCTGCTCCCAATGGGTCTTGCTTTCGAGGATGGCGATTTCGCCTTGGATGCGGGTCACTTCGGGGGATGCCAGCGCCTGCTTTTCCTGTCGTGCCTCCATCGCCCGTTCGTGCTTCGCATTGGACCATGCGGCTTTCAGAGCGCGGCGCATGATCACCCGGAACCGGTGCAGGGCCACGTTGGCTTTGCGGACGATTTCCCAAGCTGCGGTCATGATGGTTTTGCGATTGTATTGGGCTGCGGTTGTCATTGGCGGTTGCCTCCGGTGCGTTGCTCTCCGTTACTGATAACTATATATCACTAGACCCAACTGATAACAAGTGTATCAGTGATAAAAAGTTATCAACTAGAGGAGCAGAGATGAAAGCACCAATAAAAGCGGGTCGTGTCCTAGCGTGTTTGACCCAGCAGGAGCTTTGTGACGCGGCTAATATCCCCCTAATCACCCTAAGAAGGCTCGAAGCGAAGGCTAGTCACAAAGGGCTTGTCTCAGAGGACGTAGAGCGGGGCGTTATATCTGCCTTGGAAGCTGCTGGCGTTGACTTCATTCCTGAAAATGGCGGCGGATGGGGGGTTCGTTTGCGCAACCCCTCTCGTTAGATTCTGAATGGTGGGCGACCGAACATGTGGCTTATGTCTAACTCTCAATTCCCAACTTCCGGCAGACGGTGAGCGGGCGACCAGGGCCAGCTGATTACACATTCTGATTTTTGGTGTGCGGAGTGAATGACCGTCCTCCCCCCGTTACTCCCTAGTTTGAGTACGACAAGACCGGAGGAATGTAACACAACATCGGAAGCGGGGTTTCTCCAATGTTGCGATACTTTTCTGCGGTGTTCTAATAACCAAACTCCAGAAAAGTGTTACACTTCGCTGCTTGTGGTTGTCTCTGGTCAATACAACACAGGTTAACTATCATCACTGTCATGGATGATGGCATGAAATTCTTACGACTATATATCGCAGGGGTCGCAGCCGTGATGTCTCTAGTGCTCCTCCTTAACCATGCGGCATGAGCGTGAACACAAGGTAAGATAGGCGGCACAGAAAAAAACCTAATGGGGGTCCGAGGTGCCATCATCGACCTATTGCTGCTTTTACTTGAGCGCCAAGTATAGTGGGCTTGAATGGCTTATAGATAACTTCCTTGGCCCCCAAATCTAGCAATTCGGATTTAGTGGCTTCCCATGTTCGGGCAGTAAGAAAAATGCAGGCACGTCTGCAAGCTCCGGAACTTCACGAAACCTCTTAAGCACCTGCGGACCGGACATTTCAGGCATCATGAAATCGAGCAAGAAAACATCCGGCCTATAGTCGCCAACTATGCGGAGTGCTTCCTCTCCTGAAGAGCAATCGACCACATCGAATTCACCATGGAGTTCTAACGAAAGCCTCACTAATTCACAAATGTCTAAGTCATTTTCGACAAGTAAGAGCTTAATCATATCGTCCTTTCTGCTGTCCATTTTGGTAGCAAGGTTTCGCCGAAATGAATGCTATCTGGCGCTATCTTGCCAAGCGTTAAAACCACGCCGGAACTAAGGCAACCCATCGAAGTTCCAGCCTTACCCTGCCCGTAACCCCATGGGCAGAATGAAGGAGGAACCACTATGTCAATGAATATGAAAACTCTGATGTCCGTACTGATGGCCACGACAGTTTCCACAGCCGCTTTCGCTCAAACCGCCAGCACCGATGGAAACGCTGGTGTTGGGGCTGACGTTAATGCAGGAGCGAGTGTAGGTGCAGATGCGTCGACCAATGCATCTGGCAACAGCAACGTCGCCGCAGACAAAGGCAATTCCAAAGCTGCGAAGGGGAACTATGGACAGCTGATCTCCGGCCTCCAGAGTTCCGAGGTATCTGCGGATGTAGTGTCCGGCCTTGACGCGGAAGCTGACGCGACGATCACACTGCTATCTGATCTGAAAGGTGAAGCTGCGGAGAACGCAAGCGCTTTAGACAATGCTCTGAGTAAGCAGGAAGAAAGCATTGCTGACCTGCGCACGGAGATTGAGGCAAACGCAGAGTTGATGGCCGCGTTGGAGGCCGAAGGATATTCGGTTGATCAGGTGGTTGCAGTCAACTCCGCCAATTCTGGTGAAATCACCTTGGTGGTAGACGACAGCCAGTAATGCAGCCATGTCACGTGTGACACCCTAGGCACCTTACGCCACGCTGCATAATACAGCGTGGCGTTTTGGTTTATTCCAGAGCCGCCGCTGCCCCGGCACCAATCAAGTAAGGCGCAAGCCTGCTTTTCTTCGGCCCCGCCAGCCGAATACTTGCAGGCGTCCGCAGCAACTCCTTGAACAGTTCCGGGTCCTCTACCGCGTCCAACAGCAGTTGCCTCGCCCTATCGTTGGTCAAGTTGCGCAGCGCCTTGCGGGCGCGCTCTGTGAAGATATTTGCGGTCTGGATGCTGCCACCCATGGACCCGCCACCCATGCTGCCGCCATGCCGTGCTGCGGCAATCCTGACGACCATCTCGACCATCTTGTTCGCGGGGCTGTCCATCACATTGCCCACGTCAGCGGCTGGCTTCGCGTCCACCTTGGCCAATTGAACGGCGATCCTACGCAAGCGCGCGACTTCTCCGCTGTTGAACACCTGCGCCATGGCAGATTGCATTTGCTTGTCCTGCATCAGTGCCAGCAGGCCCTTGCCGGACAGAGCACCATCCTTCGAGGTCGCACCGCCAATCAGGTGATCAGAAAAAGCAGCCTTAACGCCTGCCAAAGCCTTCCCAGTCGGGTCCTTGCGGGCGGTGGATACGACCGCTCGGGCCTGCTTCGCCGGATTGTCCGCACCGATGATCGATAGGACCGCTTTGCCATCCCTAGTCCCCGCAAACTGAGCCGCTGCGCTCTTGTCAGCCAGCTTGATCCAGGCTTCGGCCCGCGCCGCAAACGCAGATGCACTATCGCTGCTCTGCAAAGCCTTCGCAAATTCGCCCCGCAGTTCGGGATAGCGCCCCATAAGTTCGCTGTTGTTGCGCATCCACTCCCGCGCCCGCTTCGGCGTATAGGTGCCGCTGGCGTCTCGCATGGTAGCCGCAAACCGCCCCTTGAGGAAGTCACCGATAGCCGCGCCGCCCTCGGGTGCCGCCTTTTCCAAATCCTCGGCGGAAACCTTCGCTACAGCGCCGCCACGTCCCACCGTGCGCCCCAAAGCTGTTTCAGGTGCTATGGTGCCGTCCCCGTCAATCGTGCGGTTCAAGACTTTGCCGACTGTCCCTTGATCAAAGGTCTCATGAAGAGCACGGCTGTAGGCGCGGGCCGCGTTGATCTTGCGGCCAATATCCGTTGCCCCATCGACTGCCCCTAGGTCTTTCAAGATGGCCTCTGCGACCTCATTGGCGATGCGGGCACGGTTCTTGTTCTGATCGGTCCCCGCCATTGCTGAACGAGCCACCTGTCGCAGCTTAGAATAGGCTCCGTGCATGTCGTTGACGGTCGCCCCCTCGGCATAGACATCGGCGCTCAGAATATCGCTGACGGCTTTGGGGATATCCTCCCGCTGCGCATAGGGAATGCTGTCGGTAACCTTCTGGGCGGCAGCGCGGGCATTGTCGGTGCTCACCTTCGCCCCTCGGGGAACAGCGCCCCACAATGCGCCTTCACGCTTCAACGCGACATCAAGCTGACCTTGGATAGCATCGACTACCCGTATTGAGTTCTCCGTCTCGGTGGCATTGGGCGTTGTGCCTGCCTCAGTCGCGCCAGCTTTTGCCTTGACCCAGATAGCTTGCGCGTTCAGACTTTTCCGGAACCCATCAAGCCTGCGTTCAAAGTAGCCTGTCGCGTCCTGCACATCGCCGGTGGTGGCATCGATAGCGGTTGCCGCCTTTTGCCGTGATGCGGCTTTGTTGGCTTCCAAGGCCTCGCGCAGAAGCGGGTTTTCACGCATCGCCTGCGCTTCAAGCCCCAGAAGGTTAGGATCGCCCGTCTGCTGCGCGGGCGTAAGCCCTAGGTCGTTGTCAGCCTCAATCCGGCGCCCTAGCTCTGCCGCGCGCTCCTCGCCCCCTACGAGGCCTCTCAGGCGTTCTGCGGCCACTTCCTCGGCTCCCTGTTGGGTCATAGGCAACACGCCTCGCTTGACCTCCTGAGCCGTTCTGCGGGCAAGTGCTGCGCCGGGGGCTTTGGAAGCGACACGACCAGCGCCACGCGCGGTGGCCCCAAGGGCAGGCAAGGCAACAGCAGGGGCGGCAATTTCCGCAGTCTGCTGCGCCCATTCAGGCGCGCCTGCTTGTTCAAGCAACTCGCCCGACCCTCGACCTGTGCCAGCGGCGAGCATTTCAGTGGCTGCGCCCCCTGTCGTCGCTGCCTGAGGGGCAAGCCGTTGGGCAATGGCCCCGACCATACCGGGGGCACGCTGCGCCAGTTGCAGACCTTTGGCAGCGGGAACCATCCCGGCAGCACCTGTTCCGGCGCCCCGCCAGAAGTTGTCAGCAAACCCCTCCGCTTCGCCTTGGGCCACCTCAACGCCACTTGCCTCCATGGCACCGCGCAATCCATCCTTGGCCGACCCGGTGGAAAAGCCAAATTCGTCGCCATCAAACGGGTTGATCAGATCCACTAGCCCGCCCACGCCATCGGCAATGCCCCGGTTCACCTGAGACATGATCGGATGCTGCGCGCCCTTCACGCCAAGGCTGGACGCAATTTCTTCAATCGTTGCCTCTTGCTGCTCCGGCGACAGTCTCAGAAAGCTATCGTCAACTTTGACCTTGCGGCCTTCAATGTTCAGAGTTGCCATTATTCAACGCTCCATTTGATGCCGCTTTTGGTCTGCCCTTCGCCCGCGCCAGCATGGCCGCCGAGAGCACTGCCAAGGTCGATGTAGTCTTGGTAGAGCGGCAACAGGTCGTTCAAGGCCGCTTGCGCTTCGGCTATCTGCGTCTTGCTGTACTTGCCTTGGCTGCTGGCAACCTCGTGGGCAGAGGCAATCGCCCGCTCGATTTCGCGCTTCATGTCGGCAACTTTGTTTGCCGCTCTGCCGGGGCCAGTCGTAAAGTCACCGGGCCGCACGGTCATGTTGTCGATCATCTCGCGGGTGAGGTTGGAAGGACGCCCCGGCCACTGCGCTGAAAGCCCCTGCACGGTTCGTGTAGCAAGGCTGTCCATTGCAGTCTGCGCGCGGTCAATGTCCGGTGCCGCCTGACCAAGGCCCACGCTGTCGAGAATGGTGTTTGCGAGGGATGCCGCAACGCCGGGTAAACCAACCGCGCCACGAGGGTTCGTGCCTTCGAATGAATTGGTGCGCTCTGGCAACCCACCCGGCGGAGGCGTGGGTTCTGCCTGCTGCGGTGTGACCACCTGATTTGTCGCAAGGTCTGTGACGACAACCGAGCCGTCGAGCGGGTGGCGGGAGACGTTCAAGACGCCGTCCACAATCCCGACAGCGGTGCGCCGGTCAACGCCATACTCAGAGATGATACGCTCAATCTTCTGCTCTGCGGCGGACGTCTTTGGATTCGCCTCAAAGTTCGGAATGTCCTGTGCCCCGGCCAACGGGTCAAGTTCATTGATTGCCTGCCCGCTGTCGGTCACTTTCCACTTCGGCGCGGGCGGTTTGCTAAACTGGCCTGCCGCAGAAAGCCCCTCAAGCGCTCCCTCCACTTGCGCGGCAAGATAGGGGAACTCAGCCAGCGGCACAGGCTCAACGCCATACCCCTGCAAGATACGGTCAAGCCCCGCTTGGTCCCCCGCTTCAAACGCAGAACCCGCAGCCATAAGCCCCTGACGCATTTTTTGGGCCTGCTCTGCCTTGGTGCGGTCGTCTTGCGTCTGTGCCCACTTCGCCGACTCTCGTGCGGCAGACTGTTTGCGGAGACTTAGCTCCTCCTCGTTGATCCGCATGTTCTGACGGGCGGACTGTACGCCAAGGGCGGCTTTGGGGTCGAACCCGGCTAGGGCGTTAAGCGCATTCTGATCGCCTGCGGCAATCTGCGGTCCTTGCTCCTGATAGAGGCTGTTGAGCGCGTTGGTGCGCTGAAACTCGTTCTTCTGCTGCGCAGCCTGATCGGAGCGCGCAAGCACGTTCACGAAGTCGGGCTGAGTTCCGGCGAGGATGATACGGGGGTCCAGTGACATGCTTGTTTCCTACTGGTTGCGCTCGGGGGCGTTGTGGGTTGGGCGCGGCAAGGCTGGGAGAGGCCAAGCCATGATCTCGCGCATGATGTCGCCCATCGTCTTTTCCGTGTTCTGGGCGGGTTCTTTTACGGGGTCATTCATGGCGCGCGCTCCTTTGGTTGATGGTATCATATTACCTCACTACGGTCACGTGCTTTACGGTCCCGCGTGCTCCAAATCTGATCAGCTCGGGCTTCAAATTCCTCTCGGGTTTCGCCCTCATCCCGCCAAATTTGGGGAATGCCTGTGCCGAGAAAAGTTGCATAACCCATGCCATAGCCCTCGCCCTCAACAGGGCTGACGAAATGTACAACAACCGGGCCTATTTCTTCTGCGCCAGCGTGGTGACCCTCTAGGCGGGAGATGCGGTTCTTAATCTGCATTGCGGCGTATCCTTTCCAGATGCTGCGGCCATTCGTTGGCAAGCCAATCTTTCGCAGCCTGCTGTTCTTCGAGGGTGGGCGGCGCGCGTCGATCAGCAATGGTTTGAAGATGCCGCTCAAGCCTCAGCTTCGCATCCCCCGTCGCGGTCTTTGGTTTCTTGATTTCCAGATAATGAAGTCTCGATGTGAGGTTCATGCCTGCCCCTCCCGCATTGATACGCCGATCCTGTCGCTGTGTTTGGCAACGTGCTTGAACAAGGCATCTAGGCTGCCCGCGAACAGCAGGCGTTCAGCGGTGATGTTCTGATCCCGTTTCAGACTGACCTCCCACGTGGAGGGCAGCGCAAACGTTTGCCGAAGTCTGGCAATGCCTGCCTGTACCTCGTCCTTATCCCAAGCCTCTGGGACAACAGCTAGTATGGTCTTGCGCGGCGCTCCGAAGGCCGTTTCAAGACGCTGCACTCTGCTTTCTCGTGTCATGGTTAAAGGTCCTCTGCGCCGGGGGCTAATATGATGGCCTTGGGATATTCAGCCCGCGCCAGCGCTATACCCTCGGCCTCTGCTCTGCGCGCAAACGCTTCTGCGTCTTCGCCGGGAGTTCGGGCGATTTCAAAGATAGAGCCATCGCAGCGGAAGGCGGCTGTCTGACTGCCCTCCTGAGCGGTGTCACCGCCATTGTCGAAGGTCAGTGAGGTCAGTCGCACTTCAAAGCGTTGATTGCCGCGCTCAAGTTCCCGAAGTCTGTGTTTCGTGCTGCTCATTTGCTTGCCTCCAATGCCGTGATCCGGCGTTCAATCTCTGTGGTTTCCAAGGTGCGGCGGAACTGCTCAACCACGGCCATGACGGTCGCTGCCTCCAGCGGGGTCACGTCTCCGTCAGCAATTGCTTTGAGAATGGCCCGAGCGGCCTTGGCTGCGTCCTCAGCCGTTTCAATCTCTGGCAAGGCAAAGGATACCGGAGCATCCTTGCGGGCAGGCGCGATCCGGTCGAGACAGAGGCGCAGAGCCGTGACATCGCCTTCCAGCGCCTTGTCTATCGCCGCTTGCGTCAATGCCTCCTGCTGCCCCTCTAACATCGCCTCAATGGCCTGTGTGGCTCTATGGCGCGATCCTTTAGGCTTGCCGGGATTGCCGGGGGCGAAGGTGCCGTCAGCGTTCCGGCCTTCCGTTTTCTCGCCGCTGTTTCGGTTGTTGCTCTTGCTCATATCGCATGCCCTTTCTGAGAATGTGTAAGGGGTTTGAACCCGCCGATTTGCTCCACCACCTCAGGGAGACCACTAGCCGCTCCACCACCACCCTCCCCCCCTTTAGGGGGAGGGGTGGTGTAGCAGTGGTTTAGGGGGGTGTTTGCTCCACCCTGCTCCACCACTGTTTTAGGGGTGGTGTAGCAGTTCATTCGGACGCCCATTCGCCGACCTCTAGGCAGGGTCGCGTGCGTCTGTTTGCGTCGATGATCGGCGACTTGATGAGCGCTCCGGAATGCAGCCAAGCCTCGATCATCTTCCTGATCCGACGCTTGTCATTCGTAGCGTCCAGCCCCAGCACCTCGGCAACGATGACCCCGGCCCAATCTTTGCCCGACTGATCCGAGTAGCGCGGGTGCTTGCCCTCAATGGCATGCTGCACGGCCAGCAGGTCCTTGCTGGTGAAGCCGTCGAAGGTGTCCGGCCATTCCCAGACCTCGGCCACGCCGACGCTTTCGCCGTTCGCCAACTCCACGGAGACCATACGCCGCCACGTGCGCTTGCCCACAGGGGCAAGGTTGGACTTGTCGCGGGTCACGGTGAAGTAGGTGGTGAGGTCATCAGGCTGAATGCCCGCTTGCTCTCTCTCGTCCGCTGTCATGCGGTTGAGGACCCGGCCAGACCGTGCAGCCGCCAGAAGGGCTGAACCGCCCCTGCTGTCCTCTGAGGTGGCCTCTACGCCGTTGGTCTTGCGGGTATGGTGGACCAGTTCAATCGCGCAGTTGCATCGATCCGCCAGACGCGCCCATTCCTTGGCAATGAGATCAATGGCGACGTTGTCATTCTCACCGGCCTGATGCGACGACACGAACGGGTCAACGACCATCACGTCAATTTGCCGTTCAGCGATTTCCCGAGCCAGTTCTTCAATCTCAGGCTTTACGATCACCACGCTTTCACGGGTCTGCACGGCGGTGCAAAGCTCACGTTCCCGCCCGGTGTCGACGAACAGCCTCCCTTCAACTTCATCAGGCTGCACATCATGATGCTGCATAGCCGCTGTGATCCGCAGGTTCATCTCATCGCGCGGGTCTTCGAGGTTGTAGAGCCAGACTTTTAAGCCTTTGGCTGTCCACTCCCCCAGCAGTTCCCGCTCAGAAACCATCGCAAGCCCTTCTACGATGGTCAGAGACGACTTGCCCACGCCACCGGGGGCAACGGTCACCGCGACCTGCTTGCGCAGAAGGTGCCGCCCGTAAACCCACGGGCGGCGGGGCAGGCTATTGGGGTCCTGCCAGATGAAAGGCGTCGGCAAGCGGTGAGCGTCGGTCGGATGCTCCGCCCGGTGCTGATCCAGTTGCACTGCCATTGCTGTGAAATCACGCATCAAGCTGCCTGCCTCCCTTGTACGAAGTCGAGGAAGGCCGACTGGCGCTCGTAGGGCATCGCCTTGAAGCTGGCGAGGCAATAGGCCTCCCGCTCGTCAGGTGCTGCCATATCAGCCCAGAATGCCGCCTCGTCCATGTGGTTGAACAATGGAGCGACGGGCTGCCCCGCTGTCGAGGGCACAGCGTCACCCAGCGCCGCATCTGCGACAGCCTGTGCGTTCTCTAGCGACAATGCCTTCAGCGCTACATAGGCCAGCGCTGCGCGCTCTGTAGGGCTGAGACGTGCGCGCAGGATGCAGGCGAGGCCAAGCCACGCGTCGAGGTTATCCAGCAGCATACAGTACCCAAGAGACCGGGATACGCAATCGATACGGTGCGCCGTGCGGTTGACCGAGGCGCAATGGCCCCGGTCGTTCGCGGGCATATGCAACCCGTCCATCAAACGCCCTCCCCGTAGTGCAGGCCAGCGACAAGGCGGGCTTGGGTTGCGGTAAGGCCATAGAGGCGTTGCAAGCGGGTAATCTGGACTTTGAGGGCCATCAGCATACGCCCTCCTTGCTGATCGGCCCCAAGAATTGGACCTTGCCTTGCAGGGTGTAGTACTTTCGCCCGTTCGAGAGAGTTTTGGTTTCGGCGTGAAGGCCGTTGTCCTCTTTCAGCCGAAAGACGATATCGCCAATCCGAACAGTCGAGGCGCAATAGAGTTCGCCAGACAGGAGCGCATCCACAACTTGGCGCTTGCGCTTGTCCAGGACGATTTCTGCGGTCTGCCCATCAGCACCGGTAACCTGATAGCGGGCGCGTCCACGTTCGTTCGGCAGATCACGCACCGAGAGTATCCAGCGGGGCTTCGGCTCGAAGTTAAGTTGATTAGTCATTTTCCGCGTTCCTTTCAGGATTGAAAGGCGTGCGGCTTTGGGTTATCCTAAGTGTGTCTTGCCGGACTCACGAAAAGAAATTGCCCTCTGCCTGCATCGCCTTGCGGGTGGGGGTTTTCTTCTAGGCAGCTGCGCCAATGAGGTTATCAGCGAGCCATTTGTCGAGGTCAGCTTTGCGGTAGACGACACAGCCAGCAACTTTAGAGTAGACGGGGCCTTTCCCGCGATTGACCTCCATGCGCAATTTGGCAAGGTGCGACACGCTGACACCTGAGTAGGCCGATGCCTGCGAAACCCGCATGTGTGGGGGCCAGTTCTTTACATCTGTTTGTTTATCGTTCGGCATTTGGATCACTCCTTTCTTGGAATGTCCCAATTATGCCTTAAGCTGCTGTATGCTTTCTAATGTGAAAGGAAGCGGGAGCTTAGATCACATGCGGTCTTGAAGGCGTTGAGCCGCTCTTACACGATCCCTTGCTGTTTGGTCGCTCGCTGTCGTGCCGCCACAAAGGCGCTCGGCGCACTGGGCATACGTATAGCCTGCTTCGCGGGCGTCTAGTATCCGCAGATAAGAAAACCAAAGGTCGCCGCGTTGTTTCCGGGGGTCGTCGCGGACGGAAGGGTGCCGAAAGCTCAACAAATATTCAGCAAGCCCCTCTAGTTGAGGGGCTATAGGCGCACTAGGGTCAAAGATAATCGGCAGCTGGTTCACTGAAAAAACATCTAATGCTTCGTTCGCTCCCGCCGCAACTAACTCAAGGTCCCATAATGTTATTCGCCTCGCTTCGTGGAAGCTAAGGGTTTGATGATCAAGTAAGTTAAAGGAATCCGGATTCACTGGGTTGGGTAGGGCGGCGTAGCCAACCCGCGCAGCCTCCTGTGGGGAGATTGCAAGAACAAGCTCTAGATTCTCTTCAAGAGCCATGTAACCGTTAGGTATTTCCATCTTTTTGGATTGGTATCGCTTGCAGAGCGCAAGAGAAAACGCGCTCCTTACTTTAGGCGAACGTCTCAAAAACTCCCAGCGCCACCTGCTTTCGCACCAACCAAGAGGATTTGGGCAGTCGTCGGCGCTCATCCCATCGGGACAGCCCCAATCAATTTGCGCTTTTATCAACCTGCCCAATGAGAAACCCTCACTACATCGGCTTCGGAGACGGTCCAAAACCTCCCCCATTGCTTCATAAGAAACCTGCGACGTTCGAACAGGTCTGATTGGGCATAAGCCCGCTCATTATCGGTCCCGATTGCGTGGCCCAATGCCGCTTCCGCTGCTTCTCGGTCTGCATGGGCGCTTGTTTCGCAGTTCGGGTATAGCATGTAGCCCAAAATGAGCCTCCCAGCTTCAGGGAAATGCTGCCCGTTCTCGGTGATTGGAATCGTCCGGACGCACTGACTATTCATCGCATCGCCCCTCAATCCAGCTATCCAAAGCGCTCTGCCGCCAACCGACGGCGCGAACCCCCAGCTTGGTAGCCTTCGGGAAATCATCCCGGCTCATCATGCGGTAAATCGTGGACCTGCTAAGACCAGTCACCTCCTGAACGTCTCGGCAGCGTAGAATTTTATCAGTCATCGTTATCTCTTTGTTAAATGAATGATGCCATTCGTAGCAGGTTGCGGTTAAGGCGAAATTTAAGGAGTGAGAATTACGCACGCCTTGCACCAGAGCCTTGGTGGATGCCAACGACCGTTGTACCGTCAGAAGGCGGAACCTCATTGAGCACTTTGTGCCAGTTATCGATAATCTCGCGTCGTGCTCCACTATTCTTGGCGCGGTTATAAATTCGCGCGACTGCGCTCGGCGCTGATGATACCGCCGCATGGTTCATAATGCGGTCTACAATGATCTCATCTGCACCTGCTTCGCACATCACGGTAGCAAACCCGGTTCTCAAGTCATGGAATGTCCAATGCTCCATCTCTGGACCAAGCGCTTTATCCAGCCTTTGCTTGAACTTGGAGTATCCAGACGGTGGTGTGCGCCCTGTCGTCGTGAAAATATATCGGTCGTTTAAGCCTTCAGAACCCCATCGGCTTGCGGCGGCTTCCCTCATGCTTCTCAACTCGTGGACACATAAGCTGGGAAGGTGGACGAAATGGTTCCACTCATTGTTTTTAGTTCGGCCTGCACCAAAATTTATCTGCTGCTCATCGAAGGAGATTTCACGCCATTTCAAGTTGCCGATTTGATGCCGCCTCTGCGCGGTCGCAATGAGCAGCCTCAGCAGTGGACCCCATAACGGACCCATTTCAAAGGACGCACGTTGGATATTTCGCATTTCTTTCAAGGTAAGCACTCGGTCGCGCGGGACCTCCTTTCTGGGCTTCTCCAAGCAGTGTCCAATGTGGGTCGTCTGATACCCGCGCTGCCATGCGAATTTTGAAAACTTGCCGAGATATGCGGCAATCCTGTTTGCCTGAACCGGTGCGCCGGACCTTGCCTTTTTGTCGACGATGGATTGCAGGATCGACCTGTCCAAATCTTCGAGGCGGTCATCCAAGTGCGGCGCAAGCGCTTCATTCAGACCGCGCATCCGCTCCTTGCCAGACTTCAAGGTTGAACAGTGTACTTCATCATGAATTTTCAGAACCTCTCGGACGGTCTTTTGAGTGCTCAAGGTCCGGGTTCTTTGCTTCTCGGCCTCCTGCGCATCAAGTATCCGGTCGATACCCCGTTCCGCCTCCAGCTGAAGCTCAAGTGCAGCGTCCCGAGCCTCTTTGATGGACATGGCGGGATACGTTCCGAGTGTGTGCTTCCGCTTTACTCCGCCGCGAACGCGCTTTTCATACATCCAAGTGCGCCGCCCGGATGGCAGAACTCTAAGTCGCAAACCTTGGCGAAGCGTGTCCGAGTATTCGTCGCGACCCTCGGTCGGGGGCTTTATCTTCCTTAGAAAAACGTCTGTGAGTACTTGGGCCATATCATCTCCTTAGGACAGTTCGGCCCTTGGGGGACACTTGGGGGACAATTGCTTTGCGATGTCCTGAGACCGGATAAGATACAATAGGACTTCCTGAGACGCCAGATCAAACATTAAAAACAGGTATATAGGTGGATTGCCGCATTCCCTGACATCGAATGACATCTCATGAGATCACGTGAAAATCGCAGAGCAACTGACTTTTAATCAGTAGGTCGATGGTTCGAACCCATCACGGCTCACCACTCATCCTCCTTCCTAGTGTTGAAGATCAGGTGTTTGGTGCCGTGAACGCGGTTTCGCCTATTCCTGCCCCCGCAGCCGAGCCGAGCGCCGCCGCAGCGCTTCGAGCACAAAAAGCATCGTCGCCGAGAGCACCACCAGCAGCGTCGCCACCGCGAGAATCGTCGGGTTGATTTGTTCGCGCAGGCCCGAGAACATCTGGCGCGGAATCGTGCGCTGCTCAGGACCCGCGAGGAAGAGCACCAGCACCACCTCGTCAAAGGAGGTCACAAAGGCAAATAGCCCGCCCGAGATCACGCCGGGGCGGATGAGCGGAATAACCACGTCCCAGAAGACTTTGAGCGGCGATGCCCCAAGGCTCAGCCCCGCAATGAAGAGTGAGCGGTCAAAGCCACTGAGCGTGGCGGTCACAGTGATGATGACAAAAGGCACGCCAAGGGCAGCGTGGGCGATGATCAGCCCGGTGAAGGTGCCCACTAGATTGAACTGAGTGTAGAAAAAGAACATCCCAGCCGCGATGATGATCAGCGGCACGATCATCGGCGAGAGCAGCAGCGCGGTGATGACCCGTTTGTAGGGCATGAAGGGCGAGGATAACCCGACCGCCGCCAGCGTGCCCAGCACCGTCGCAATGCTGGCCGCAGCGATGCCCACAAGGAAGCTGTTGCGGATCGCGATGCGCCATTTCTGATCATCGACGATCTCTTGGTACCAGCGCGTTGAATAGGCGCCCGGGTCGAGCGAGAGCATGCCTTGGGTGAATGTGAAAAACGGCTCGGCATTGAACGACAGCGGCATGATGACCAGAATCGGCATCATCAGGAACACCAGCACCAAGCCCGCCATGATGCGCAACCCGTAGTGGCCTGCTTTGTGCCAGATCGTGTAATAGTCGGGCAGTCGGCTCATGGTCTATCCCAGCTTGAGGTTGTCGGTGCCGACAAAACGGTCGAACAGCCAGTAGAGGACAAGGATCAGGATCAGCAGGAGCGAGCCCAAGGCCGCCGCCAGTTCCCAGTTGTTGGACACCTGCATGTGGAAGGCGATGATGTTGGAAATCATCTGCCCGTCGGTGCCGCCGACCAGCGCCGGGGTGATGTAGTACCCCACGGAGATGATGAAGACCAAGAGCGCGCCAGCAGACAGGCCCGGCAGGCTCATAGGCAGGTAGATCTTGTACCACGCGCCAATCGGGTTGCTGCCCATCGAGATTGCGGCACGCATGAAGCTCGCATCAATCCCGCGCATCACCGCATAGAGCGGCAGCACCATGAAGGGCAGCAGGATGTGGGTCATGGCGAGGATGGTGGAAAACTCGTTGTAGAGAAGCTCGATCGGCTCATTGATTAGCCCCGCCCAAATCAGCGTGGAGTTCACCACGCCGCCCGCTTGCAACAGTGCGATCCAAGCGGTCGTGCGCACCAGAAGCGAGGTCCAGAAGGGCAGCAGCACAAAGACCATGAGGAAGTTCGCCGTCGCGGGAGAGGCTTGGGACATGTAGAAGGCCAGCGGATAGCCCAGCAGTATGGTCAGCCCGGTGATAATCAGCGCCATTTTTAGCGTCTTGGTATAGAGTTGTTTGTAAATTTGCGTGTCGCGCATGACGACCTCACCCTCGGCGTCATATTCCAGATCGACGGCGGTGAGGTAATAGCTTGAGGTATAGACCTGCCCGGCGCTGCGGATGGCGCGCCATGTGGCGGGTTTGGCCCAACGGTCGTTCTCGGCCAGCAGCATCTCGGCCCCATTGGCGGCCAGCTCGGCATCATCGGCCCGGCGCAGCCCGCGGGCGGTGGATTTGATCACGCTCGACATGCCCGGCAGGGCGCGGTTGATCTCATCGGCGAATTTGCCGGAGGTGCGGTTGCCCGCCATGCGCTTCATGTCGATGGCCATTTGCGTCACCACAGCGGGGTCAGGCAGGGTCTCACCTTCCCAGTCTTCGAGCATGGCCAAGGTGTCGGGGACCAGTTCGGCCACGGTGGGGTTATGCACACTGCGAAACAGCATCGTGGTGATCGGGGCCACGAAGGCAAAAAGGATAAAGACCAGCAGCGGCACCACGAACAGAAACGCCTGTGTGCGGCGTCTGCGCAATTGGCGACGGGCGTTGGCGGCGTCTTCGGTGTTCAGGCTGGGCACACGATCACTCATCTGTAAGGGCTGGGTTCCCCGCGCCCGAAAAGGCGCGGGGCAGGGTGATTATTGCAGCAGCCATTCGTTGAACTTCTCGCCCAGGCTTTCGCCATAGTCGGCCCAGAAGATACCATCGGCCTTCACGCCTTCGTCAAGGTGGGCGGTCGGCAGATCCTGCTTGACCTCATCCGGCAGCAGCGCCTGAGCGGAGTTGCGGGTCGGGCCATAAGCCACGTCCTGCATGCCCGACAGCGGCACGGTGCCGGTGGCGAACTTGATGAACTCCATCGCGAGGTCTTTTTTCTTGGTGCCTTTCATGATTGCCCAGACGTCGAGGTCATAAATGTGGCTGTCCCAGACGATCTCGAAGGGTGCGCCATCATCCTTGATCGCGGCAAAGATACGACCGTTGGCGGATTGCACCATGGTGGCACCGCCGTCGTTCAGCAGAACGGGGGCCTGAGACCAGCTGTCGTACCAAGTGATCTCGTCCTTGATGGTGTCGAGCTTGGCAAAAGCGCGTTCTTGCCCTTCGGGGGTGGCCAGCACCTCATAGACTTCTTCGGGGGCGACGCCGTCAGCCAGCAGCGCCCATTCCATGTTCACCTGAGGCCGCTTGCGCAGACCGCGTTTGCCGGGGAACTTCTCGGTGTCAAAGAAGTCTTCGATGGTCTTGGGGCCTTCGCCGTTCTCGGTGTTCACGGCAAAGACGACGGACCAAACGATATTGCCCACACCGCATTCATTGGCCAGCGCATCTTCGATGAAGTCATCCGCCGCCGGAGTGCCATCATCGCCATCGGGCAGAACGGATTGGTCGATCACTTCGAGATAACCTTCGGCGCAGGCGCGCTCGAGGTCGATCACTTCGATGTCGACCACATCCCACAGGATATTACCGGCCTCGACCTGTGCCTTCATCTCAGCAACGCCGCCGCCGTAGTCTTCGAACAGGACGTTGGTACCGGATTCCTTCATGTAGGGCTCGATCATGTGCTCCATCTGTGCCGCGCCATAAGCGCCGCCGAAGGACGTCACCGTCAAATCCTCGGCCAGAACGGGGCTGGCAAGCAGCGCCGTCGTGGCCAGATACGTCAGATGTTTCTTCATCGGGTCTCTCCTTGTCATGTCCAGGTTTTATGCAGGGCCCCGGTTTGCCCCCGGTCGCCCTTAATTGGCAAAGGCGATGCAATCTTTCGTCAGGGACAACAGCTGTGCGGTTGCGCCGTCTTCGAACTCTGGCGCGGACAGGTCATTGAGCACTTTGACGATAATGTCGGTGCCGTCTGGCAGGCGGAAATAATAGCGGATGAAATCGCCCACATAGATCCGCGTGACAAAGGTCGCCGTCAGCGCGTTGTCATGCGCATGGGTCGTGGGGTGAATGAACAGTTTCTCGGGCCGGATTGAGACGCGGCAGGCGGCCCCTTCGGTCAGCCCTTCGGAGGTTTGGGTCGTGATGGTGCCAGTGTCAGTCTCGACCTTGGCGATCTCACCTTCGATCTTGCTGACCTTGCCCTGCACGAAGTTATTCTCACCGATGAACTCAGCCACAAAGGCGTTCACGGGGCGCTCGTAAAGTTCCGCCGGGGGCGCGCATTGCTGCACTACGCCATCGTTGAAAACGGCGATCCGGTCCGACATCGAGAGTGCCTCGGTCTGGTCGTGGGTGACGTAGATGACGGTAAAGCCGATCTGCTTGTGCAGGCGCGTGATCTCAAACTGCATTTGTTCGCGCAGGTTCTTGTCGAGCGCGCCCAAGGGTTCGTCCATCAGGATCAGCGTCGGCTGGAAGATCATCGCACGGGCCAGTGCCACGCGCTGCCGCTGGCCGCCCGACAGTTGGCCGGGGCGGCGGTCGCCGAAGGCCGACAGTTCGACCAATGCCAGATACTCCGCCACACGCTCTTTGATATCCGCCTTGGACATTTTGCGCACGCTCAGTGGATAGGCGAGGTTTTCGGCCACCGTCATATGCGGGAATAGCGCATAGTTCTGGAACACCATGCCGATGTTGCGCTTGTTCGGCGCGGTCTTGTTGATCGATTTACCGTTAATTGCGATATCGCCCGAAGTGACGCTCTCAAACCCCGCCAACATCATCAGAACGGTGGTTTTGCCCGACCCGGAGGGGCCAAGAAGGGTGATGAACTCCCCCTCCTGCACATCCATGTCGAAGCTTTTAACGACGAGGTTTTCCTGATCGTAGCTCTTCTTTACGTTATCAAAACGCAGAAAAGTCTCTGCTTTGGTGTCTTTCATTGTGCCGCGGCTCTCCCTGTCGCTGGGGGGAGTTAAACAGGTGCGATGATTCTAAACAATATGTTGTATCGCTTAAGAGAATCGCGTCCGCTCTTCAGGTGCCTATCCTGCGCGCATGTGACCGCTTTTGTGGCAATGGGGATGGGATTTGTACGGGCGCAGCGGGAAATCTTGGAAAGAGTGCCTATGTCGGTACCTAACTGCATGGGGCACGCGCACCCTAAATCTGACAGGACCAGAAGGAGACGGCACCGATGGGCAAACGTATCGCAATCGTAGGGGGCGGATATCTCGGCGCTGAGCTTGCTAAGGTCATGGATGACATTGCCGATGTCACCCTGATCGAACAGCGCAGTCATTTTGTACATGCCCCGGCGATGATCCGCGCCTTGGTGCAACCGAGTTTGGTTGAGGAATCGCTGATCCCTTATGGCCGTTTACTGAAACGCGGTCGCGTGGTCGCGGCGCGGGCGAAGGAGATCGATGGGGACGGTGTCACCCTAGATGACGGCACGCGGGTTGAAGCGGATTACATCATCGTTGCCACGGGGTCGGAGTATGCGGCCCCGTTCAAGCCCAAAGGTGCAGACGTCGACGGGCTGCGGGCCGCGAACCAAGAGACGCGCGAAAAGCTGTCATCGGCAAAGACCGTGGGCATCATCGGCGCGGGGGCAGTGGGTGTTGAACTTGCCGGTGAGATTGCCCATGCCATGCCGGATAAGAAAATCACCGTGATTACAATGGACGACAAGCTCTTTGCGGCAAAGCCCGAAAGTCTTGGGTCTGCGCTGAGCCGAAAGTTGAAGACCGGTGGGGTTGAGCTCATACTCGGTGAAAAGGCCGAAGGGCTTGCCTCAAAAACCGAGCCGCATGCGGGCAGTGTCACCTTTGGCGATGGAACTGAGCGGGCGTTTGATCTGATCTTTCCCGTTCTCGGGGCACGGGCCTGCTCTGACCTGCTGAAAGGCCTGCCGGGCGCAGAGGTGACTGTGGCAGAGCGGATCAAGACTGACGGCTATCTGCGCCCGTCGACCCTGCCGAATGTCTTTGCCGCCGGGGATGTGGCGGACCCCGGTGACAATATGACTATCGTCGCGGTCAGCCGCCAATTGCCGTGGTTGAAAAGGACGCTCACGGGGCTGATCACGGGGCGCAAGCTGGTAGATATGAAAACCTATCGTCCATGGGGATCCGAAGCGCCAATCTTACTGCCCTTGGGGCCGGAGCGTGGTAATAGCTTTCTGCTGCTGTTCACCGTTGGCGATTGGATCACGCAAAAGATGAAAGGCGCGCATCTTTTTGTGTCGAAGTACCAAAAGCTGCTCAACCGCCCCTAATTGGACGGGGCGGCGGTCTGGAAGGGGCCCCGCATATACCGAAGAATAGAGCTGTTATCCCGAAGCCAGCAGGCATTGTTCGGTGACTTGTGTGAAGGTTGAAGCAGTTCAACTTAGGAGCATAAGTCATGTCCATCCAGTTCAGCAGCATCTTCGAAGCCGCCAAAGGCGCGACAGAGATTACATCAATCACAGCCTGCGTCAGCATGGGGAAATACGCCACCGCGCAGGGCGAGCTTGTCTGGCAAAAGGGCGATATCGCCTGCGTGCGGGCCGCATCTGCACTCTTTGTCGGTAAACGCATCTAGGGGTTTACGCCAAATTAGCTTTCTCACCCCTACTGTGAGCCTCGGGGTTTGATCCAGCGTGGAAGGCTTGGGAAGATGACTTGGAACGCTATCGTTATCGACGACTCAGACATCGCGCGGCAGTTCATTCAAGCGTCCCTCGCCGAGGTCGGATTTTCTTGTGTGGCGGACTATGAGTGCCCGGTCCAAGCTTTGCAGGATATGATAAACGAGCGGATTGTAGCGGACGTCATTATCACAGATTTTATGATGCCAGCGATGGACGGGCTTGAGTTTTGTAGCCAAGTCAGAGGTCTGTCGTTCTACGACGATACCCCTGTCGTCATGATATCGTCCCGGAAAGACGCTGATCTCTTGCGCCGTGCCTTGGCGGCGGGGGCAAGTGACTGTTTGAAAAAGCCTTTTAGTTTGCCTGAACTTGGGCGACGGCTGCGTCTATCGATGCAAAAGACGAGGATCACCGTTCAATAGGGAAGGGTGCCTGCGTGCGGATTGGTTGCGTGAAGCCTTGTTGGGCCATTCAGCGATGGGTTTGGTTAAAACCCTGTTTTCCGTCAATCATTTGTCGGGGAATATTGGTGCCCAGGAGAGGAGCTCCCGTCTCTTGTAATGCATTATATATCAATTGCTTAACTGGGTGTACCCCGTGACTGTGGACCCGTTTGTGGACCTATTTTCTTGATTTAGGCTGAGAATCCCACCTCCTCCGCCAGCGAGTGGTTGATATAATTTCTCCATCAATATTAGATAGTTAGGCGGTCATCCAGTTGCTCGACCACACACACTTACCACACACGCTGGCCGTTTGTTTACCCGCCTTGTGTCAAGCACCTTCCGGCCAGAATAGATAAATGCCAAATACAGCTTCCGGAATGGCTTCTGCTGCCCCTTCTAAGGTTTGGTTGAGGTCTTCTTGAGGGATGCCCATTAGAGAGCTCCCGACGTCATCCAGCATGTGGAGCATGGGGGGGCATCAGATGGCCCTGTGTACCGCTCTCGGTAAGCCTAAGCCGCTTCCTTGGCCTTAGGGAGACTGCGTCGATAAAGCCAGCGCACCAATCCATTGCGATCGCGTCTCCTTCTGGCGCTAACCAGAAGATGGGTTTCACGAATGGTGGATCGTTCTGCAGTTTTTGAAGTATGTTCCCGAACAACGCGCCAATCGTTTGTTTGACCCATTCAGGCACCTCCACCAGCGTTCCACCGAGAGCCAGTGCCATCCACTCGGGCTCTGGGATCACCTCAGGCGAGCATGCAATCCCGGTCAGATAGCCGTCCAAATCAGAAAGCATCATGCAGTCATCAGGGCTCTCATCTGAGCTGAGAAAGGTGTCTAAATTCGCAAGCTCTTTCATTCGAAGCAGCTCATGAGTGCACTCCTTTATAAAAAGCAAAAGGCTGGCTGCAGTAATGCTTTAGGAGCATTCAGTCTCCATATCAGAAAACGAAGTGCAGAGACATAGAACCAAAAGAAAAACCGCAGGTTATGCGCCTGCGGTTCGAGTAACTTTCTGGTTGTATGAAATGTTACATCTGTGCACCTTGAGTTTGAGTGTTCCGCAGGTCCGTCAAGCACGTGCGGTTTTTCATCACAGATTTATAGTAGCACAGGTTCTAATTTTGTCTAACTCGTCAGAAGTTTTTGTCGCATATGCCTCCACCCCACCGGAAGTTAGGAGGAAAATTGAAGAAGGTTGCGAGATAGCTAGCAAGTTCAACGATAGACCGCAGTTCAAGACTTGGGCTCAGAATGACATTGTGGGGCTAGATCTTGTGCAGCCCATCATCGAAGGGATAGAGGCCGCTCCATACGTCGTTGCTGACATCACGTCGCTTAACGTCAACGTGGTGTACGAGATTGGATACGCAATTGGGCTAGGTAAGCGGGTAATTATCGTTCGCAACGCCGAATCGGACGTAACCTCCACGGAACTTAACAAGATTGGGATTTTCGATACTCTTGGCTATGATACTTACAGTACGGCCTTCGAGTTTGCCAGCAAAGTTACTGCTGACTTGTCTAACCGAAAGCTAGAGATCAACTATGAGAAGAATAAAAGTCAGCCTCTGTATGTGGTTGGATGCGCGAGACCAAATGAAACGTCGCAACGGATAACATCAAGGATCAAAAAAAGTAGGCTTGTTTTCCGTAGTTTTAGCCCCTCTGAAGAGATCAGGCTATCTGCGCCAGCTGCTATTGAAAACATCGCGAGCTCACTGGGGGTGGTGCTTGAGTGGCGGGGTGAAGATGAGGAGTTTGCTACGCGGCACAATGTCAGAACTGCTTTCTGCGCTGGACTAGCTCATGCCCTTCGTATTGCAACGGTAATATTCGCCCCGACGGGTGTATTAGTGCCGCTTGATTTTCGCAATTCGACGATTCAGGTGGCACGACCGGAGGACATCGATGATGGCATGGTTGATTTCGTACCGTGCGTGGCTGAAGCCCTTCAGGAAATCCGACAAGTCAGTCCACGAAAGCCGAACAAGGTTGCCGAAATTGATTTAGGCGATCCGGCTGCCGAAAACGAAATGCGGTCATTGAACCGATACTTTCTTCAATCAGCAACATTTTCGGCTGCGATGAAAGGCGACGTCAGAACAATTGTTGGGCGGAAGGGGTCGGGGAAGACGGCTATTTGGGCCAGAATAAGGAATTCTGTAAGGAGCAATAAAAAAGCGACAGTTGTTGATCTTAAACCAGAGGGCTACCAGTTGGTGAAGCTTAGGGAAGATGTGCTGGTGCACCTCTCAACAGGTCAGGGTCTACATGTTGCAATGGCCTTCTGGGAATACTTGCTGCTACTAGAGGTTGCGACAAAGGTCGTGGAAAATGACAGGAAGCTGTACTCCCGAGATCAACGCCTAACTGAAGGTTATGAGGCTTTATCAGAACTGGTAGCCGAGTATAGCGACCTTGGGGATTCCGACTTCAGCGAAAGGTTGCATAAATTCTCGGTGGGCTTGGCCGGTTCGCTTTCCACAGACCGCGATTTCATGACCGGTGGCTTTAAAGGTAACGAGCTAACCAACAAGATTTACGCTGTAGACATTAAGCGTTTCAGAGCATGCTTGTTCGACTATCTGAAAAATAAAGAGGATACATGGGTTCTCTTTGATAATCTCGATAGGGGCTGGCCTACGCATGGACTCGAAGACGTAGATTTCACTATTCTACGTTCGCTTATTGACGCTGCCCGAAAGCTAGGACGATCGTTTGACCGAGCCCAGTTAAATCTTAATACCATAGTATTTATTAGAGATGATATTTACACAGAACTGGTATCGCGAACCAGCGACTTTGGAAAGGAGCAACCTAATCGAATTGACTGGCAGGACCCAGATCAATTGCGGGAAATGCTAAGGCTGCGCTTGGTTGATAATCCTAGCTTGGAAAATATGAACTTTGAAGACGCTTGGGCGTCTCTGTTCTGCTCGCATTACTTCGGCGAGGAGACATCGGAGTTCGTTATTGGGAGGTCGATGATGCGGCCAAGAAATCTCCTCAACCTGATAAATCATTGCCGCAGTGTGGCTATCAACCGTCAGCATGTGCGTATCGAAGAAGACGATTTGACGAAGGGCTTGGAGTCGTACTCGACCGATCTTCTTGTTGAGTTGTCGAGAGAGATGGAAGACGTACTTCCTGCGTATGACACACTTTTGTGGGACTTCGTTCACTCTAAGCAAAAGTTGACTACATCAGACCTGTATGAAGTGCTTGATCGGTCGGGCGTTAGACATGATGAGCGCGAGAGGGTCGTGGAAAGGTTAATTTATTACGGTTTCTTAGGCATTGTAGTCATGCAAGAGGAAAAGTATATCTTTGATTACAGTTACGAAATCCGATTAATGCTCGCTCATATCCGAAAAACCGGTTCTCAGACGACTTTCTCTATTCATCCTGCATTCAGAAGTTCACTTACACTGATGTAGATCGTGGATGCTCTCCATGTGACGGACGTTGTTTTCCTTTGATTGCTCATAGTTCAGGCCAAAGGGCGTTAAGGATTCCCCTTTGGCCTAGTTGGTGAAATACATCGCTGTACGGGATTAGCTTGGTCTTGTCTGTTTAGTTCGCTCGACAATCCGATGTACTGACCTTTCTGAGATGGATAGTTCTTTCGCTACCTGTCGTTTAGTCAACCCTCTCCGAAGCAGTTCTTCAGCTTGGGAACTTTTCGCCATTGCAGTAGGCATCCGTCCCTTGTACTTGCCTTCCCTTTTTGCCTTGGCGATGCCTTCTTTCTGACGTTCCAACATCATCTCACGCTCGAATTGAGCGACTGAACCAAGAACATTAAGCATCAGCTTTCCAGTCGCTCTCGTTGTATCCAAGCCTAGGTCTAAGACTTTCAGGTCGACGCCCTTATGTTCGAGTTCCTCAACGATCTCCCCAAGGTGTCTTACGGACCTAGCCAAGCGATCCAGCTTGGTCACAACGAAGATGTCACCCTCCCGACAGAAGCTGATGGCCTCTGAGAGCGCCTCACGAGGTCCTACAGAGCTCCTTTGCTCTTCCCATACCCTGTTACACCCAACAGCCTCCAATGCCTCTCTCTGAGAATCGAATCCTGCTTTCTGTTCGAGTGTCGACGTACGTGCATATCCTACAAGCATCTTGTGCCCTCCTTGTCTGCCAATGATGTCTACGAAGTTGCGGCAGAGTGTCTGCCAAAAGCCGAAATCGACTTCATTGTCTGCCTATTCCGATACATCGTTGGTCTGACACGTGGGCAAGGCCTATTGGCATGTGGGAGTTAATAGTCGGGGGCACGCTTAAACCCGTCGCATTTCTTTTACGGATTCGAGGGGGTAGGGGCTGTTTTAGGGTAAGTTCAAAAAAACGGGGGTTTATTGCTGTTATTGTTTCCGAATTTTTTAGTGCGTCATTAAAAACTTCGGTCGCCGATATTGGGGGTTTGGTATGTTGCGGCCATTCAATTTAGTGAAGGTCTGCTTCGAGCCCATTCGAGACGCTCAAAATATGAACTTTGCAGATCGAAGCCTAGTCAATTCTCGCATGGAAATTGAGAACTTATTGCTTCGTATACTCCAACTTGGCGTGGATCGGACCATCTACTAGGATTCTCATCAGCCCAATTAAGGAAACCCTGGGAAATCGCTCTCAAGGTGTGGTTTGGATCAGCCTTAAGCGTTGGCGGAACAGTCCCTTTATCTGACAGACATATGGTCATCATTAGTTCGGATACACCTTTCAGGAAACTAGCACAGTCGGTGGACTGAATCATTTCTTGTCTGTCTAACTCTTCCCATTTTTGGTTTACAAACTGGCAGTTTGCCCTCAAATCGCCAATCGTTTTATACCCTACCTCTCCGGCACCGCGATCCGGAGAAAAGGCAACTATTACGAAAGCAGCACAAAGAATAGAAGTGCTCTTTATCGCTGGTTTCATCCGAAAATCCTTATATGGCTAGTCTGCTGAGGAAATGTAGGGTCGCAGCAGTGCGAGAAACAAGCCAGTTTTCCGGGTGGTGCCCATTTTCTTGCTCGACCAGTGCACTCTGCAAAGGGTTTCTAGTTTCAATTTCGCCATGCGTCAGCGTCCAGTAAACAGCGCTGAGGTCCGACGACATCAGGAATGGTCGCTTTGTCCACACAGGGGATGATCCTGCGATGCGCAGCTAGCGACCGCTTTAGGCCCAATTTACTGGATACCGCACTGCGTACGGACGCTCGCTAAGTCGAACCTAGCCAAAACCTGGCAGCACGTGCGGAGATTTCGGCAAGAACTTGTGACACCGTAATATTTGAGTATCTTCAACAGGAAGCGACTAATTGCAAAAAATGAGTGGATCGGCGAGAGGCAGCGCACCCTAGCCATGTCGGTGATCTTTCTTGAGGTCCTGTATAGTCGCATATACTCCGAACTTGTATCCTGCTGCATTGTGGCGGGTCGTCAGCATAGCGTGCTTTGGGTTTTAGAGAGCTGGCGGGTTGACAGTATGAATAAGTCGTGAATGAAATAATCGTTGCTAGCAAGTAAGTAACTGGATGAAGAATTCGAATTTATAGATGGTGCATTTCTTTGACACATCCCTACCACAAGCAACCCGACAGTGCGTTTTGGAGAAAAACTATTTCTTCGGTTCCTTCAGCACACATTAGGAGCTGGTACTCAAAGCGCTTTGAAATTGCAGAAAGTAAGATCGCGACTGCGGGGAGTTGTTTCGCTCAACATATTGGCCGTAATCTACGCGAAAAGAAATTTAACTATCTTGATGCCGAACCCGCGCCGAATATGCTTTCGGAAAAGATGCGGTATGACTTCGGCTATGATATGTACTCGGCGCGGTATGGAAACGTTTATACGTCGCGGCAGCTTTTGCAGCTGTTTAAGCGTGCGTTTGGTATGTTTTCGCCGGTCGAATGTGTCTGGCGTAGGGGTGATGGCGTCGTAGATCCATTCCGCCCGACTATCGAACCCGAGCCATTTTCCACTGTTCGAGAACTGGAGGCTCAGCGTGCCTACCATCTTGACTGCGTAGCGCAAATGTTTCGCTCCGCAGAGGTGTTCGTGTTTACGCTTGGTCTGACTGAGTCTTGGTCTGGGCGGGAAGATGGGGCAAATTTTCCGCTTTGCCCGGGCACAGCAGGGGGTAGCTATGATCCACAAAAACATGTTTTTGAGAATCTTTCAGTTTCTGCGGTGCTCGAGGATATGCACACGTTTTTCAGCTTGGCCCGTGAGATCAATCCGACATTGAAGTTTTTGCTCACAGTCAGTCCGGTGCCCTTGGCTGCAACTGCGACCGGCCATCAGGTTGCCGTAGCGACCGCGCATTCGAAAGCGATCCTGCGCGCGGCGGCAGGGGAACTCTATGACGTCTACGATTACGTGGACTATTTCCCTTCGTTCGAAATTATTACTTCGCCGTTCATGCAGGGATCATTCTTTGATGCAGATTGGCGCGGGGTAACCACAGAGGGTGTAGCCCAAGTAATGCAGACTTTTTTTTCTCAGCACGTACCGCCCGCCCATGAGTACGTCGGAAAGCAACCGCTAGCCTCTAATACATCGCTTTCACATATAGCTAAGGTGGAAGCTGCACAGAAGGCGGAAAATATTCGGTGTGACGAAGAACTCCTGGGGTCATATGCTGGAGGTCGGTCGTGAATGCGCTTTTGATCGGGGACTCTCACATTACGGCACTTTTGCAAGCGCATCGCGCTATGCAGGCGCGCGGTGAACTAGCTCAGGACGTGACTATTGCTCTGAAGCGTTTGGGAGGAGGGCACATTCTGCCAACTCCATTCTTCTCCAATGAAGGTGACTTTGCAAAAATTACCAATTCTGAATACAAGTTAGCGTTCAGGCAGTTACCGCCCAAGGCGCGTCGTTTCGGGACCTTGGGATTATCCATGCCCTTGTGGCCCCTTAGAGTAATGTATCAACTCGTTGCACAGAAAATTAGCCTAGAAACCTCTGTGGACGGATTACGCCCGATGTCCTTGGCACTTTTTGAGCGTCTCGTTCTTGAAGACCAGAAATACGTTATAGAGCTTATAGAAATACTCCATCGCAGTGGGACGCGCGTTATCGCGGTTGCTCCGCCTTCGTTGTTTCGCGATCATCCGATAATGTCATTTCATCCTGCTAATGACGCGTTGAAAATGTTTGCAACCTATCAGAAAATCATGACCACTGTGATGGAGAGAAGCAATGTGCATGTTATCCAGGTGCCTGAAAGGTGTTTGGATGCAGAGGGTTTTATGCTTGCGAAATACCGTCACAAGGACCCTAAGGACTCCCATCATGCAAACGCAGTGTTCGGAAAAATAATGATCCGAGAAGTCGAAATGTGGTTACGGACTCGGCCCGCTGAGGCAGACGAATGGCTGGAAATGCAAGCGGAAAAAAGAGCAGCTTATCTTCTGCAGAATAGCTCTTTGGCATTTCATCAGAGATTGATACGTAAATTTCGACAACTGGTCCGGTAGGGACACTATCGGGTTAAAGGGTTAGTTTTGGTAGCAAGCGACACGATCCGCTGAACACTTGATCTGAAAGAGTTCCCATGTCGCAAAGCTTGAACGAGAATCCTTTTCCTGGGTAGCTTTGGCTTACCCTTTTTCACGTTCCGCATGGCGCCGTCGAGGGTGCAAAAGAGACCTCTTTTTACAGTGCTATCTCCCATAGCGACCATTGGCGCAAGCGCTGCAGAATGGGCTATGTCCGCTCAGCGGACATCAGAACTTTTGCAATACCCGTGCTCCGATGGGTACGCCCCTGTTATCGTACAAAGTAATGCATCAGAGAGCGTTAAGGATTGTCTTGGATACTACGTACTGACCACCATCTTCAAATGACCATTCAACATAGGGTGCTTCAATAAACCATAGTTTTTTGAAGAAATAGGGGGAACTTTATCTTTTGCTGGGTTAGATGAGAGGGGCTACCCCAATTTGATCAATGTAGGCCTTAGTTAAGAGTTCCTTAGTTAGTCCAGCTTTCGATTTGGGGACAATTAGGCTGTCATGGACAGGGAGGCTTGGTACCTGATGCTCATTCATAAGTTTCAGCATCACTGACAGAAACGCTTCCGATTCCAGAAACTGGAGCTTTGACCAATCCATACCACTTCCCTTGAGGCACTTGAAGGATGGGTACTTATCTATCAGGGCATCAACCACCAGTCGCACCTTAGGTACTTCGCTTAACGCTATTCCATCGGCTTCAGCGATGATGTCCTTCACTCCTCTTCCCCATCTAGTCGGAAGCTCCCCCCGACCAAAGGCAGCAAGAACTACTTGCTTGATACATGTTCGCGAAAAGCCCATCACACTGTACAGGTCTCGCGAAACCCTGACCAACTTCCCAACCTGCGCAAGGTAGATCGACAGATGGCTTGCGCTCACGTCGAGTTCTAAGGTCTCCTCGCCGTTGATCAGTATTCCTTTGCGCTTCTCCATTTTCATGTTTTGGTAATTGTCGTTACCAACAGCATATATCCTGCCCCCTCGGTCCCAGCTGAAATTTTGATCGTCCACATTGTTGAAGACGCGTTTCAGCCGAGGTTGGGTAGGTAAATTGAATGTCTGTTGGTCCAAAAAGGTGTTGAGCGTGATTAAGGGTTCAGCCAACAAGATCAGGTTCTTGTTCTGCTTTGTGGCTATTGTCTGGCCTGCTTCGGGACGACCGTTCTTCGACTTCTTTCGCTTCTTCAAGACAACAGGTAAGCTGGCCGCATGGACATATTCAACGTGGTCGGAGATGTTCGAAGGAGTAATACCGTGTCTGGCAGCTTGTTCTAATAATGCTGGCGTTGCCCTGATGCGTTGGGCTCGGTAGGCGCTCACAGGTCCTACGATTTTCTCGCCCTCAAAGCCCTGACTGGGTCTGTACCCTGGAATAACCTCGATTAGACCTTCTCTGATACAAAACTCTCTGACAGCTTCGATCTGGCGACGCTCAACTAAGGTGCCGTCGTATCCCTCCTGTTTCGTTGAGCGGTAACAAAAGCCCAAGGCGTCTTTGTTGCCCGCGTGCTTGACCAAGTCCGCCCAGTAGGCTGCTAGGCTCGCTAGCATATTTTTGTGGGCCTGTACGCTTCTCCTACGCGTTCTAAGGCCGTGTCTGAGTTCTAGAGTGGTGAGCTGTTGAGCAAGGTCGTTCGTGAACGCCTTCGCTGCTTCGGATTTGGGGCGGTAGAGGAGTTCTGCCATGTCGGCTTCTAACAGGATATTCCTCTTTTCATCGGTGTCGTAGGGGAGCGGTAGAAAGTGCAAAATGCCTCCGTCTGGTGTTCGACATTTAATCTAGCTGTAATGATCATTGGACCTAGTCCAAGGGAGAACTTTCAGTCCAAGGGAGGGATGGCATCGATCAATCAATCGGTGCAGACCGACAGCAATGCATCATACTTTTTCTGAAGACTGTATCCTGAGCCATAGTTAGCTTGAGCACCCGATCCAAGGCTGTGCCCAAGTATGGCATTCTGGAGCTCTAAGGGGATGTCTTTAGCTCTGAGAGCGTCTTTCATGTTGTGACGTAAGGAATAGACCCCGTGCCTTCGGTCGGACGTGAAGCGTCGTAGTATCCTCATGAGTTGGTTGCTGAAGTTATCGTGGCTCCGAGGCTTGGCGAACTTCGGGAACGCTTCACCTAATCCAGTTTCGCGTGCCCTAATATCTTTGGCTACCTTCAATGCACGATTGCCGACGAGGGGTACCTTCCTTATTCGCGCGGAATCCTTAACGCCTCGGGAAGAATTCGGCTTAATATGGATGTATGGGACTTCATCTCCTACGCTAATTTCATCCATGTGAAGACCGAGTATTTCTGCATTTTGTGCCCCGGTATGATGCATCAACGTCCAAATTTCCAAGAGTGTAGAATGGGATTGCAAAGCTTCATACATGTTGTCGATGATATCGGTTGGAAGCGGCTCACGAAGGTCCCTGGGAGCAGTCGAAGCTTCAGGGTACTCAAGGCTTCTGAAGCAAGTACACTCAGCAAGATCGTATTCACGTGCGGCATAATTGATGGCCGCTTTGATGTTATTGATCTGCCGTCGTGCGGAAGCTGGCTTCATCCTCTTAAGCAACCTGTCTCGGAGAGCTCTTGCGTGCGAGCGTTTGATCTTTGTAATCGGTAGATTGGACCCGAAGGCGACTAGCGCATGATCTTCAACGCGTCTGAAGTTGTTCACGTTTTTCCGCTGCTTGAAGGGGTCAGGGTTCTTTTTCTCTTTTAGGTACAGGTTAAAGGCGTCGGTGACAGTTGGTTCGCTTTGGACTGTATCAACGCCTAGCCTGAGGGCGGCAACCAACCTGCTGTCTGCTTCTGAAACGCCTTCATAGGTTCCGGTTTCTTCAATTAGAGGATACTTATTGAGTATCTCTTCTGAATATTCGCGTCTTGCGGTTTTCTCATCTGTGGTAGCACCTGGGCCATCTTGGGCGAGGCCGTTAAGCCTGAAGAAAGATTTTATGTGCTCTTGATGTTCTAGGGGGGTGGTAATCTCCCCCGTTGAGTTCACCAGTGCAATCTGTCGCTCAACATCACGATGATACTCGCCGTAGGCTAAAGTGGCCTCTCGTTCTGAGATGCCCAGCACCTTGGAAAACTCTGACTTTCCCAGTGCCCTGTGAAGTGACTTGGGGACTCTTCGCCTGTAGCGGAAACGCCCGTTCTCATCGAGTTTAACGTATTTAAGTTTTAGCGCTGGGCGGGCCATAGATGTGTACCTAATGTGGACCTAAAAGTGGACCTAAGTAGGGTAACAAACCTGATAAGGTGAATAAACCCAAAGCCTTAGCTGAGTTTATATGGTGCCCAGGAGAGGACTCGAACCTCCACACCGTTGCCAGTACTAGCACCTGAAGCTAGCGCGTCTACCATTCCGCCACCTGGGCACGTATCGTGTGGGGTGCTCTAAGGCTCGGTTGGGTGACTGTCAATCGCAATCTGAGCGAAAAACCGAAAATCCTGTGCGATGGCCTCTGCAACCGGGGGTTTGGCCTTGTGACAGGGGCGGCGCGCAGGTACATCCTGTCAGAGAATTTATCTACAGGAGCGGCAGAATGTCTAAGCTGGTCACGATTTATGGCGGTTCGGGGTTTGTCGGACGCTATATCGCGTATCGCATGGCCAGAGCTGGTTGGCGGGTGCGGGTGGCGATGCGTCACCCAAACGAGGCGCTCTTTGTGCGGACCTATGGTGTGGTAGGCCAAGTCGAACCGGTTTTGTGTAACATTCGCGATGACGGCTCCGTGCGCGAGGCGTTGCGCGGGGCAGATGCGGTCGTTAACTGCGTCGGCATTCTGGTTGAGACCGGCAAGAACAGCTTTGATGCAGTGCAATCCGAAGGGGCCGAGCGTATCGCCCGTATGGCTGCGGGCGAGGGTGTTGAGCGCTTTGTACATGTCTCGGCCATCGGTGCGGATATGGAGGCCGACAGCGATTATGCCCGCACCAAGGGCGAAGGCGAAGCAGCTGTGCTTAAACATATGCCTCATGCCGTTATTCTGCGCCCCTCCATCATGTTCGGTGCCGAGGACGAATTCTTTAACCGTTTTGCTGGCATGACCCGCACCGGCCCGATCCTCCCTGTCGCCGGTGCCTCGACCCGTTTCCAGCCGGTCTTTGTCGATGACGTGGCCAAGGCTGCCGAAAAGGCGCTGGAAGGAGCGGCACCTTCGGGTGTCTATGAGCTAGGCGGCCCGGACGTGGATACGTTCCGTGGCTTGATGCAGCGCATGCTTGACGTGATCCATCGCCGCCGCTTGGTGCTAAACTTGCCGTGGTTCGTTGCTCGGATGATGGCTTTCGGCTTTGACATGGTTCAGGCGGTCACATTTGGGCTGTTCACCAACAAAATGCTGACCCGCGATCAGGTTAAGAACCTGCGGAATGACAACGTCGTGTCCGACGGCGCGCGCGGTTTTACCGAGCTTGGTATCACGCCCACCGCAATGGATGCAGTGCTTCCGGATTATCTGTGGCGGTTCCGTCCTTCGGGGCAATATGACGCCATCAAAGCATCGGCACGTAATCTGCGGCAGGGATAATGGAACAGTCGACCACTCTGATCGCTGCTTTTTTGGGTTTGCTGGAGGGGCTGACAGAGTTCATCCCCGTATCCTCGACCGGACACCTTTTGACGGCTGGGTATTTTTTAGGGTTCCACAGCGCGGGACGGACCTTTGAGGTCGTGATCCAACTTGGCGCCGTGTTGGCGATCCTGACGGTCTATTCTGCACGGCTTTGGGCGGTCTTCTCTGCCGCGCCCCATGACCCGCAAGCGCGGCGGTTCATCTGGTCGGTGCTTCTGGCCTTTCTGCCTGCGGTCGTGATCGGCGTTTTGGCGCACGACTTTATTAAAACGGTCCTGTTTGAAACGCCGATGCTGATCGCCATCATGTTGGTGCTGGGTGGGGTGGTGCTTTTAGTAGTGGATCGCATCGCCCCCGCGCCGACTTATTCCGACGCGACCAAATTCCCGCCTTCGATGGCTTTCAAGATCGGTGTGATTCAATGCCTCGCTATGGTGCCTGGCACGTCGCGGTCGGGTGCGACCATTGTCGGGGCCTTGTTGCTGGGGTCTAGCAAACGTGCTGCGGCGGAATTTTCGTTCTTCCTGTCGATGCCGACCATGGCGGGGGCCTTCGCCTATGACCTTTATCAAAACCGTGATGTGCTTGATGCCTCTGCCATGGGTGAAATCGCCGTAGGCTTTGCCATGGCCTTTATCTCTGCCGTGATCGTGGTGCGTTGGGTGCTCGATTACGTGAGCCGCTATGGCTACGCACTCTTCGGTTGGTGGCGAATCCTAGTTGGCGGGGTCGTTATCCTCGCGTTATGGGCGGGCATGTAGGCAGATAGGTCCACATCGGACCTTAAATGATGCATAAAATTGTTATCCGGGTGCCTTAATTGCTCGGAAAGAGGTAAATAGGTCATCACTGCTGTCTTTTATTTACTTTGCCGCTCTTGTATTTGAGCCTTCTGACGGAATTTGTCGAAGGAACGGGTATATGGCGAAGCAGGTCATGCTGAAATTTACAGACGTCGCACGGGATATGCCCGAAAAGCGCCCGCCCAATTTGCGCAGGACGGATTTCGACGAGATCTATGCCGAATACGCGGATGCCAAGGCCGCCGAGCAGTCGAGCCGCTGCAGCCAATGCGGCGTGCCCTACTGCCAGACCCATTGTCCGCTACACAACAACATCCCAGACTGGCTGCGCTTGACCGCCGAAGGGCGTCTGCAAGAGGCCTATGAGATCAGTCAGGCCACGAATACTTTTCCCGAGATCTGTGGCCGCATCTGCCCGCAGGACCGCCTGTGCGAAGGCAACTGCGTGATCGAGCAGTCGGGCCATGGCACCGTCACCATCGGCTCGATCGAGAAATACATAACCGACACTGCGTGGGAGCAGGGCTGGGTCAAACCCGCCGCCCCGCGCGAAGAGCGCCCCGAGAGCGTCGGCATCATCGGCGCGGGCCCCGGCGGTCTGGCGGCGGCAGATATGCTGCGCCGCGCAGGCGTGCAGGTCACCATCTATGACCGCTACGATCGGGCGGGCGGGTTGCTGACCTATGGCATCCCCGGCTTCAAGCTGGAGAAAGACGTGGTCGAGCGCCGCAATGCACAGCTCGCCGAGGGTGGGGTGACCTTTGAATTGAACTGCAACGTCGGCACCGACATCAGCTTTGGCGCGATCCGGGGCAAGCATGACGCGGTGATCATTGCCACAGGCGTTTACAAAACGCGTGAGATCGAAGTCCCCGGTGTGGGTGGGTTCGGTGTGGAGCGGGCGATTGACTTTCTGACCGCCTCCAACCGCAAAAGCTTTGGCGACACGGTCGAAGAATTCGAGAATGGCCGTCTGAATGCCGCTGGCAAAAAGGTCGTTGTGATCGGCGGCGGTGACACGGCGATGGACTGCGTGCGCACCTCGATCCGTCAGGGTGCGGAGAGCGTGAAATGTCTCTACCGTCGGGACCGGGCCAATATGCCGGGCAGCCAGCGCGAAGTGCAAAACGCCGAGGAAGAAGGCGTGATTTTTGAATGGCTGAGCGCGCCCAAGGGTTTTGTCGGCGATCCCGTGACCGGCGTGATGGTACAGAAGATGCGGCTTGGTGCGCCCGATGTGACTGGCCGTCAGGCGCCCGAGGTCATCGAAGGTGCGGATTACGTCGAAGAGGCCGATCTGGTCATCATGGCTCTGGGCTTTGAACCCGAAGACCTGCCGACCCTTTGGAACGAGCCGGACCTGCCGGTGAACCGCTGGGGCACGATCAAAGCCGACTATGTCACCGGAGCCACCACGCTTGATGGCGTCTATGCCGTAGGCGACATCGTGCGCGGTGCGAGCCTTGTAGTCTGGGCGATTAAAGATGGCCGCGACTGCGCCGAAGCGATCCTTAACGATTTCAATGGGGCGCAGCGCATCGCTGCGGAATGAGATGAGTGCAGGTGCAGCCATCAAAACAGATAATATCATAGGTGACAAACATCACCACGGCCATTGTCTGTGCGGCGCGGTCACGGTGGATGTGACCGGGCCGTTGGCTGCGATTTCGGCCTGTCATTGTGACCTCTGCACCCGGTGGAGCGGTTCTGTCCAAATGGGGATCGAAGTGCCCCGCGCGCGGGTTTCCTATAAGGGGCCGATCCGGACCTATGCCTCCTCCACCTTTGCCGAGCGGGCGTGGTGCGAGACCTGCGGCACGGCGGTTTGGTTTGCCGATACCGAAGGCGAGAATGCGGGTCTGCTGGAGCTGGCTCCGGGGCTCTTCGATGGCTTCGGCGGCGCAAAGCTGGCGCGCGTGGTCTATGCCGACCGCGCCCCAAGCAACTTTGCCTTGGCCGGGGAACTGGAGCGCGTGAGCAAAGCCGACTACGAGGCCCGCACCCAGCATGTGGAGGACGAGCGATGAGCCTTTTGAATGGTCATTGCCTCTGCGGGGCGGTCACGGTCAGCTTTGAACCGTTGAAAGACGGGCTTGGCGCGTGCCACTGCGAGATGTGCCGTCGTTGGACCGGCAGCGCTTTCCTTGAGATCGACGCCAAACCGGGCAGCCTGACCTATGACGGCCCGGTGAAATCCTATGCCTCTTCGGACTGGGCCGAGCGGGCGTGGTGCGACAGTTGCGGCAGCACGCTTTGGTATCACCTCACGCTGCCGGGGCATGACTATTACTCACTCTCTGCCGGGTTGGTGGAGAATGCGGGCGGCCTGCCGCTCAAGACCGAGATTTACATAGATGTGAAGCCCGACGGCTATGCCTTTGCCGGGGACCACGAGATCAAAACCAAGGCCGAAGTCGAAGCAGGATTTGCGGCGTTTGTGGAAGGAACCAAGCCATGACCAAATATGATGACGCCTGGGTGGCCCGCGAAGAAGCCAAACGCGCAATGATGGCCGAGAAGGGCATGTATAGTTTCGAGGAAGAGCATTCTTCCTGTGGCGTGGGCCTTGTGGTCAATATCAACGGCGAGAAGACCCGCGAAGTCGTCCTGAACGGGATCAACGCGCTGAAGGCAATCTGGCACCGCGGCGCGGTTGACGCAGATGGGATGACCGGCGATGGCGCGGGCATCCACGTGCAGATCCCCGTGCCCTTCTTTTATGAGCAGGTCCGCCGCACCGGCCACACCCCGCGCGAGAACGAGTTGATCGCCGTGGGCCAAGTCTTCCTGCCGCGCACCAATTTTGCAGCACAAGAAACCTGCCGGACCATCGTCGAAACCGAAGTCCTGCGCATGGGCTACTACATCTACGGCTGGCGCCATGTGCCGGTTGATATCTCCGTGCTGGGCGAGAAAGCCAACGCGACCCGGCCTGAGATTGAGCAGATCCTAATTTCCAACGCCAAGGGCGTCGATGAAGAGACATTCGAGCGTGAACTCTACGTCATCCGCCGCCGGATTGAGAAAGCCGCCATCGCCGCGCAGGTGCCGCAGATGTACATCGCGTCGATGTCTTGCCGCAGCATCATCTATAAAGGCATGATGCTGGCCGAACAGGTTGCCGAATTCTATCCCGACCTGAAGGACGACAAGTTCATCAGTGCCTTCGCGATCTATCACCAGCGCTATTCCACCAACACCTTCCCGCAGTGGTGGCTGGCGCAGCCCTTCCGCATGTTGGCCCATAACGGCGAGATCAACACGCTCAAGGGCAACATGAACTGGATGAAGAGCCACGAGATCCGCATGGCCTCCGCCACCTTCGGGGACATGGCAGAAGACATCAAACCAATCGTCGCCGCCGGGTCGAGCGACTCAGCGGCGCTGGATTCGGTGTTCGAAGTGCTGGTCCGCGCGGGCCGTTCTGCTCCGATGGCCAAGACGATGCTGGTGCCGGAGTCGTGGTCGAAACAGGCCGTGGAATTGCCGCAGGCGTGGCGCGACATGTACTCCTATTGCAACTCTGTCATGGAGCCATGGGACGGTCCCGCTGCTCTGGCGATGACCGATGGTCGCTGGGTCTGCGCCGGGCTTGACCGCAACGGTCTGCGCCCGATGCGCTATGTGGTGACATCCGATGGCATGCTGATCGCCGGTTCCGAGGCCGGGATGGTGCCGCTGGATGAGGCCCGCGTGGTGCGCAAGGGCGCGCTTGGTCCGGGGCAGCTCATCGCGGTCGATATGGATGAGGGCAAGCTTTTCCACGACACTGAAATCAAAGACAAACTGGCCGCCAACCAGCCCTTCGGCGAATGGGTCGGCAAGATCACCGAGATGGACGATGTCCTTGCTGGCGTCACCGAGAGACCGCTGTTTGAGGGGGCTGAACTGCGCCGCCGTCAGGTGGCCGCGGGCTATACCATTGAAGAGCTTGAGCAGATCCTCGCCCCCATGGCCGAGGACGGGAAAGAGACGCTGGCCTCGATGGGCGATGACACGCCGTCGGCTGTCCTTAGCGGCCAATACCGCCCGCTGAGCCACTTCTTCCGCCAGAACTTCAGCCAGGTGACCAACCCGCCGATTGATTCCTTGCGTGAATTCCGGGTGATGAGCCTTAAGACCCGCTTCGGGAACCTCAAAAACGTGCTGGACGAGGACAGCTCTCAAACCGAGATTCTCGTGCTCGACAGTCCTTTCGTCGGCAATGCGCAATTCGAAGAACTGATGGCGCAGTTCAAGGTGCATACTGTTACGATCGACTGCAGCTTTGAGCCGGGCAGCAGCAACCTTAGCACCGGTTTGGCACGCATTCGGGCCGAGGCGGAGGACGCAGTGCGCTCGGGCGCGGGGCATCTGGTGCTGACGGACCAGCATAGCGGTGAAGATCGGGTCGCGATGCCGATGATCTTGGCGACCAGCGCGGTGCACAGTCATCTGGTGCGCAAGGGCTTGCGGACCTTTACCTCGCTCAAAGTGCGCGCGGCGGAATGTGTTGATCCGCATTACTTTGCCGTTCTGGTGGGCTGTGGTGCTACCGTGGTGAACGCCTATCTGGCCGAGGATTCCTTGGCCGACCGTATCGGGCGCGGGCTGCTGGATATGACGCTGACGCAGGCGGTGCAAAAGTACCGTGAGGCGATTGACCAGGGTCTCTTGAAGATCATGGCGAAGATGGGGATTTCGGTGATCTCGTCTTACCGTGGTGGCCTGAACTTTGAAGCGGTGGGCCTGTCGCGCGCCATGTGTGCGGAATATTTCCCCGGCATGACCAGCCGTATCAGCGGCATTGGTGTCGTGGGCATTCAGCGCAAGGCCGAAGAGGTTCACGCGCGCGGTTGGCAGGGCGATGATGTCGTCATGCCCATCGGCGGTTTTTACAAGCAGCGCAAGTCGGGTGAGAAACACGCTTGGGAGGCGAGCAGCATGCATATGCTGCAGATGGCCTGCGACCGCGCATCCTACCAGATGTGGCAGCAGTATTCGAAGAAGATGCAGAGCAACCCGCCGATCCATCTGCGCGATCTCTTGGACATCAAGCCGCGCGGCAATCCTGTGCCGTTGGAGGAGGTGGAAAGCATCACCTCGATCCGCAAACGTTTCGTGACGCCGGGCATGTCGCTGGGGGCGCTTTCCCCTGAAGCCCACAAGACGCTGAACGTGGCGATGAACCGTATTGGTGCGAAGTCCGACAGCGGCGAGGGCGGCGAAGATCCGGCGCATTTCGTGCCGGAGGCCAATGGTGACAACCCAAGCGCTAAGATCAAACAGGTCGCCTCGGGCCGCTTTGGTGTGACGGCGGAATATCTGAACCAGTGCGAAGAGTTGGAGATCAAGGTGGCTCAGGGCGCCAAGCCCGGTGAGGGTGGCCAGCTTCCGGGCATGAAGGTCACCGACCTGATCGCGCGGCTGCGGCATTCGACCAAAGGCGTGACGCTGATCTCGCCGCCGCCGCACCATGACATCTACTCGATCGAAGACCTCGCGCAGCTGATCTATGACCTCAAGCAGATCAACCCGCGCTGCAAGGTGACGGTGAAACTGGTGGCCTCTTCGGGCGTTGGCACGATTGCCGCCGGGGTGGCGAAGGCCAAGGCCGATATCATCCTGATCTCGGGCCATAACGGTGGCACCGGGGCCTCGCCTGCGACCTCGATCAAATATGCCGGTCTGCCGTGGGAGATGGGTCTGACCGAAGCGCATCAGGTTCTGTCGATGAACAACCTGCGCGACCGGGTGACATTGCGCACCGATGGCGGGCTGCGCACCGGGCGCGACATCGTCATGGCGGCGATGATGGGAGCCGAGGAATACGGCATCGGCACCGCCGCGCTGATCGCCATGGGCTGTATCATGGTGCGTCAGTGCCAGTCGAACACCTGCCCGGTGGGGGTCTGCACGCAGGACGAAGCCCTGCGTGGCAAGTTCACCGGCAATGCCGACAAGGTGGTGAACCTGATTACCTTCTACGCCACCGAAGTGCGCGAGATTCTTGCCAGCATCGGTGCGCGGAGCCTTGATGAGGTGATTGGCCGCGCCGATCTGCTGACACAGGTCAGCCGTGGCTCGTCGCATTTGGATGATCTGGACCTGAACCCGCTGCTCATCACCGTCGATGGGGCGCATGAAAACGTCTATGACCGCGACAAGCCGCGTCAGGTCGTGCTCGATACGCTGGACTCTCAGATCGTGCGCGATGCCGCGCGGTTCTTGGAGGACGGCGAGAAGATGCAGCTCTCCTACGCGGTGCAAAACACGCATCGGACCGTGGGCACGCGGGTCAGCAGCCATATCGTTCGCAAGTTCGGGATGCGTAACAGCCTTCAGCCGGATCACTTGACGGTGAAGCTAACCGGCTCTGCGGGGCAGTCCTTGGGAGCCTTTGCGGCACCGGGGCTGAAGCTCGAAGTCTCGGGCGATGCCAATGACTATGTAGGCAAAGGGCTTTCGGGCGGCACGATTGTGGTGCGGCCTTCAATGGCAAGCCCTGTGGTGGCGTCGGAGAACACGATCATCGGCAACACCGTGCTTTATGGCGCGACGGCGGGATACCTCTTTGCTGCGGGCCGCGCGGGCGAGCGTTTCGCTGTCCGCAACTCGGGCGCGCATGTGGTGATCGAGGGCTGTGGCAGCAACGGGTGTGAATATATGACCGGCGGTGTTGCGGTGATCCTTGGCGAGATCGGGGCGAACTTTGCCGCCGGGATGACCGGGGGGATGGCCTATCTCTATGATCCCGACGGGCTGGCACCGAAGCTCATGAATGCCGAAACCATCGTGACCTGTGCGGTGACTGTGGATCATTGGCTGGATCAGTTGCACGGATTGATCGAGCGCCATGTGGCAGAGACGAACAGCCGCAAGGGCGCGGATATCCTCCAGCATTGGGAGAGTGAGAAGCACAACTTCTTACAGGTCTGCCCGAAGGAGATGTTGGTGCATTTGCCGGCGCCGTTGAGCGTTGAGGAGACGGCCGTTCCGGCGGAATGATGAGGGCGATCGCCTGCCCGCGGGTGGGCGATCCTCCGTGGCCTCATGCCACTTTATGGTTCAGCCGTGATGTGCGTTCTCAATGTCACGCCCAGCCTCACCAAATCGCCTACCCGGTGGGGCGGGCAGGCGATGGCCCGGCGCCTGCGGCTTGATTCCGGGCTGGGGTGGTAGATATTGTCGGATGCACTACCTCAACCGTCTTACAGGAGGCGGTATGCGGAAAATCTTGATCATCTTGGCCCTGTTCACAGGCCTCAACGCCTGCACCGATACCGCCCCACGGGGCGGGGGGGACATCCTCGTGCTGGGCGATTCCATCATGGCATGGAACGGCAATGCCGCGATCCCCGACGTTATCTCAAGCGCAACGGGCCGCAGCGTCATCAGCCGCGCCGTGCCGGGCGCGCAGTTCGACAATGGCTCGACCATCGCCTCAGCCGTCGGCTTTGATATCCAACAACAGTTCCCCGGTGGACGCTGGAACTGGGTGGTGGTCAATGGCGGGGCCAACGATCTGAGCGCCGATTGCGGCTGCGGTGCCTGTGGGGCATCGGTGAATGCGCTGATCGGACCGGATAGCCAAAGTGGCAGCATCCCAGCGTTCCTAAGTAAACTTCGCGCCCAAACCGGGGCGCAGGTCATGTGGATGGGCTATTACGCAGGCTCCGGCTCTGGCTCCTTTGCGGGGTGCCGCGATGATCTGGTAGAGATCGAGTCCCGCATCGCAAGTTTCGCCGCAAGCCGCCCCGGCATCCATTTTGTCGATTCCGAAGACGTGATCGATCGGGGGGACCGCGGGCTCTTTGCAGGCGATAATGTGCATCCCTCTGCCCGCGGCTCGGCTCGGATCGGCAGTTACCTCGCCTCTGAAATCACAGCGCGCGAGAGCCGTTCACAAAACCGCGTAGGCGGCCTATAGCTAAGTCATGGCGACACGTAAAAAGACCGCCCCCAAGGGCAAGAAATCGAGCAAGGCTGCCCCCCCGTTGAAAAAGCGTGCGGGCCGTTGGATGCTGCGCGCGGTGGCGTTTGCCTGCCTCTTCGTCGTGCTGCTGGTGCTGCTGTTCCGCTTCGTCAACCCGCCCACCGGTCTCTACATGCTCTCGGAATCACGCCGTTTAGGCGGAGTGCAGCGCGACTGGGTGCCGCTGGAACAGATCGCCCCTGTCATGGCTCGCGCTGCCGTGGCGGCGGAGGATGCGAATTTCTGCAATCATTGGGGTTTTGACATGCAGGCGATCCGGACCGCGATTGAAAACGGCTCCGCCCGTGGGGCCTCTACGATCAGCCAGCAGACGGTCAAGAATGTGTACCTCTGGCATGGCCGCTCTTGGCTGCGCAAGGCGCTCGAGGCTGGGATGACCCCGCTGGTCGAGACGCTTTGGCCCAAGCGTCGGATCATTGAGGTCTATCTGAATGTGGCGGAGTTCGATGAGGGTGTCTTTGGCGTCGGCGCAGCGGCTCCGCATTACTTTGGCGTCGCGGCAGCAGACCTTAGCCCCACGCAGGCGGCTCGGCTCGCGGCGATCCTGCCCGACCCAAAAGAGCGTTCCGCTTCTCGCCCCGGAGACTTTACCCGCAAGCGCACCGCGCAGATCATGGACGGGGCGGCGACCATCCGCGCGGATGGCCGTGCCGCCTGTTTCGACAGTTGAAAATCCCTTCGCCAGCAGGCATGGAAGAGTGCAATCCCTTTAAACACACGGACTTTATATGACGGCTCGCTTGTTTCACGTTCCCTTGTCCCCCTTCTGTCGCAAGGTGCGGCTTAGCCTTGGGGAGAAGAAGATCGAGGTGGAATTGGTCGAGGAGCGTTACTGGGAGCAAGACCCGGATTTTCTGCGCCGCAATCCGGCCGGCAAGGTGCCTGTGCTGCGGCTCGACGGCATCATGATGTCCGAAAGCGCCGCGATCTGCGAATATATCGAAGAGACCCGGCCCGAGGCATCACTGCTGCCCAGCGACCCCGTACAACGGCTTGAAGTGCGCCGATTGGTGAACTGGTTCGATGATAAGTTCCATCATGAGGTCACCTCCAAGCTGCTGTATGAACGGGTGAACAAGAAAGTCACTAAACAGGGCTATCCGGACAGTAAAAACGTCAAAGCCGGGGCTAAGGCGATCAAGTATCATCTGGATTACATGACATGGTTGCTCGACCATCGGCGTTGGCTGGCGGGTGATGTGATGACACTGGCCGACTTTGCAGCTGCCGCACATCTGTCTTCGCTCGACTATATCTCGGATGTCGATTGGAATCGCTCTGACGTGGTTAAGGATTGGTACGCCAAGATCAAATCGCGGCCGGCCTTCCGCTCAATCCTTGCCGATCAGGTGCCGGGCTTCCCGCCGCCCAGACAATACAACAACCTAGATTTCTGATGGCGGCCGAGGCGCCAAAAGGGTGACCGGGGACAGCGATGACCTAAAGGCGCGTGTGGTCGCACGGGCGCTGGAAGAAGGGTTTGTCGCCTGCCGTATCTGCCGTCCCGACGCTCTGCCCGAAGTGCCCGAACGCCTCGCCCGATTTGTCGAGGCAGGCTATCACGGGCAGATGGGCTGGATGGAAGAGCGGATGCACTGGCGCGGCAATCCCGCAGCGCTCTGGCCCGAGGCGCGGTCGGTCATCATGCTGGCCGAAAGCTATACCCCTGACCATGATCCCCGCGCGGTGTTGGAACATCCCGACATGGGGGCAATCTCGGTCTATGCACAGGGGCGAGATTACCACGATATCGTCAAGAAACGACTGAAGCGGCTGGCGCGCTGGCTGATGGAAGAGGCGCGCGCGGCAGAGCCTGAGGTGAAGGTTTTCGTCGATACCGCCCCGGTGCCCGAAAAAGCCTTGGCGCAGGCGGCGGGATTGGGCTGGCAGGGCAAGCACACCAACTTGCTGAGCCGGAAATTTGGAAACTGGGCCTTTTTAGGGTCGGTTTTCACCACCCTCGACCTCACGCCTGATCCACGAGAGATAGACCACTGCGGCTCTTGCCGTGCCTGCCTTGATGTCTGCCCGACGGAGGCCTTCCCCGCACCCTACCAACTCGACGCGCGGCGCTGCATTTCCTATCTGACGATTGAGCATAAAGGGCCGGTCGATCTGGAATTGCGCGAGAAGATGGGCAATCGGATCTATGGCTGTGACGATTGCCTTGCCGCCTGCCCATGGAACAAGTTTGCCGTGACGGCGAGCGATATGCGCTATCACGGCCCTGCGGTGCAGCCCGCGGATCTGGCTGAGCTTGCAATGCTGGACGACACCACTTTTCGCGCGCGCTATTCCGGTTCCCCGATCAAGCGGATCGGACGGGATCGTTTTGTGCGCAACGTACTCTATGCCATCGGCAATTCCGGACTGGCGCCGCTACGCCCTGTGGCGCAATCTCTGACCGAAGACGCCGACCCCGCCGTTGCAGATGCAGCGCGTTGGGCGGTAGAGCGGTTGGCATAGGGGGCGCGCCATTGGCGGTTTTATTGGGCGTAGACACGGGCGGCACCTATACGGATGCGGTACTGATCCGGGATGAGACCGAGGTCATCGCCTCTGCCAAGGCTTTGACGACGCGAACCGATCTGGCGATTGGTGTGGGCAATGCGGTCACGGCGGTACTTGCGCAATCCGGCATACCGGCAGGTGAAATCGCCATGGCGTCGCTATCCACAACCCTCGCCACCAATGCGCTGGTTGAAGGGCAGGGCGGGCGTGTGGCTCTGATCTACGTCGGGTTTCGCGCCAGCGATCTTGAGGCGCACGGACTTATTGAGGCGCTTCGGGGGGATCCCAGCCTGCTGCTGACCGGAGGTCACGATCACGCGGGTGCAGAGGTTGCACCGCTGGACGAAGCGGCCCTGATCCCCTTTTTAGAGACACTTAAAGAGGATGTAAGCGGCTTTGCCGTGGCCAGCCAGTTTGCCACGCGCAACCCGGCCCATGAGCTGCGGGCGGCGGAATTGGTGGCGCAGATCACCGGGCGTCCTGTCTCGGCCTCTCATAACCTATCGGCCAAATTGAACGGCCCCAAGCGGGCGCTGACGGCCCTTTTGAACGCGCGGCTGATCGGCATGATCGACCGGCTGATTGGCCGGGCAGAGGACCAACTGCGCGCCTTGGGGATCGACGCTCCGATGATGGTGGTACGCGGCGATGGCGCGCTGATGTCGAGCGCGCAGGCCCGTGAGCGACCGATTGAGACGATCCTCAGCGGCCCCGCCGCGTCACTGGTCGGGGCACGCTGGCTCACCCGGGCGGAAACGGCGCTGGTGTCGGACATCGGTGGGACGACGACAGATGTGGCACTGCTGCGCGATGGTCGTCCGGCGATTGATCCGGCGGGCGCGCAGGTTGGCCCCTATCGAACCATGGTCGAAGCGGTGGCGATGCGCACCCATGGGCTAGGCGGTGACAGCGAGGTGCATTTCGTCTCCGAAGGTTTGACGGCGGGCGTCACCCTTGGGCCGAAGCGGCTGCTGCCGGTGTCTCTGATCGCAGTCGACGCGCCAGAGGTGGTGCATAATGCCTTGGACGCACAACTGCGGCGCAGCGTGGCGGGGGAGCATGATGGCCGTTTCCTGCGTGCCGTGCCGGGGCAGGAGGGCGAGGGACTCGCCCCGCGCGATTTGGCTTTGCTGGAACGGATCGGCGGCGCGGTCTGGCCTTTGGGCGAAATCCTGCGGAACCGGGTAGAACAGGGTGCATTGACGCGGCTGGTGGCGCGCGGGCTGGTGCAGGTGGCGGGGGTCACCCCTTCGGATGCGAGCCATGTGGCGGGTCATTTAACGGCATGGGACAGTGACGCCGCGCGCAAGGCGCTTGAGTTGTTCGGGCGCAAGCGCGGCGGTTCGGGGCTGCGGTTTTGCCCCGATGCTGATGCGCTGGCCCAGATCATTATCAACCGGCTGACTCATCAGACGAGCCTGACTTTGTTAGAGACTGCTTTTGCAGAAGAGGAGCCGGGTTTCGGCCTCTCGCCCGAGGTTTTGGCCCGTCACGTACTGATGCAGCGTGGCCTGTCCGGGCATCGCGGGGTGGTGCGGATTGACGCAGGTTTGAACCTGCCTGTCGTCGGCCTCGGCGCATCTGCCGCGACCTATTACCCCGCAGTTGGAGAGGTGCTGGGGACAGAGATGATCCTGCCAGAGCACGCGCATGTCGCCAATGCCATCGGCGCAGTGGTGGGGCGGGTTATCATGCGCGAAAGCGGCACCATCACCGCCCCGCGCGAGGGGGTGTTTCGAGTGCATTTGGCCCATGGGCCACAGGATTTCCCGGATGCAGAGCGTGCGTTGTCTCAGCTAGAGACTGTATTGACCCAAGCCGCCCGTGCCCGTGCGCAGTCTGCCGGGGCGGCGGAAATTGAATGCCAAGTGACGCGCGATATCCGCACGGCGGGAGTCGAGGGGCGGGAGGTTTTCGTTGAGGCAGAGCTTACCGTCGAAGCCTCGGGGCGGCCACGCGTGGCCGTGGGCTAACCCCCGGCGCGGGGCCGGGGGCTGCTGTGTTACTCGGCTGCTTCGCGCTTGGGCAGCACCCAATCCGCGCGGGGGAAGTGGCAGGTGTAGCCGTTGGGCAGACGTTCAAGATAGTCCTGATGCTCCGGCTCCGCTTCCCAAAAATCACCGACCGGCTCGACTTCGGTCACCACTTTGCCCGGCCAGAGGCCGGAGGCTTCCACATCCGCGATGGTGTCTTCGGCCACGGCTTTTTGGTCGTCGTTGGTGTAGTAGATCGCAGAGCGATAGCTCATACCGACATCATTGCCTTGGCGGTTCGCCGTGGTGGGGTCATGGATTTGAAAGAAGAACTCCAGCAGCTCACGGTAGGAGGTCTTTTCGGGGTCAAAGTTAATTTCGATCCCCTCAGCATGGGTGCCGTGGTTGCGATAGGTTGCATTGGGCACGTCGCCGCCGGTATAGCCGACGCGTGTCGAGACCACGCCGGGGCGCCGGCGGATCAGGTCCTGCATGCCCCAGAAACAGCCACCGGCCAATACTGCACGTTCGGTTGTCATGTCACATTCTCCACTTGGTTAAGGTACTCGCCATAGCCTTCGGCTTCCATGTCGTCGCGGTGGATGAAGCGCAGGGAGGCGGAGTTGATACAGTAGCGCAGCCCGCCCCGGTCAGGCGGGCCATCGGGAAAGACGTGGCCAAGGTGGCTATCGCCGTGCTTGCTGCGCACCTCGGTGCGGACCATGCCGAGCGAGGCGTCTTGAAGCTCTTCAACATAGGCGGGCTCGATCGGTTTGGTAAAGCTCGGCCAGCCGCAGCCGCTCTCGTATTTGTCACCGCTGGCGAACAAGGGCTCGCCTGAGACGATATCGACATAGATGCCCGGCTCTTTGTTGCTCAGGTATTTGCCGGTCCCGGGGCGTTCGGTGCCGCTGCGTTGGGTGACGTGAAATTCTTCGGGGCTCAGCGCATCAAGCGCTTCGTTGGTTTTTTCGTAGCGGGGCATGGCGTCCTCCATTCATGGGCTTGGCCTATTAGATGGGGTGTAGCGGGGAAATTCAAAGGGTTTGCGCGGGCGCGGTAACAGCGGCGTGAGGCGGCTCACCGCTTTCGTTGACGCGAGATCTGCACCGCAAGGATGCCGCCCGCGATGATCGCAACGCCAAGGATGTCACGCGGCCCCAGCGTTTCGCCCAGCAGGAGGGCCGCGATGGCAACCCCAAAGAACGGGTTGAGGAAGTGAAAGGTCGCCGCCCGCGTCGCCCCGATGCGGTTGACCAGCCAGAACCAGACCACAGTGGCGGCAAGGCCGGGGACGAGGCAGGTATAGGCGAAGGCGAGAGTGAGGCGCAGGCTAGGGTCGATGCGGGGGGTCTCGAACAAAAGGGTCGCGATGGAGAGGGCCACGCAGCCGACAAGCATTTGCAAGCCGACGACCATGAGGAAGTTGCCGCCTGAGGTAGCGCCACGTACCAACAGGGTGGCGGCGGTGAGGGCCACAACGCCGATGGCGCAGAGCGCGAGGCCATAAAGGTCCACCGTGCCGCCCAAACGCGCACCCATGATGATGGCGACTCCCACGACACCAGCGAAAAGGCCCGCGATGCCCAAGGGGCGCAGCTTTTCGCCCAAGAACGCCCAAGCGGCGAAGCCGACGAGCAGCGGCATGGTGGAGGCGATGATTGCGGCGAGGGAGGCTTCGATTGTCTGCATGGCGATGAAATTGAGGCCGAGGTAGACCGCGTTTTGCAGCACGCCAAAGATGATTGTCGCCCGCCACTGTGCGGGGGTGAGCCGCCAGCTTTGCCCCAAGGTCAGCGCGATGCCGACGCCGATGAGGCCAGAGATCAGATAGCGCAGCGACAGGGCCAGTAGAGGCGAAGCGTCCATGACGATGATCCGCGCAGAGGTGAAGGCCGAGGACCACATCACAGCAAAGGCCAGACCCATGAGAATTGCGCGGATGTCCATGAGATGCCTCCTGTGCTGAACTTGCTAAGCAATGGCGGGTTTGCGGGAGGAGGACAAGGTGGGAAGACGGTAGAAAATACCACCCTAGCCCGGAGTCAAGCCGCAGGCCCCGGGCCATCGCCTGCCCGCCCGTCACGCTAAAAGCGTGCCTATTTAGTTTAGGCGCACCTTTGGTGCGACCGGGTAGGCGATTGAGCGAGGCTGGGTGGAGCTTCGCGCAGCAATCACATGGCTGCACCATAAAGTGGCATGAAGCGACGTCGGATCGCCAACCCGCGGGCAGGCGCTGGCCCTCGGATCACTAATTCACGGGATGATAGAGATGCAGTACTACGATTGCGACCGCCGCTGAGTTTGGTATCAAGCCGTAGGTGCTTTCCCTCACCACCCTTAACAAAAAAGGGCCGCCCGAGGGCGACCCTTTCGCAAACAGTCAGCCAAAGGCTCACTCGTTCACGCTGTCCTTCAGCGCCTTCGCGATGGTCATCTTGACCACTTTGTCGGCGTCTTTCTTGAACTGCTCGCCCGTGGCGGGGTTGCGGACCATCCGCTCGGGGCGCTCACGGCAATAGATTTTGCCAACGCCCGGCAGGGTCACGGCACCGCCGGCGGACACTTCACGGGTGATCAGGTTGCAAACGGCGTCGAGCGCTGCGCCTGCGGATTTCTTGTCTGTGTCCATCTCTTCTGCCAGAGCAGCAACGAGCTGGGTCTTGGTCATCGGTTTTGCCATTTTATTCTCCTTAGACTGCCCGCTTTTAGGGCCTCATGGCCGGAATGTAACGGTATGTTGTGGGATAACACAACGAATTGTGGCGCACTAAACGTGAAAACATGCGATTTTCCGCTGTTTTCGGCCTTACAGGAACGCCGTTTCGTCGAAAGACCGCAGTTTTCGGCTGTGGATCCGCTCCAATGGCATGCGGCGTAGCAACTCCATAGCCCGAATTCCGATCATCAGATGACGTGCAACTTGGGTTTTATAGAAGTCCGAGGCCATGCCGGGCAGCTTCAACTCTCCATGCAGTGGTTTATCCGAAACGCAAAGCAGCGTGCCATAGGGCACCCGGAAGCGGTAGCCATTGGCGGCGATGGTCGCGCTTTCCATATCCAGTGCCACGGCGCGGGACTGGCTGAGGCGTTGCACTGGGCCGGATTGATCGCGCAATTCCCAGTTGCGGTTGTCGATCGTGGCGACGGTGCCGGTACGCATGATGCGCTTCAGCTCATAGCCTTCGAGCTGGGTGACCTGCGCCACAGACTGTTCCAGCGCAATCTGAATCTCGGCCAGCGCCGGGATCGGCACCCAGACCGGCAGGTCGTCATCCAGAACGTGGTCCTCGCGCAAGTAGCCATGCGCCAGCACGAAATCGCCCAAAGCCTGCGTATTGCGCAGCCCGGCACAGTGGCCGACCATCAACCACGCATGGGGGCGCAGCACGGCGATATGGTCCGTGGCCGTTTTCGCGTTCGACGGGCCAACGCCGATATTCACCAGCGTGATGCCCGACCCATCCGCCCGCTTCAGGTGATAGGTCGGCATCTGCGGGGTCTTCAGCGTTTCGGGCAGCGGCGCGTCGTGATCCGTAATCTCGGCATTGCCGGTCGAGACAAAGGCGGTATAGCCGCTGTCGGGATCGCGCAGCATCTCGCGGGCGTATTGTTCGAACTCCGTCACATAGAACTGGTAGTTGGTGAAGAGCACATGGGTCTGGAAATGCTCCGGGTCCGTGGCGGTATAATGCGCCAGCCTAGCGAGCGAATAATCGACCCGTTGCGCGGTGAAGGGCGCCAGCGGGCGCACGTCGTCTTCGGGGACATAGGTGCCGTTGACGATGTCATCATTAGTGGTGCTGAGGTCAGGCACATCGAAAACATCGCGCAGGGTGAAATCGGCGGCCCCTTCTTGCGGCACGTTCAGCGCGTTGTCCCCGGACATGGCAAAATGCACCGGGATCGGCGTTGTGGAGGGACCGACGATTATCGGCTGGTCGTGGTTCTCGATCAGCAGGCCGATTTGTTGGATCAGGTAGTTCCGAAAGAGATCAGGCCGGGTGATCGTCGCCGCGAAGGTACCGGGCGACGACACATGTCCGAAAGACAGCCGTGTATCGACATGGGCATAAGAGGAGGTGCGAAACCGCAGCTCTGGATAAAATGCGCGCACGCGGGCGTCGGGGGCCGAAGTCTCCATCGCCTTGGCGAAAGCGTCATGCAGGAAGGTCGTGGCCTGCTCATAAAGTTCGGTCAGGCGGTCCACGGCGGCGGTCGCATCGCGGAAGCTTTCCGGGTTCGGGGTATCCGGGGTCAGGATCGTGGTCATGTTTGCGGCTCTAACAATGGAATAATTTCAAACTTCTGCACATCGATCAGCCCAAGGTCCGAGATCCGCAGTTCCGGGATCACCACAAGGGCCAAGAGCGAGTGCTGCATATAGGCGTTGTTCAGCTTGCAGCCACAGTCGATCATCGCCTGCACAAGTGCTTCCGCATCGGCGGCGACCTCAGCGGCGGGGCGGTCCGACATGAGCCCGGCGATGGGCAGGGCGACAAGCGCCAATTCTTCGCCGTCTCGGAAAATGGTGATGCCGCCGCCAACCTCGCGCAGCCGGTTGGCGGCCAGCGCCATCTGCTCGGCATCGGTGCCCACCACGATCATATGGTGGCTGTCATGCGCCACGGTGGAGGCCATGGCCATACGGCATTCATAGCCAAAGCCTGAAACGAAAGCGTTGGTGACTGTGCCGGTAGCGCGGTGGCGTTCGACCAGCGCGATCTGGCAGACCTCGCCTGTGGCCTGCACCCGGCCTTCGGTGACCGGCAGTTCAAACTTCAACGCGCGTGTGGGGGCTTGGTTTTCGACTACACCGATGACATTGGCGGTGACGGCGTTTGCGCCTTCGGGGGCGGGGATGTCGAAGTCATCGGCGCTTAGGTCGCGTGCCATGTTCACAGTGTTGCGAGCCATGTCAGGCCAGTCGTAATGCGGGCAATCGACGAGGCATCTGCCGTCTTCGGCCACCACTTCGCCCCGCGCAACAACAGTCTCTATGGGGAGGGTTTTGAGGTCGGAGGTCAGGATCACATCAGCGCGACGGCCGGGGGTGAGCGAGCCGATCTCACGCTCCAACCCGAAGTGGGTGGCGGTGTTGATCGTCGCCATTTGCAGCGCGACCAGTGGGTCGCAGCCGCAGTCGATGGCATGGCGGACCACGCGGTTCATATGACCCTCGCTCGTGATGGTGCCGGAGTGGCTGTCATCAGTGCAGAGGATCATATTGCGCGAGTCGAGACCCTTTTCGGTGATCGCGGTGATTTGGGTTTTGACGTCATACCACGCCGATCCCAGCCGGATCATCGACCGCATCCCCTGCCGCATCCGCGCCACGGCGTCCGCTTCGCAGGTGCCTTCGTGGTCATCTGCCGGCCCGCCCGACACATAGGCGGCAAAGGCGGGGCCGAGGTCGGGCGAGGCATAGTGGCCCCCCACCGTTTTACCTGCACGCTGGGTCGCGGCGATCTCGGCCAGCATCTGCGGGTCGGCGTTGCTGACGCCGGGAAAATTCATCATCTCGCCCAAGCCGATAATACCGGGCCATGCCATGGCTTCGGCCACATCCTCGGCGGTGATCTCGAAGCCTGTCGTCTCAAGCCCCGGTGCAGAGGGGGCGCAAGAGGGCATCTGAGTGAAGATGTTGATCGGCTGCATCAGCGCTTCATCATGCATCATGCGCACGCCGTTCAGACCCAGCACATTGGCGATCTCATGCGGGTCGGTGAAGGCCGATGTCGTGCCATGCGGGATCACGGCGCGGGCGAACTCGGCGGGGGTGAGCATCGTGCTTTCGATATGCATATGCCCGTCGCAGAGGCCGGGGACCATATAGCGGCCCCGTGCCTCAATGATCTGGGTGTTGTCGCCACGGCAATGGCTTGCGTCCGGCCCGACAAAAGCGATGCGCCCGGCGGCAATGGCGATGTCATGATCGGGCAGGCATTCGCGGGTGTGGACATTCACCCAGATGCCGCCCGTAATGATCGTATCAGCGGGGTGCCGCCCGGCAGCGACCTCGACCAGTTGCGCGGCCACGTCGGGCCAAGAGGGAAACGTTTTATCTGTCATGTCCAAAGGTGCCATAGGGGCGGGGGAGGTTCAAGCGGGCGGGCAGAATGAAAAGGCGCTGGATATTGCCAGAGCGCGCCAGATACGGCTAACTGTGGTTCAAGCTAATGACGGGGCGGTCGGATGAATTTTCTCTTTGTGCATCAGAACATGCCCGGTCAGTACCGAGAATTGGTGCAATGGCTGGCCCAAGTCGGCGGACATCGCATCTATTTCCTGACCCAACGGCAGAATGCACCTAAATTGCCGGGAGTTGAAACCCGCATCTACCGTCCCCATCACTTGCCCACCAAGAAAGCCTATGGCCTCTCCAAGGTCTGGGAAGAGGCCGCAGGCAGTGGCTTCGGTGCCGTCGACGCGGCCCAGCAGATCGAAAAGCAAGATGGCTTTCGACCCGATATCATTATCGGCCATGTCGGTTGGGGAGAGCTGAGCTTTTTCAAACAGCTTTGGCCCGATGTGCCGATCATTGGGTATTTTGAGTATTACTATAATATGACTGGCGGCATGGTGGGCTTTGACCCTGCTGAGAAAATCTCGACCCATGCGCCCTACCTCAACCATGCGCGCAACCTTGTGCCGCTGGCGAATATCGAAACTGTCGATCTTGGCCACTGCCCGACCTATTGGCAACGCGACCGTTTCCCAAAGAGCTTTCACCGCAAGCTTTACGTCTGTCACGATGGTATTCGCACAGATCAGTTGCTGCCGGACCCGAATGTCAGTGTGCGCTTGGGGCGCCTGGCGCGCCCCGTGACGCGCGATGATGAGATCATAACCTATGTGGCGCGCAATCTGGAGAAGACGCGCGGGTTTCACACGATGATGCGCGCCCTCCCGCGTATCTTGGCCGAGCGGCCCAAGGCGCGGGTGGTCATCGTCGGTGGCAATGACGTGTCTTACGGCAAACAAAGTGATCATCCCGGCGGGCTGCGCGGCGAGATGACAGCAGAGCTGGGCGATAGGGTCGATTGGGAGCGGGTGCATTTCGTCGGTAAGGTGCCTTACCCTGATTTCATGAAACTGGTGCAGATCAGCCGCTGCCACATCTACTTGACGATGCCCTTCGTGCTGTCTTGGTCCCTGCTTGAGGCCATGTCGATGCAGGCGACGATTGTAGCCTCGGATGTGGCTCCGGTCCGCGAAGCGGTGACCCATGGAGAGACCGGGCTGCTGGTCGATTTCTTCGACCCCGATGCGCTTGCCGCACAGGTGGTTGAAGTGCTGGCCAATCCGCAAGACCACGCGCATCTGGGTCCCGCCGCACGGGCGCATGCAGTTGAAAAATACGATTTTCTCACCCGCTGCCTGCCCGAGCACCTCGCGCGGATCAATGCGCTCGTGCCCGAGGGCAAACGGATCAGCTAGCCCGGATCAATTGGCGAGATTTCCAGCCGTGTTCACAAGACCAAAGACCGATCCAACAAGACCGAGAATGGTGCGTGTATCCGACAACGGACTTTCGGTCGCGAGCACCAAATCACCCGATTGAATGTGGAAATTCCGCGCTGAGAACAGCCCGTCAGAGGTTGTAAGGTCCAACGTGAACACCACCCGCGTGCGGCGGGGGCCGCGCACACCCGCGCTGACCGCGCTTGCCGGGTATTCGCGCAGGATCAGGATGCCCTCCGGGTCGGCGCGGGATTCATTCACCCCGCCGATGGTCGCCAGCGCATCCAATGCTGAGACTTCATCGCGGTTGAATGGAAACTGCGCTTCGCGCCCCGCAGCGCCCAGCGACAGAAAGTAGCGGCGATCCTTCTCGATAATCAGCTTGTCACCACCGATCAGCCGGGTGTCGAGGCTGGGATTCTCATAAAGCCGGTTGATCGAGGTCGTATAGATGTTCGCACCCCGGACCAGTTTGACCTGCGGGTTTTCGATACTGTTTTGCACCCCGCCGCCCGCCGAGATCGCCGCCAGAACGGTGAAGTTGTTGTCTGGCATCAGGATGTTTCCGGGGCTGTTCACACCGCCCACAAGATCGATGGAGTTGCCGCGCCCTTCGGTCATGGCCAGTTGGACCTGTGCCGATGGAACGATGGCCTCAAGCCGCCGCTGCAACAGTTGCCGCGCCGAATCCGGGGTCCGGCCAGAGACCTGAACCTTGCCGATATAGGGCATGAAGATCGTCCCGCTTTCCGAGACACGAATTCCCGGAAGGGTGGCGACCTGTTGGCTTGGCGATGTCAGCAGCGAGTTGTCACCGCTGTCCCAAACCAGAATGTCCAGCCGATCGCCGGGGCGGATGACTTGGGCATTCGAACCCCGGCTGGCGCCTATCCAGCCATGACGCCTTTCGCCGGTGCGGGGCCATTGTGCGACGCTGGGCAGGAAGGCGCGGGTGACGGGGTAAACGGCGATATCAGCATCTGGTGTTGCTGCCTCTTGCGTGACCTCTTTTTGAATGGCCGCGCCGCGGGGAAGGTTGCCACAGGCTGCCAGCGAAAGGGCCAGCAGGGCTGAGAGGAAAAGCTTGCTCAGGTGCTTCATAAGATGCGCAATCGCCTTCTGGTGTTTCGCCGTCGAACCGGGGTACTTGTGCCTATATGCAGCGTAAATTGGCGGGTTGCAAAGGATGTTGTAAACCCCGCCCGATCTGAAATTCTAGTCCGTCAGGATAGAGGCAGAACCTATGACGTCAATGATTTCAAAAGGGAGTGCAGTTCCGAGTGGCGCTGTGGCATTTGACGGCGTTCTCCTGCTGGGGGCGACAGGGCGTTTGGGTGGCATGCTCCGCCGTCACTGGCCTGAAGCGCAGTCGCTGCGCAGCCAGTCGCGGCAGCCTCAGCCTGAGTTTCATCAATTTGACCTGCCGGCTATCGGCCAGCGGCCAAGCGATGCGGCCATCGCTGCCGCCCGTGGCGCGCGGGCGATTATCTGCTTATCGGGGATAACCCCGGCGCGGGCAGGGGCAAGCGGGGCCAACCTGAGTGAGAATGTGGACATCGCCCTCGGCGCGCTAAACTTGGCAGTTGCTGCTGCTGTCCCTCGGATATTCGCAGCCTCTTCGGCGGCAGTCTATGGCGCGGGGGCAGGCCCACTGACGGAGGATGTGCGATGCGCGCCGCTTTCGGACTACGGCAAAGAAAAGCTTGCGATGGAGCAGGCGATGTTGAAAACGCGGGCCGGCGTGGCGGTTACCCTGCTGCGGATCGGCAATGTCGCCGGAGCTGATGCGATTCTTGGTGGCTGGCAGCGGGGCATGCAGATTGATCAGTTCCCCGACGGCCGCACGCCAAGCCGCAGCTATATCGGGCCGGTCACACTTGCGCGGGTGCTGCATCAGCTTTGTTCGGCAGACAACCTGCCGCCAGTTTTAAATATCGCGGCCCCGGGCGCGGTGCAGATGGGCGCGTTGCTTGACGCAGCAGGTCTGGAATGGCAGCCCAAACCGGCACCGGCTGCGGCCATTCCTGAGGTGCAGCTTGATACAAGCGCGCTTGAACGTCACGTCGATTTTGCGCCAGAAGCCCAAACGCCCGCCGGTTTGGTAAGGGAATGGCAGCAGGATATGAAGAAACTATGAAGGCCCTCCTATGACCTGGCGCAAGCGCATCTTCGACCTGTTCTTTGCCAGTCTGCTTGTCATCATCCTTGGGCCGATCCTGCTCGGATTGCTGATCTGGTTGCTGCTCAAAGAAGGGCGACCCCTGTTTCACGTGGCCGAGCGGATGAAAACGCCTCAGCAGAGTTTTAGCTTGTGGAAGCTGCGCACAATGACCGTGGTGGACGATGACCAAGGCGTATCTGGCGGGAACAAGAGCGCGCGGATCACCCCCACTGGCGCATGGCTTCGGGCACGGCGTCTTGATGAGTTTCCGCAGCTTTGGAACATATTGCGCGGCGATCTGAGCTTTGTCGGTCCCCGCCCACCGCTGCGCGAATATGTAGAGCGTTTTCCCGCGATCTATGCCGAAGTCCTGAAATCTAGGCCCGGCGTGACCGGTCTTGCGACGATCCGCTTTCACAAACATGAAGAGCGGCTGCTGTCGCGCTGTGACACGCCCGAAGAGACCGACAGGGTCTATTGTCGCATTTGCGTTCCGCGAAAGGCGCAGCTTGATCTGATTTACCAACGCCATCAAAGCACCTGCTACGACTTTGATTTGGTATTTCAGACGATTGGAAACCTCTTTCGCCGTAGCTAGAGACTGCGGCGGGTAGGCGGGGGGCCGCTTGGGGGATTCGTGAATAATTGGTCTTTTAATGAAACCATGGCATTGTTTGCTGCATATTTAGGCAAATGTAGATTCGGATGGCTATGTATTGCGCGCGGTTGACTGTTTTTGCGTTTGATGGTGCCCATCAAGGCCTGCATGGACGAAAGAGGGTTATTAGTACGCTCTGGGCGCAATGCGGTCGAGAATACAGTCGAACACAAGGGAACGGCGCATGCTGAGCATTATCAAGTCGCTGACCAAACGGCAAAAGCGCGTGATTATGCTAACGCTCGATTCCCTTCTGATCGTTGTCGCAACGATTTCCGCCTTAGCGGTACGCGGACTGCCTGAACACTTCCTCGAAACATTGATCAGCTACGCCCCTGTTTTGCCTTTCACTCTGATTGCCGGGGTATTTATCTCGATCTGCCTGGGTGTCTGCAGCACTCAGTTAAACGCCTATGAGACCGCAGCGGTGGGAAGTACCGCAATTTTGGCGACCGCCCTCGCCGCCCTTTCCTTGATCGCAGCGTCTCTTCTGAGGCTTGATTTCCCAATGGGCGTGCACGTCATGTTTGGGGCAATCTTCTTTTCGCTGGTCGTGCTTTCTCGCGTGATTTTGCTGCATATCGTGCTGCGGCTCTACCGTTTTGGCGACGCGCGCTGCCGGGTCTTGATCTATGGCGCGGGCACCACGGGAACGCAGCTGGTCTCAGCGCTTCGCGGGCATGAAACGATTGAGCCTATTGCCTTTGTGGATGACAATATCGCGTTGCAGGGTCTTAAGGTTTCAAGACTTCCAGTTTATTCTCCATTGGGCATTGCAGAATTGGCTATGGAAAAGCAAATCGACCGTGTGTTGTTGGCTGTGCCATCGCTCAGCACCCCTAAGCAGGCGCAGATCGCGCGGCGGTTGGAGAAACTGGGGCTTGAGGTGCAAACCCTCCCCTCCTTCGCGCAGTTGATCGGCGAAGAGGCTTTGGTCGACAAGCTCTCCCCCGTCTCGCCGCGCCGCTTCCTGAACCGGGATGAGATTGCCCCCCAGATCGGTGAGGGGGTAATCAGCTATGCAGGTAAGGTGGTTCTAGTGTCCGGCGCGGGCGGTTCCATCGGCTCGGAACTTTGTCGTCAGGTCATGCTCTGCCGCCCTACGAAACTGGTGCTTTTCGAGCTGAGTGAACTTGCTCTTTATAACGCCGACATGGAGATGCGGCAGTTGGCCGAGGGCACCGATATCGAGATCATATCGGTCTTGGGCACAGTGACCGACACCCGGCAACTGCGCAAAGTACTGTCTCTGCATGAGGTCAATGTGATCCTCCACGCCGCCGCCTATAAACATGTCCCATTGGTAGAGGCGAACCCGCTTTCGGGATTGGTAAACAACGTTCTGGGTACGCAGGCTTTGGCCGAACAGGCAGCGCGGGCGGGTGTGGAGCGGTTCATCCTTATCTCAACCGATAAGGCCGTGCGTCCCACCAATATCATGGGCGGGTCCAAGCGGCTTGCCGAACTTGTCATTCAGGACATGGCCCGCAAATACGGTGGCGAGGGCGGTGTGATCTTCTCGATGGTCCGCTTTGGGAATGTCTTGGGGTCCTCCGGGTCTGTCGTGCCCCTGTTCCAAGAACAGGTCAGCCGCGGCGGGCCATTGACGGTGACCGATCGTGGCGTCGCGCGATACTTCATGACCGTCGAAGAAGCTGTGCGGCTTGTGTTGCAGGCGGGGTCTCTGGCCCAAGGGGGGGAGGTTTTCGTTCTCGACATGGGCAAGCCTGTGCCAATTCTCAAGTTAGCGCGGCAGGTTATTGAGACGGCAGGGTACACCGTGCGGGATGAAGACAACCCAGACGGCGATATTGAGATTGAGATCACTGGCCTGCGCCCCGGCGAGAAGATGACCGAAGAGCTGACGCTGAGCGGAGTGCTTATCAAGACGGCCCACTCCAAGATCTATTCCGCCCGCGAAGACGGGTTGAACGAACTGGAAATCGCCTCGGTTCTGCGGGACCTGCGCGAAGCACTTGTGGCCAATGATGAGGATTTGGCCCGTCAGGTGGTTTATCGCTGGGTAGAGGGCTTTGCCCCGCCAGAGGCCCTGAGGAAATCTTCCTGATCCAGGCGGCATATGTCGCGATATTGCTGCGATTGAATCGCGCGGCCGAACGGCGACAGGACAGAGATTGATTTGCAGGTCCCGTCCATGCCAAATCAGGATAACAATAATACGGTTGAGAGGCAGGTCGTGGATCAGCGAACGAAATTTAAAACGCGTCAGCTGTGCCGGGGCCCTGTGGTGTCTTTGCTGTTGGCAGGCGTGGCGCTGCCCGGCGCCGTGCTGGCCGACCCGACCTACCATATATTCGAGACCCCGGACCGCCCCTCATTGAACTTTTACGGCTCGCCGGGTCTGGTGGATATGCCGACCGCCCATGCGCTGCCGGATGGGCAGCTTACCATAGGCATTTCAAACTTTGCGGGCATGACCCGGAGCACACTGACCTTTCAGGCAACGCCGCGTCTGTCGGCCAGCTTTCGTTATGTTGGCCTTCGTGATTGGAACGACGTTGTTCCCAGCAAATTTGACACCTACCGCGACCGCAGCTTTGACGTGCGCTACCTATTAAAAAAGGAAGACGACTTTTGGCCTGCGGTCACTGTGGGTTTGCAGGACTTTGCGGGCACGGGGATCTACGCCGGCGAATATGTCGTGGCCACCAAAACTTTTGACAACACGCTACTGCCCGGTCGCGTGAAGGTTACGGGCGGTCTGGGCTGGGGCCGTTTGGGAAGTCACGGCAGCATCGGCACACCTTTCGGAGGCAACCGCGGGGCATTCGATGCGGGCGACACGGGGGGCGAGCCATCATTCGACCAATGGTTTCGCGGGCCTGCTGCCCCCTTTGCCGGTGTTGAATGGGCGGTAAACGACCGTTGGACCGTCAAGGCGGAATACAGTTCCGACGCCTATGAGACCGAAGATGCCTCACGCGAAATCTTCACCCGTAAATCGCAGTTCAACTTCGGGACGGAGTATCAATATTCTGACGGGCTACGCTTGGGTGCCTATTATCTCTATGGGGCGGAAATCGGGGTAAACCTGCAATACCAGCTAAACCCCCGCAAACCACTTACCCCTGTTGCAATTACCCCGGTCGCACCGCTGAAGGTCCGGCCCAGTCGCACCACCTCACCGGCGGCTTGGGATACGCAATGGGCTGCCAGCACCAACCAGCAACACAGCCTGCGTGATCAGGTTAAGGACGTGTTATCCGCCAGCGGCCTCTCCCTCGTCGCGCTGAAACTCGATTCCGCAAATGCTGAGTTGCGCCTGCGCAATGACCGGTATCAAGCTCCGGCAGTCGCGGTTGGTCGCGGCGCGCGCGCGCTGGCGTGGGTGTTGCCCGCCTCGGTCGAGACCTTCCGCATCGTTCTAGTGGAAGAGGGGCTCGCGCAATCGGCCGTGACCCTGCGCCGCTCTGACCTAGAAGCTTTAGAGTTTGACCCCCAAGCCGCCGATGCGCTTTTGGCGGTGGCTGGCATTGGCGAAGCCGCCCCACGCCTGCGCGGCGCGATGGAGAACGACGATCTCTACCCTGATTTCGCGTGGTCAATCGGCCCCTATCTGTCGCCCAGCTATTTTGATCCGGACGAGCCCGTTCGGCTGGATGGCGGAGTGGAGCTTAAGGGCCGCTATCGCCCCGCGCCGGGCTGGATCGTCGCCGGCAGTATGAAACACCGCCTGTTCGGCAACGTGGGCGATAAGACGACGCCGAGCAATTCTAGGTTGCCCAAAGTCCGCACCGAAGGGCCGCGTTATGCCCGCGAAGGGGAGACGGTCATCGACAACGCCTATGTCAGCAAGCAGTGGAAGGCTGGCAATGACCTCTATGCGCGGGTCACGGCGGGTTACCTTGAACGGATGTTCGGGGGCGTCTCGGCAGAGCTGTTGTGGAAACCTGTGAGCAGCAACCTCGCCCTTGGAGTCGAAGCCAATTATGTCAAAAAGCGCGACTATGACGGTGCTTTGGGCTTTCTCGACTACAGTGTCGCGACCGGCCATGTCTCGGCCTATTACGCGTTCGGCGGTGGCTATCACGGGCAAGTAGACGTGGGCCGCTATCTGGCGGGCGATGTCGGGGCGACCGTGACCCTGACGCGGGAATTTGCCAATGGATGGAAGGTCGGCGGCTTCTTCACGATCACGGATGTCTCGGCTGAGGAATTTGGCGAAGGCTCCTTTGACAAGGGTATCAACCTGACGATCCCGGTCGGTTGGTTCTTAGGCGAGCCGGACAAGCGCAGCGTGTCCACCACGATCCGGCCCATCCAACGTGATGGCGGGGCGCGGCTTCAGGTGCCGGGCCGTCTTTATGAACAGGTGCGCAGTGGTCACCGCAACTCACTGGAAGATCAATGGTCGAGGGTCTGGGAATGAAGCGTGTTGCAACCGGTCTCCTGTTGATCGCCAGCGTGGCTTTAAGCGCCTGCGCCGGTGGCGGTCGCGAAGAGGAACGCAGCCCGCTGCTCAGCGCAGGCAGCACATTGTTCAGTATCCTCAAAGACCGCACCGGGCCGGAGGCGCCCGCCAAAGGGCGGGTTACCGTGACCCGTGCGCTGCTTGACAAGACGCCCGGCGCGGTCTTGCAGGTGGTGCCGGAGAACACTGGCTTGCAGGATTTTCTAAAGCGGGTCGCCCGGCGGTCCGATAGCACACCGGGGATGGTTGAAGTCTGGCAGTCGACGGATCAGGCCCAGATTGTTCTGCGAGAAGGTGTGCTGGTCGGGACCAAGGGACTGGGCGGTGATATGCGCTCGGCTCAGGCCCAGACGATGATCGCGGCCTTGGACGGGCGGGGCGGCGGGGGCGAAAGGCTCATCACGCTGGCGCGGCTTGATGGCACGGCACAGGCGGTGCCCTTTGCCTGTGACGTAACCCATTTGGGGCCTGAGACGATCCAGATCGTCGACCGCCGCCTGTCGGTACGCCACATCCGCGAGGTCTGCGTTTATGACACGACGAGCTTCACCAACGACTATTGGGCCGAAGTTGGAACCGGCAAGATCCGCCGATCGCGGCAATGGGCTGGGCCGCAGTTCGGCTATATGACGATCGACCTGTTGAAAGACTGAATTCACTGCTTGGCGCTTGTGATCGCGGCGCGCGCGGGCCAGTTTGGCGGTATGGATAAAACGCTTCTTTCTCTCGGGCATGGCTATAGCGCCCGCGCGCTGGCCGCGCGGCTGATCCCGCAAGGCTGGCGGATCATCGGCACTACCCGAAGCGCCGAAAAACTCGATGAAATCGCCGCAACGGGGGTGGAGCCGATGCTCTGGCCGGGCAGCGATCTGACCGCGCTTTTGCAAGAGGTGCCGAACCTTCTGGTCTCTGCCGGGCCGGGGCCGGACGGCGATCCGGTGTTGCATGCCCTGCATAATAAGATCGCCGCCGCAGCCCCGGACCTGCGGTGGGTCGGCTACCTGTCTACCACCGGCGTTTACGGTGACCACGGTGGCGATTGGGTGGATGAGACCACGCCCCTCGCGCCCTCTACCCGCCGTGGCGTAGCGCGGGTGAAGGCCGAGGCCGCATGGGGCGCGATCCCAGACCTGCCGCTGCATATCTTTCGGCTCGCGGGCATCTACGGCCCCGGTCGGGGCCCGTTTGCCAAGGTGCGCAAAGGCACGGCGCGGCGGATCATCAAGCAGGGTCAGGTCTTTTCGCGCATCCATGTGGAAGACATCGCCCAAGCGTTGGAACTGTCGCTGGCCACTCCGCAACCGGGCGCGGTCTACAACCTCTGCGACGACGACCCGGCTCCGCCGCAGGATGTGATCGGCCATGCCGCCGACCTCTTGGGCCTGCCCTTGCCCCCGGCGGTGGATTTCGACGAGGCCGAGATGACCCCCATGGCGCGCAGTTTCTATGCGGAGAGCAAGAAGGTCCGGAACGATCACGCTAAGGCGGCGTTGGGCTGGCGACCGATCTACCCTGACTACCGCTCTGGTCTGGCCGCGCTTTTGGGGTCGGATGACTGAACCCGAGGCTTTGCATGCGTCAAGACGAACACACCTTGGCCTATCTGCTCGATAGTATGGAGCGCGCGGCGGAAAAGGAAGCGGTGTCGATCAACGATGTATTGCACGAGATCGGCGACCGTTCCATCACGCCGTTGATCCTGATTGTCGCCTTGTTGCTGGTCTCGCCCCTGTCGGGCATTCCCGGTGTCTCGACCCTCGCGGCGGTGACGATCATCCTGCTGGCAGTGCAGGCCGTGACCGGGCGGCGCAGGCTGTGGATGCCGCAGTTTCTGTTGCGTCGTGAGGTGGCGGGCCATCGGTTGAGCGGCTGCGTGCGCTTTTTGCGTCGTCCCTGCGCCTTCGTCGACGGGCGCTGCAAACCACGGCTGCAATTCCTCACCACCGGGGCGATGCGATTCATCACGCTTATCGTGGTCACAATCATTCCGCTCGGCTGGCCCTTCATGGAGGTGCTGCCGATGATGTCATCCCTCGGCGCTGGTACCGTGGCGCTGTTGGTCTTCGGCCTGTTCACCCGCGATGGGCTCTTCGTGCTTTTGGGCTATCTTTGCGTGGCGATCACGCTGGTCGCAGGCGGCCTGCTGGTGCTGACCGCCACCAGTTAGGCGCGCTGCGCGCCTAAATCAGCGACGCCGAGCACGTCGAGCACCTTGGCAGTGATCTGTTCAGCGTTCATCCCCGCCACGGCGTACATATCCGCCGGGCTGGCCTGATCGATGAAGGTATCGGGCAGCACCATGGAGCGGAACTTAAGCCCCTTATCAAAGACCGCCTCATCGGCAAGCAGTTGCGCCACATGGCTGCCAAAGCCGCCTACGGCACCCTCTTCGATGGTGATCAGTGCTTCGTGGTCTTGAGCCAGTTTCAGAATCATCTCGCGGTCGAGCGGCTTGGCAAAGCGCGCATCGGCAATGGTGGGAGTGATGCCCTTGGCGCTAAGCTGCTCAGCGGCTTTCTCGACTTCTTCGAGCCGCGTGCCAAAGGACAAGAGCGCAACCTTGCTGCCTTCCCGGATCATCCGGCCCTTGCCGATTTCCAGTGGCGTGCCGCGCTCTGGCATCTCAACGCCCCGACCTTCGCCACGCGGATAGCGGAAGGCGATAGGCCCATCGTTATGTGCAGCGGCGGTGGCGACCATATGGCGCAACTCGGCCTCATCGGCGGCGGCCATCACCACGAAACCCGGCAGATTGGCGAGGAAAGCCACATCAAATGCGCCTGCGTGGGTTGGCCCGTCAGCGCCGACCAATCCGGCGCGGTCGATGGCGAAGCGCACGGGCAGACGCTGGATCGCGACGTCATGCACGACCTGATCGTAGCCGCGCTGCAAGAATGTCGAATACATGGCGCAGAAGGGTTTCATCCCCGCCGCCGCAAGCCCCGCGCAGAAGGTCACGCCATGTTGCTCGGCAATGCCCACGTCGAAGCAGCGGCTGGGGTAGCGTTCGGCGAAAAGATCAAGGCCGGTGCCGTCGGGCATGGCGGCTGTCACGGCGCAGATCTTGTCGTCCTCGGCGGCCTCAGTCAGCAGGCTGTCGGCAAAAACGCGGGTGTAGCTGGGTGCATTGGAGGGGGCCTTCTTTTGCTCGCCCGTTACCACGTTGAACTTGGCCGTGGCATGGCCGCGATCCCGCGCGGCTTCGGCGGGGCCATAGCCCTTGCCCTTTTGGGTCTGGATGTGGATCAGGATCGGCCCCGTCGCGCGCTGGCGCACGGTGCGCAGTACAGGAAGCAGCTGATCCATATCGTGCCCGTTGATCGGCCCGAGGTAGGAAAACCCGAGGTTCTCGAACAGCGTCCCGCCAACGGCCATACCCTTGAGCATGTCCTTGGCGCGTTTGGCACCCTCGCGGAACGGTTCGGGCAGCAGGCTCACCGCGCCCTTGGCGGCGGCTTTGAAATCTTGGAACGGCGCTTCGGCGTAGAGGCGGCTGAGGTAGCTCGACATCGCGCCCACGGGCGGGGCGATGGACATCTCATTGTCATTCAGGATGACGATCAGCCGTTTCTTCAGATCGCCCGCGTTGTTAAGCGCCTCATAGGCCATGCCTGCGCTCATCGCGCCGTCCCCGATCACGGCAATCGCGTCGCCTAGCCCTTCGGGGATCACACCGCCCAGATCGCGGCCCACGGCAAAACCGAGCGCGGCCGAGATCGAGGTCGAGCTATGCGCCGCGCCAAACGGGTCATAGGGAGATTCGCTGCGTTTGGTGAAGCCCGACAGCCCGTCCTTCATGCGCAGGCTGCGGATGCGGTCGCGGCGTTCGGTCAGGATTTTGTGCGGGTAGCACTGGTGGCTGACGTCCCAGATGATTTTGTCGCGCGGGGTATCAAAGACCGCGTGCAGCGCCACGGTCAGCTCCACCACACCAAGGCCCGCGCCGAGGTGTCCGCCAGTTTCAGATACCGCCGAAATCGTCTCGGTCCGCAATTCACGGGCGACTTGGATCAGCTGGGCATCAGACAGGTGTTTCAGGTCCGCGGGGCGGGTCACCTGATCAAGCAGGGGGGTGGCGGGTTTGTCACTCATCGGGGCCTCTCTGGTGCCGCATTGGCGCATGTGCCGCCCGGCTAGCTGTCGCGGGCAATAACGAAGGCGGCAGCCGCTCGCAAGCTCTGCGCCTCTGATCCATAGTCAGATAGGGCGTCACAGGCCATGTCCACCAATTCGGCGGCACGGGTCTTGGCCCCGGCCAGCCCAAGGTGGGACACAAAGGTCGCTTTGCCCGCTGCGTCGTCTTTGCCCACGGCTTTGCCCACGGTCTCGGCGTCGCCTTCAACGTCAAGGATGTCATCGGCGATCTGGAACGCAAGGCCAAGGTGTTTGGCGTAAGCCCCAAGCGCCGTGGCATCGGCTCCGGCCATGCGTGGGCCAGCCATGGCCGACCATTCAATCAGCGCGCCGGTCTTGCCTGCCTGAAGCGCCGTAATCTCGGCCAGCGACAATGGGGCGGGCGCGGTTTCGGCGGCGATGTCCAGCGCTTGACCGCCGACCATACCGCCCACGCCTGCCGCTTGGGCAAGGCTCGTCATTAGGATCAGACGCGCCTCTGCAGGGCAGGCGAGTTGCCCGAGTAGTTCAAAGGCCAGCGTTTGCAGCGCATCTCCGGCCAGAACGGCGGTGGCCTCATCCCATTTGCGGTGCACGGTCGGCTGGCCCCGGCGCAGGTCGTCGTCGTCCATGCAGGGCAGATCGTCATGCACCAGCGAATAGGCATGCAGCGCCTCAATCGCGCCCGCTGCCGGGGCGGCCATGCCGGAGGCGATGCCGTGCAGCCGGGCGGATTCGATCACCAGAAAACCACGCAGCCCCTTGCCGCCCGTGCAGGCATAGAGCATCGCCTCGGCCACCGGGCCTTTATGTGCGCTCAGCGCCGCTTCGATCTGCGCCTGTGCCAAATCACAGGCATGGGCAAGCGCCGCTGCCAAGGGAAGGGGGGTGGACTGTAAGGTCATGCAGCCGGTCAAAGCCCTTCGACGGGTTTCAGCCCATTGGGGTTGCCATCGCCATCAAGGGTGATCGCAGCGACCTTTTCCTCGGCTTCTTTCAACTTGGCCTCGCAACGCGCTTTGAGCTTGGCCCCGCGTTCATATAGCGCGATGCTTTCGTCCAGCGCGACATTGCCGTTTTCAAGCTGGCTCAGCACTTTTTCAAGCTCGGCCATGGCGGTCTCAAAGTTCATCTCTTCTACAGGTGTGTCAGACATTACGCGCCTCATTGGTCGGAATTTCGCGCGACAATAGAACTTCGCGCCGCGCATTGCCAGCAGGCTGGCCGCATGAATTTTACCTATCTGTTTCGCTGAAGGGCCGGGTCAGTCCGGCGCCAGCATATAGCCCGCGCCGCGCACGGTTTGCAGGTATTGCGGCTGTTTCGGATCGCTCTCGATCTTGCGGCGCAGGCGGGTGATTTGAACGTCCACCGCGCGCTCCTGCGCTTGACCCCGGTCGCGGCCCAATTCTTCGACCAGTTTGGACCGGCTGAGCGCGACACCGGGCTGCGCGGCGAAAATCTTCATCAGGTGCACTTCGGTCGCGGTGAGACGTACCAGATCGTCACCCTGCCACATCTCGCCCCGCTCCATGTCATAGCGGATCACACCGAGCGACAGCACCTTCGGCGCAGCATCGGCGGCAGAGGTATCGGGCATACGGCGCAGGATCGCATTGATGCGCAGCAACAGTTCTTTGGGTTCAAAAGGTTTGGGCAGGTAATCATCCGCCCCGGCCTCCAACCCTTCGATACGGTTGTCGGTCTCGCCCTTGGCGGTCAGCAGCAAGATCGGCGTTTGCAGGCTTTCGCGCAGGGATCGGGTCAGCGCCATGCCATCTTCGCCCGGCATCATCACGTCGAGCACGATAAGATCAAACTCCAACCCCGCCAGCACCCGGCGGGCATGGGCGGCATCGCGGGCGGTGCTGACCAGAAAGCCGTGCCGCATCAGGAATTTCTTCAACAGGCTACGGATGCGCTCATCGTCGTCAACAACCAGCAGGTGCGCGTCAAGTTCGTTCATGGGGCGCTTTCGCGGAGCCGGTCAAAGCTTTGGCGCATTTCGGGGTCCATCATGGCCTCCAATACCGTTCTGAAGCCGGCCACAGCTTCGGGGCCGGCGGTGCGAAAGGCCAGCCGCATGCGCGCGCGCTGAGCATCCGATAGCTCCTGTTCCAGCTTGCGACCCTCGTCGGTCAGGAACAGATGCCGCTCGCGCTTGTCATTGCGGCCAACCTTGCTTTGCACCAGACCATCGGCGATCAACGTGCGCAAGACACGGTTGAGCGATTGTTTGGTGACCCCAAGGATATTGAGCAGGTTGTTTACGGTCGTGCCGGGAGCGCGGTTGATAAAGTGTATGGCGCGGTGATGGGCGCGGCCATAGGCCATATCGGCCAGAATCCGGTCAGGGTCCGCGGTGAAACCACGATAGGCAAAGAACATCGCCTCGATCCCCTGCCGCAGTTGTTCGTCGGTCAAAAACAGCAGGCTGTCGCCACTGCTTGGGGCCATCATCCGCCCGTCAGCCATAGTATGTCTCAATCTCTCTCACGCCTGATGTAGATCAGTTTACGTCAGCCTTGTTGACATTCCAATAGTGAAAGGCTATCGAATCCCGTGTTTTGCGCAATTAAATGTCTGCATATGCTGATTTTTGCGCAATTTTTGAAAAGATAGCGGGTCATTTGGGAGGGAAATACCATGGCAGGCGGATATGACAACCGAGACGGGCACATCTGGATGGATGGCAAAATGGTGGACTGGCGCGAGGCCAATGTCCACATCCTTACCCATGCGATGCACTACGCCTCCTCGGTTTTCGAGGGCGAGCGCGCCTATAACGGCAAAATCTTCAAAAGCCGCGAGCATTCGGAGCGTCTGAAGCGCTCGGCCGCAATGATCGACTTCGAGATCCCCTACACCATTGACCAGATCGAAGCCGCCAAGGCCGAAGTCCTCGCCGCCTCTGGCCTGCAAGACGCCTATGTGCGCGCGGTCGCATGGCGCGGTGTGGGCGAAGACATGGGTGTCGCCTCGGCCCGCAACCCGGTGCGCTTGGCTATCGCGGCATGGGAATGGGGTGCCTATTACGGTGACGCCAAGATGAAGGGTGCCAAGCTCGACATCTCCAAATGGAAGCGCCCCAGCCCTGAGACGATCCCGAGCCATGCCAAGGCGGCGGGTCTCTATATGATCTGCACCATGTCCAAACATGCGGCCGAGGCGAAGGGCTGTTCGGACGCGATGATGTACGACTACCGCGGCTATGTGGCCGAGGCGACAGGCGCGAATATCTTCTTCGTCAAGGACGGCGAAGTGCACACGCCGACGCCCGATTGCTTCCTCAACGGCATCACTCGCCAGACCGTGATCGGCATGCTGAAGGACAAGGGCATCACCGTCCACGAGCGCCACATCATGCCCGAGGAGCTCGAAGGTTTCGAGCAATGCTGGCTCACCGGCACCGCCGCCGAGGTGACCCCGGTGGGGCAGATCGGCGACTGGAAGTTTGAGGTCGGCGCGCTGACCCGTGACATCGCCACCGACTATGAAAAGCTGGTGCGCAGCTAAACGCTGCCACTGAACTTTGCCAAAGTCACGCCGCCGTCCTGCAAACCCTTGCGGACGGCGGTTGCGATTTGAACGGCCTCTGCCGTATCGCCATGCAAGCAGATCGTGTCGATCCGCGTGGGGATATGCTTGCCGCTCTCGGTGATGATCGCGCCGACCCTGACCATCTCGACCATCCGCGCGGCGGCATGATCGGCGTCATGGATCACCGCGCCGGGCTTGCTGCGGTCGACCAAAGTGGCGTCATCGTTGTAGGCGCGGTCGGCGAAGATTTCTCCGGCCCATTTGCAGCCCAGTGATTTCACCGCCCGTTCCTGCGCCGTGGCGGCCAGCACCATGACGATGAGGTCAGGGGCTACGCTGAGCGCCGCTTCATAGAGATCGCGGGCCAGTGCCTCATCCTCAGACGCCATATTCGCCAGCGCCCCGTGCAGTTT